>CAVJPC010000081.1:0-48684 GCA_963651205.1 Bacteroidaceae bacterium
TTGTCTCCGCATACATCGGCTACACTCCATTCAGTGATATTCAGGTAAGGGAACTCCCGGTTTAGGATTGCGTTTGCAGTACAGCGGTTTGCAGGCAAAGAGCTTCTCCAGTGATCCGTCCGTATACTCCAAACCTCACATGCTGAGCGAAGGCTACTATCAGGATAAGTTCAACTACATGAACTTGCACGGCGACATCTTGTTCAATGTCAGCAATATGTTGGCAGGATATAATGAAGATCGTGTTTATGACTTCGTTCCGTTCTTAGGTTTCGGTTTTGCACACTCATACGATGCTCCACGCCGCAATTCTCTGGCTGTGAACTTCGGTATCATCAATACCTTCCACGTAGCCAACGCATGGGACTTGAACCTGGAACTGTATGGAATGGGTGCTGAAAACAAATTCGATGGAAAGACTATCAATAAAGGTCTTGACGTAATGCTGGGTGCAACCGTGGGTATCACTTATAAATTCCCGCAAAGAGGATTCAAGCCTGCTCCGGACGTAGATGCTATCATGGCGCTTACTTCTTCACAGATGGATGCCATCAATGCAGCTTTGGCTCAACAAATAGAACAAAACCGCCAATTGAAAGCACAGCTTGCCAACCAGCCTAACGAAGTGGTTACAGAACAAGTGACTGTGAACCAAATCGCTCCGGCTCCCCAATCTGTATTCTTCCAGATTGGTTCGGCAGTTCTTCCGGCTAATGCAACTGTGAATTTGCAACAGATTGCAGACTTAGTTAAAGACAATCCGGGTCTGAAACTGAAAGTAACCGGTTATGCTGACAGCGATACAGGTAGCGCTGCATGGAACAAACAATTGAGTGAAGACCGTGCTAACAACGTGGCCAATGAATTGGTAAAATTGGGTGTTAACAAGAGTAACTTAATCATCAGCGGTATGGGTGGTGTCAACACATTGACTCCTCCGTCATTCAACCGTCGTGTAATTATCGAAGCCCAATAATACTCTGCCTTTTTGAAAACAAAAGGTCAGCACAGAGGGAATCCCACCAAAAGGATTCCCTCTTTTTTATTGATCTACCCGACGGTCAGGACAGAATACTAACATCAGTGATATCATCTACTTCATTTTTTTCTTCTTCACACCCATCTTCTTCACCGACCTTTGCTCTCAGCTTTTTCAGCAGGTACTTTATATTCTCAAGATGCAGGATATTTATTCTGTACATCTGCTTGAACTGGCCGATATTTTTAGTCGTATTCAGAACGCAATCCATTAAATCACCTACTGATTCAGCACTCCGCAAACGGTTACTATTCGAAACATTCGTATTCATCATATTCATGCCAAATCCTTTTATTACCTCTTTTATACTAATAGATTTATAATTATCTACAGCATCAAAAGCCGGTATCCATTTATAAAATCGTTTAGCTAAATCCTCCAATTTCTTTTTATCCGTACTCTGTACCAAAAAACTATCCGGATTCATCAAGCGATAGAGCGTGAGATAAAAAGACATCATTTCATCATCCGATGAAAATACAACATGCATCAATTGCGTTTCGTCCCCCGGGCGAACCTGCTCATTGTTCAAAATTTCTTCCATAAGAATTTTAATTTAATAGTGAATGGATTAAGTTCAATGAAACAAAGCAGAAGGGTAGTTTTAGAAAATAAAAAAGCGGTTCCGCCCGTCCCATTGCATTTCACCATCCTCGACAGCAGTAGGTGCATTAACACTCTACATGGGGGTACGAAACCGCCCATATAGAATGAAGTGAACAGACATAAAAATGCCTATCACAAATTATTGGCAGGTTTCCCTGTCGAGGATATAATGAAATGCATAGCAAAGATACAATATAAATAAGAAATGCAACAAGAAAAATAAAATAATTTCAGTACTTGCCCGCAGTAACAATGCTTAAAAACCAACTTGTGATTTTTGTTTTGAACTTTGGCTATATAGTAGCAAGGCGTTTATTATGCATGACTAAGGCTTTCTATATGGATGGTTAAGCCTTTTTGTACTGAAAGCTAGTACGTCCTACAACAGCAGAACGTATGTCCTACTGTAATAGGATATACGTCCCGTTACAGTGGAACTTACGTCCTGCTGTAGTGGGACGTAGTAAACATCAGTAAAAAATGCCTTAATGATACGGAAGAAAACGCTTAATGATACGGAAAGAGAACTTTGTATATCCACTGGTAATAGCAGATTGAATCTTATAGCCGTCAAGCTAAGGAAAATAGGGTTAATTTTCCATAGTCGTTGGTAACTTCATCCCCTCTTGAGAGGGGTAGGGGTGTGTGAAAAACATAAGAAAATGTATTCGTATAAGAAAATGTATTCGTGAGTGTATTTTAACACACCCCTTACCCCTCTCAAGAGGGGATGAAGTTACCAACGACTATGAAGAGCAGTACTATTTTAACACTAAGAAACTTAGCTTGACGACTATGGCATTGAATACGCCCGACAAAACAACCCCATCACCAATGGAATAGCTCTGAATAAAACATTAATACCGTAATTCATACTACTTTGTTTTATTGGAGATTTAAACACAAAGTAGTATGAATCTTGTTCCGCCTAATGCAGTAAGAAGAAGAAGGTTTACAAAGAATATCCCCAGTGATCCAGAGCGAACTTCCAGTGTTCCTCTACCAGTTGAATGGTACGTCCATCATATTGATACTTATTCTTTTTATACCCTTTCTTTCCACCTATGTACTTGCCGATAGCCGGAGATGCTTCCTCAAATCCGGGAATGGAAAGTGTCTGATAAATGTTTTCGGTCATCGCCATAGCATCCGCTTCGAAGTCTTCGAATTTCACCTCCACCAAGTTCCCTTCAGGAATGAATTGCTTGTCCGCCTCATATTTATGATATAACTTGGCATAGATGGACAAAATATTCTGTTCCAATACTTCGGGAGAAATATCTTCCAGTTTCAAAGGCTGAATGGTATTGGTGAAGAAGTTTCTCGTAGACTCGAATACGGTATAGGGATTACGCATCAGATAAATGAACTTGGCATTCGGGAACATTTTAACCAACTCTTTTACACGGCCGGTATGAGGGGGATTCTTGCTCAAGAACTGTGTACCCCCTGTATTCCAAAGGGAGATCTTGATGAGTTTGGTGAATATTTCCTGAAACTCTTTCAATTCCGGCTCGCTGATATCATTGAACAACAGGTATTTATCAGCATACTCCTGTTGGTATTGGGGCAAAAACCAAAAGTTATAATAGGTATAGGGCATCATGTTTGCCAAGGCAAATTCTTCTTCCTGGGGAAGGTCTACAGCCAGTTCCATATTGTCCGTAGGACGCTTGTCGGGCATCAGCCAGCTCATATTCTTTTTGAAGAAAGGCTGCCCCCACATCATCAGATGGGGGAATACGGTCTGATAAGTCGTATTGTAGCCAAAGTGTTTGTCACAAGAGAATACATTGTGCATAAAGGTAGTCCCGCTGCGCCAGTGACCGAGGATAAAGACCGGATCATGTTCCAGAGGCTTGTCTGCCAGCAGTTTCCTGTATCGGTTTTCCTGCAAGGGGGCCAAGGTGGAAAGCAAACGGCATACCGCCTTCGTCAGACGGTATTTTCCTTTGTAAGCCGGGTCAATTTCCCTTCCGGCGGTAATTGCCTTGAATGTCTTCCAGTCGGCGCCCACTAAGGTATTGATCGGCAGTTTATTGAATTCAAGTAAACCCATTACTTTTCTTGTTTTTAATTGTTTCGCTGCTATTTTTCTATTCTGACTGAGATACCTTGACGATCCAGTTCCTTCACTATCTTCTCTATCACTTCATAGTGTGCCTCGCCTATTCCCATAGCTGTCAGGTTCAGGGTAGGAATATCCACAGCATGAAGCATATCCGCTGCTTCCACCCTATCTATAATCATACCCACTGCACTGGTATTGTTGGTAACCGGATCAATGAGGATAAAAGAGCCGCAGGCTTTATTCTTCTGATAAGGATCAAAGAAAAGCGGTTTGGCGGTAGTGAAGGTCACACGGGCAATCTGGTTCAACTGCAAAGGCAATTCTTCTTTAGTGAGTTTTCCATTCTCTATGGAAAGCTGCTCCATCGTATTCACATTGACCTTATATTTAATGCGGTCAATATGGGTACGTCCGGTATGGGTAGTCTGCTTGATAAAGAAAGACTTGTTAAGGTCCATCGGTTCTTCATCCATCCATACCAGCATGGCTTCAAAATTACGGTCTGCCATAGGCGCATGGTCAGGATGTACCAGCATTTCACCGCGGGAAACGTCTATTTCGTCCTCCAATGTCAGCGTGACTGCTTGCGGCGGAAAAGCATAATCCAACTCACCGTCATAGGTGACAATGCTCTTGATATGTGACTTTTTACCCGATGGCAATGCCATTACTTCATCTCCTTTACGGATAATGCCTGATGCCACCTTGCCGCAGAAACCACGGAAATCCAGATTCGGTCTTAACACATATTGAACCGGGAAACGGAAATCAGTGAGGTTGTGGTCATTCTCTATAGAAACCGTTTCCAGCAGTTCCAGTAAAGAAATACCCTTATACCAAGGAGTACGTTCCGATTTTTCGACCACGTTGTCGCCATCAAGAGCCGAAAGAGGAATGCAATATACATCGGGTATCTCCAACGGTTCTACAAACTTCTTATACCCGGCTACAATTTCATTGAAGCGTTCTTCCGAGAAATCTACCAGGTCCATCTTGTTCACGGCCAGCACCACGTGTTTGATTCCCAGCAAAGAAACCAAGAAGGTATGACGGCGGGTCTGCGTAATGATTCCCAGACGAGCGTCCACCAATATAATGGCAAGATTGGCGGTAGATCCGCCGGTAATCATATTACGGGTATATTGTTCGTGCCCCGGAGTGTCAGCAATGATAAATTTGCGGTGATTCGTAGAGAAATAGCGGTAAGCCACATCAATAGTGATCCCCTGTTCGCGTTCGGCTTTCAGCCCGTCACACAACAAAGCATAGTCTATATGGTCACCTGCATTGCCCATGCGCTTGCTGTCACGCTCCAGCGCGGCAAGTTGGTCTTCATACAGCTTCTTGCTGTCAAACAGCAAACGGCCAATCAAGGTAGATTTTCCATCGTCTACAGAACCGGCAGTCAACAAGCGGAGCAAGTCTTTCTGTTCGTCCCTGTCCAGATACTCCTTTATATTCAGTTTATTATCCATTATCCAGCTTTTAATTTTTCATTCTCCATTTAAAAATATCCTTCACGCTTCTTCTGTTCCATACTGGCGTCCTGGTCAAAGTCAATGACCCGGGTAGTACGTTCACTCTTGGTAGTGGTCATCATTTCCTCTACAATCTTTTCAATGGTATCGGCTTCGCTCTCTACGGCTCCGGTCAAAGGCCAACAACCCAATGTGCGGAAACGGACGTTCTTCATTTCAATACGTTCCCGGTATTCTTGGGGCAGACGGTCATCGTCCGCCATAATCAAGTTTCCGTCAAGATTTACAACCGGACGTTCCTTGGCAAAATAAAGTGGTACGATGGGAATGTTTTCCAGGCGAATGTATTGCCAGATATCCAGTTCGGTCCAGTTGCTCAATGGAAAGACGCGGATACTTTCACCTTTATGTATCCTGGCATTATAAATATCCCACAACTCCGGACGCTGGTTCTTGGGGTCCCACTGGTGGAAACGGTCACGGAAAGAGAAGATACGTTCCTTGGCACGTGACTTTTCTTCGTCACGGCGTGCACCACCAAAGGCTGCATCAAATTTATATTTGTCCAGAGCACGTAACAACGCCTGCGTTTTCATCAGGTCGGTATGTACTTTGCTGCCATGAGTAAACGGTCCTACTCCGGCATTAAAAGCCTCCATGTTACTTTCCACAATCAAGTTCCAGCCATATTCTTTAGCATAGGTATCGCGAAACTCTATCATTTCCCTGAATTTCCATTTTGAATCGATATGCATCAAGGGGAAAGGCACTTTTCCGGGGTAGAATGCTTTCTCCGCCAGCCGCACCATGACAGACGAGTCTTTGCCAATGCTATAAAGCATTACAGGATTCTCAAATTCGGCAGCCACTTCACGAATGATATGAATAGACTCTGCTTCCAGTTCTTTCAAGTGGCTTAAGTTATAATTTTCTTCCATTCTGTTTATTTCTTTTTGATCTTCTATTACTCTTTATCCATCGGGACTTTCCCCTTTCTATTTATTTGCCACCTCAGGCAATAACAGTTCCAGCAAAGTTTCTACAGATTCTTTTAAACTCATCTTCGAAGTATCCAGAGAGATAGCGGGATTTTCAGGAACCTCGAAAGGAGCGGAAATACCTGTAAAGTTCTTGATCTCGCCACGGCGCGCTTTGGCATAAAGGCCTTTCACATCGCGCTTCTCGCACTCTTCCAACGGCGTGCTGACATAAACTTCCAGAAAACGGTCCGGTCCGATAATACGGGATGCCATTTGACGAAGCTCGTTGTTAGGGCTGATAAATGCGGCAATAGTGATAATACCCGTATCTACAAACAGTTTGCCTATTTCGGCAATACGACGGATATTTTCCACACGATCTTCTTCGGAAAAGCCCAAATTGTTATTGATGCCACTGCGGATATTATCCCCGTCCAAAATGCGGCATAACAAACCGCGTTCATGCAATTCGCGCTCCAAGGCAATGGCAATGGTACTTTTACCCGATCCGCTCAGTCCGGTCAGCCATAGCATCATGCCCTGCTGCCCCAACAGTTCTTCCTTATCCTCGCGGGAAAGCATACGGTCAAATATCGGGTATATATTCTCTTCTTTCATTTCTCTATTTTTATTTTATTTTCAACTTCATCAAAAAGGCCATATCAGCGGTATCAGGAGTACCGAAATGATAAATGTCAGAATATTCAACGGCAGACCGATACGCACAAAATCCGTAAACTTGTAGTTTCCGATACCTTGCACTATCAGGTTTGTCTGATAACCGATGGGGGTAGAAAAACTGGCTGACGCAGCGATACAGATCACCACAAAGAAAGGCATCGGGCTTACCCCTAACTGATTGGACAGCGAAAGAGCAAGCGGAAAAGCCAAGGCCGCCGCCGCATTATTGGTTATCAGCTCGGTAAACAGGTTGGTGATGATAAACAGAACTGCCAGTAATACATGCGGACCATAATCATCACTCATATCAATGATGGCACGCGCAATGATATCTGCCACTCCGGAATTGACCATAGCACGGCTGATAGCGAATGCACAGGCAATGGTGATCAAGATGTCCCAGGATATATATTTTGTATATTTACGTGCCGGAAAAAGCTTGGTCCATGCCATAATAACGGTAGTTACAGCTGCAAAAAAGAACATATCAAGGTCAATGCCCGGAAACATTTTTTCCATAAAGGGCAGTTCGCCCACTGTCGCCCCCACAATCATCAGTACGAGCAAAGCCAATGCAAACCAGCGTTTCTTTTTACCGGCATTCGGCTCTGTATCCTTGCCATTGGCTAGCAATACAAAGACAGAAGAGTCTCCCCAGGTAGAAATGAATGAATCGTCCGCCCATAATACCAAGGTGTCCCCCTCGTGGAATTTCACCCGTGACAAATTATCGACTATACTGACCCCGCTTCGTTTTATTTCCCTTACCTCAGCACCATAATGACGGACAAAATTAAAATCCCCCACCCGTTTGTTGATGCCCGGAAAACGCGCGCCGATCACTGCCTCAACCCGATGCAAAGCAGGTGTATCCGGATCACTGTGCTCATCTCCTACCGTATCTTTACGAACATCGGGCAACAGTCTGGAGGAAAAGAATAATAAATAAAGAATACCTGCCAAAGCGATGAAAATACCGACACGTCCCAATTCGAACATACCGAACCCTTTATATCCGGCATCCAGAATCATGCCATCCACCACCAGATTGGTAGATGTCCCGATAAGGGTACAGATACCTCCCAGAATGGTAGCATAAGATATGGGAATCAGGAATTTGGTTGCCGGCAAATGAACCGACTCCGCCCAACGCTTAATGATAGGTGCAAAGATGACTACCACCGGTGTGTTGTTCAGAAAAGCCGAAACGAACGAAATGGCAGGCAACATACGTGCCTGAGCTTTCATGACCGTGGTCTTTCCCTGAGGAAGAAGTTTCTTGATTAATTGCCCCAACGCTCCCGACTGGCGTATTCCTTCACTAATCAGAAAAAGCAATGCTACGGTAATCATCCCCTTGTTGCTGAACCCCTCCAACATCTCTTTCGGAGTCAGTATGCCGGAAGCCAGAAAGAGCACGACAACAGAGAACAGGATCATTCCGGGACGCATCTTGTCAAGGATCAGCGCAGTCACCATTCCTATCAATCCCAGAAATACAATAATCATTTCGAATGTCAGCATCGTTTCTGAATATTAGTTTCGTTTGACGATGAACCAGGGGTTCAACAAGTCCGGTTTGTTATAAACAAGCGGCTCTTCTTTTCCCGCCTGATATACTTCGGCTCCCGATGCTTTGGCTATGGCATGCCCGGCAGCCGTATCCCACTCCATCGTAGGGGCGAAACGGGGATACTCATCGGCCACTCCTTCGCTGACCCGGCAAATCTTAATGGAACTGCCCACAGATGCCAGCTCTACACGGGGATGTATTTTTCGCTTTTCTTCAATGTATTCTTCGGTTTCGGCCGATAAATGGGAACGGGAAGCAACCATGACAAACGCATCATTCGTTTTAGGACAAGGCAGGCTGACAGCCGCTGTTCTCAGTTCATCCAATGAACGTCCGTCACGTGCAGTCACTCCTTCCATTTTATAAGCACCGCCAACCGGTTCACCCCAATAAAGCGTCTGTTGGACAGGCACATAAATTACTCCGAAAACAGGAGCACCTTCCTCTACCCAAGCAATATTGACCGTAAATTCCCCATTCCGTTTAATAAATTCCTTGGTTCCATCCAGAGGATCGACTATCCACAGGGCATGCCACAGTGCACGTTCTTCATAAGGCAAATGCTTTCCTTCTTCGCTCAACACCGGGTATTCCGTATCTTGTAAATACGTCATAATGACCTCATGTGCTTTCCGGTCTGCAAGGGTTAACGGAGAATTGTCCGCCTTTCTTTCGACCTGAAAATCGGAAGAGGGATCATTATAAACCTTCAGAATTTCTTCACCAGCAGCCAGAGCCGCATCTATCGCTTTTAATATATATTCGGTTTGCATCATAGTGTGCCTCCATTAAAATGCTTCTGTCATATTGAAATAGAATAAATTCTGGTCGTTGGTAAAATTACGTCCGAAGTCCAGACGGACATTCATACGCGGTTGTACTTCGATACGCAGTCCCAGACCGGCATTGGGCAATACGCCTTCAATCTTACCCATTGTGGGACCCATAAACCCGCAACCTCCCCATGCTACAAAACCCAGATGATGTATCATGCGCTTCACCCATGTACTTTTATCCGTATTGAACATCTGGCGATATTCGGCAAGCACCACATGAGAAGATTTATCACGATATTGCCCCATATAATATCCACGAAGATCAAACGGGGTTCCACTCAAGGCATATTGGTTCAAAGGTACATCGCCAAATACATTCTTGGTTTGTGCAGTCCAGGCAATTACCTTTCTATTTCCTACACTCTTGTACTGGCGGTAGTCCACTTCCAGACGGTAGAAGTTATTGTCACCTCCCAAAAATTTCTGATACATCAGACCACGGAAATCCAGATAAATACCTTTATAAGCATTAGCAGGGATATCCCGGCTGTCATAAGTCAGCAGAAATCCCACTCCGGAACTGAAGTTGCTATATCCGCCGGCTGTTCCTCCCAACTTTTTATAATCAGGCTGATCTACCAGGTATTTGGCGGGATCAGTTATCTTATCATAACTCAAGTCAATCTGCGGCCCGGCAAAGAAATTGCTTTTACCCAGACGGAACAAGAACCAGGGATTAATTTGAAAACCGCTGTAACGATATTCACTGGTAGAGTCGCTACGCTCATAATGTTTATTGGTAGTGTAACCGATGCCATAGAAATTTTCCAATGTATTCTTGTAGGTAAACTTACCAAAAATACGGAACTTGTCATTCTTGAAAAACAACTGGGGTTTTACCATCAGGTTCAGTCCCCCTTCGAACATCACCGCTACGGCCATGGGTAACACAGAACGCCTCTGCAATGTATCCGACGGATTCATACGGAAAGTGACAAGTGCACTACCTCCTATTAACGCACCAAAGTCCGGAGTATAACTCGGACCACCCAATATATTATAATGTATATTGCGCTTGGCTACCCGCTGGCGTCTTAATTCTTTTTTTGAAAGTTGATGAATGGTAGTATCTTCAGGATTACTACCCATGTCACTTCCTTGTGCCGCTACATTCAAAGAGCAAAGCAGGCACAAGACCAAGCTAAGTAATGTTATTTTCATATAATAGTTTATTGTCCGCACAAAGTCCTTACTCGAAAAAACTTTCTACAGAGAATGAGTTTTCAAAAGTACAAAAGTCTTGTGAAAGAATCACATTGTGGAGAAATTGTTTTAATTTAGTTCAAGAATCTTCACGTTCTTTATAATGTGCTAATGTGCCAATATGCTGCGCTATGTCCGCATGGCAATTGGCACATTGGCATATTGACACATTAGCACATTATTCAATTGACACATTATTTAAACAGCTTTTCCAAATCCTCCTCATTAATCACGGAAAGAACTGTTTTCCCGTCGGGAGTATAATTGGGGGTAGCCACAGCAAACAATCCATCCACCAAACTGGTCATTTCTTCATTAGTCAACACTTGTCCGGGAACAATCGCTGCCGCTTTCGCCAGGGTCAATGCCAAAATACTTTGTACTTCTTCCTTTACCTTTCCTCCTTTTTCCATGGCAGTATGTACCATATTCTGAATCAGGTTTATCGGATTCAAGCCATCAATGCCCGCAGGAACCCCATTAATGGCATAACTTCCACCACCCAAATCGGTCAATTCAAATCCCAGGAAAGACAAATCTTCCATAATCTCCTGCAAGATAGGCACTTCTGAAAGTGGAAATTGCACAATATCCGGGAATAACATTCCTTGAGAAGCACCTTGGCGACGACTGATCTGGCCCAGATACTTATCATATAAAATACGGATATGGGCACGTTGCTGGTCAATAATCATCAATCCGGACTTTACAGAGGTCAGAATAAAATGCCCTTTAAATTGATAATGCTGCCCGGATTTCTCACCAGCCGGAGAATCTTCTACATGATCATACAGCCCCGGAGCCTCCACAGAAGGAGAAGCAACTCCCATCATATAATCACTTTCATCCGGTAAAGAGCCCTGAGAAGAAGCATGTTGCTCCAATCCCGAATACAACTGCTCCCAATCTTTACTGGGTTTTGAATAGGAAGAAGGAGGAGCAGCCGAAGTATTGAAAGGATTATAATCAGGATTATAAGTTGTTTTTGGCGGCTGTACGCCGGTATAGGGTGATGTATCAAAAGCCGGAATATCCGGCATTCCTTCCGTATCAAAATCTATGGAAGGTACAGCATTAAACTTGCCTAAAGTTTCTTTCACGGCTGCCGCCAATATTTGCCAGATAGCTTGTTCATTTTCAAATTTTATCTCGGTCTTGGTAGGATGGATGTTCACATCAATGTTGGCAGGGTCCACTTCAAAGTAAATGAAATAAGAAACCTGCTCGCCCACGGGAACCAAATGCTCATAAGCATCCATGATGGCCTTATGAAAATAGGGATGGCGCATATATCTTCCGTTTACAAAAAAATACTGACGAGCACCTTTCTTACGGGCCGTTTCAGGTTTTCCTACAAAACCGGATACACGAACCATCGTAGTATCTACATCCAGCGACAGCAATTCCTGGTTTATTTTCTTTCCGAAAACACCGATGATACGCTGGCGTAACTGAAGTGCCGGAAGATTGAACAACTCCGAACCATTGTGGTGCAAGGTGAAAGACACTTCCGGGTTTACCAACACGATCCGCTCAAACTCTGTCAATATATTGCTCAGTTCCGTCTGATTCGACTTCAGGAACTTACGACGCGCGGGCACATTGAAAAACAAATTCTTCACATTAAAGCTACTGCCCTTCGAACACGAGACGGCCTCCTGTCCTTCCACTTTAGAACCGGCTACCGTCAATATAGTCCCCAATTCTTCTTCTTCCGGACGGGTACGAAGTTCCACCTGGGCCACCGCCGCAATAGAGGCCAGCGCCTCTCCACGAAAGCCCATGGTATGCAAAGCAAACAAATCGGCAGCTTCACGGATTTTGGAAGTAGCATGACGTTCAAACGCCAGACGTGCATCTGTTTCCGACATACCTTTTCCATCATCAATCACCTGAATAGAAGTCTTCCCGGCATCTACCACCAACACATCTATGTGCTGCGCACCTGCATCTATCGCATTCTCCACCAATTCTTTAATCACTGATGCAGGACGCTGGATCACCTCTCCCGCTGCTATCTGGTTAGCAACGGAATCCGGCAGCAAACGGATAATATCGCTCATATTCTTATATAAACTTGCTTATTTAAAAAGTTAACTCACCGGTCACCAGGTAATGCAAAATATACAGCAATACCAGAATGCCCACCAACAAAGCTCCGTAAGTCATAGGTTTACGGCCGCTTTCCTTTCTGCGTTTCAAATGCTTGGTACCTTCAATGAATTTTCCACGGATATCTTCCGGAGAAAATTCTTTTGGGGGAAGCATACCCAAATCACGTTTGGCATTCTCCTCCAGTTTTTGTAGCTTCTCCTTCCGTTCATCCACGTAAATATACTGATGGTTGAAACGACGGGGCTTTTCCATTTTAAACATTCCCATAGCTATTTCTTTTTATTAAATAAGTTATGATTAGGCAAAGGAACAGCACTTCGATTGCTCTTTTTCAATTCTTGACCGGCTTTTTTTCCACGCCAATTAAAGATATCCTCTTTGTTGAGCGGACGTATATAATCAAACCACACAAAATTATCCAACTTCATTTTCTCGGGAGGACGCTGAAGCATAGGATAAAGTGTACCGTTGGACTTGGGGCTCATAATCATTTTTTTCATCTTCCGGTTTTCCAGAAACATGTTCAGCAGACTGGTTTCAGAAACATTCATTCCAATCAGTGTACTGTCACTTTCCATAGGATAATATACCAGACGGACAGAACCGATGACATCGACCTTACGCATCTCACCATCCTTAAAATAGGCTTTCATTTCTTTTCCCGTCACCTGATTATAGCTGATGGAGTCCATCCGTTCTACGGACAAAGCCTGGTTCAAAATATGCGCCCAGTCTATCGTGCTGTCGTTCATGTAAATCATGATTTTCTCTCCCAACAGTTGCTGGTTGTTATTCCAGAGAATAGGGTCATAATACATGGTCAGACAACTGTCTTTGGTGGAAAAGACCAGTGAGTCGCATACTCCCTGTACATCCGTCCGATACATGCGCACTTTATGGTAGGCTCTTGTTTCCCGGTACATGGAGTCGGTATTCAAGTGGAAAGTATACATCTGCAACGTATCGGCATGCATAAACAAGCTGTCTCCTTGGGAATAGTCCACAGCTACCGCTTTTTTGGTAGCAAATGCATATTTAGTCAGCTCATTATAATAACAATAGTCACCGGTCAGCATATTCTTATTGATAGTATCCGTCATGAACACATTATCAAAAGCTTCTCCATATCCCCTTACACGATCATAAAACAAGCTGTCACCCGTCAAACGCTTTCCTTCATTGGTCAACACAGAACGGTTCAGCAATTCCGCCTGCCCTATCTGCGTATTATAGAATCCCAGTTCCGAATAAATATGGTTGGCATCACTGACAATATCGGACGGACCAAGAATATTGGCTATTTTGGTTGCCGTGCTATATCGCAACGTATCCGAAGTCAGGGTAAACTTGGGATTAACCAGTTTCACATCATAATTAAACACAGATATCTTGGTTGCCGGACTGTATTCCCCCCATTCCGAGGTCAATACATTTTCCTCATCCATCAAGGTTCCGCCATCGAAGTAATAGCCCAGATTATAAATACGGTCGTAGTTCAGGCTGTCCGTCAGCAAGGTGGTGTTCTTGTTCTCCATCCGTACATTATAGCGTACCTGGGCAATCTGGGTATTCCCATCATAAAACAAATAATCACCATACAAGAACAACGTATCGCCCTGCACCATCTTCACATTATCAAAAGCCTCCAGAGAGTTAGTTTTCTCATAAAAGCAGGCACTGTCACAATACATATATACACTGTCATGACGAAATGCAACATTTCCAATCAAAATCTGTGCATCCGGGTCCGGATTCAACGGACTTTTTTTCAACACATCCGAGTGCAACAGATAAACCTTGCTTTTAGCAGGCTTCTGTTCCCCCTTTTTAGTCGGCTTCACCTGAGCCAACAAGCAAAAGCCGAACAGGCACAGGATACTTACCACAAGTATCCTATGCCTGCCCGAAGAGTATTTATTTTTTCTTTTTCCAAGCATATACTTTATACACTACATTTTATTTCTTTACCCAACCCGGATATTTGAAATCGCACTTCTGCCACTTTTCATTAATACGCACGTAGGTATGTTTTTGTTTATCCTTGATCCATTTATCAAGCTTTTCTTCGCTGCGTTTTTCCATCACGATCCCTTTCAGGCGTTGATAGTCTTCCGTAATAGTCGCTTTATGGCCATTAAGACGGGTCTTTAATTTCACGATAGCACAAATTTCCTTACCTTTGGTATTAATCATCGTGAACGGTTTGGAAATTTCACCCACGTTCATACCTTCCACCATCTTTGCAGCCTCCTGTGAAACCTGAGCCAGTTGTTGCATTTCAAAACGTGCCGTACCGGTCTGCGGGTTAGCCATCAAGCCATGGTTATTACGGGTATCCTTATCCTGAGAGATATAGGTTGCGGCATCATCAAAAGTAAATTTCTCACTACGGATATCATTGGCAATAGAATCCAGACGCAACAAAGCTGCTTCCAAATCTTTCTCATCCACTTTCGGCTTTAACAAGATGTGACGGGTGTTGATACGGTCACCACGTTTCTCAATCAACTGAATGATATGATAACCAAATTCTGACTCCACAATCTTGGATACCTTGTTGGGATCTTGCAGGTTGAATGCCACGTTCGCATATTCAGGTACCAACTCAGCTCTACCCATAAATCCAAGTTCACCGCCACGGCGACGTGATCCCTCATCTTCCGAATACAGGCGCGCCAAAGTAGAGAAAGCTATTTCACCGGAAGTAACACGTTCCGTATAGTCACGCAAAGTCTTCTTCACCCGTTCAATCTCTTCCTGCGGAATCTTGGGCTCCATCGTAATGATCTGAACTTCTACTTGAGTAGGAATGAAAGGAATACTGTCCTGAGGAAGATCCTTGAAGTAGCGACGGACTTCGGCAGGGGTAATCTTGATGTCACCCACAATCTTCTGCTGCATCTTCTGCACCGTTTTTCCATCACGTATATTCTCGCGGAGCATTTCGCGTATCTGGGTAGAAGTTTTATTGTAGTATTCTTCTACTTTCTCTTTAGACCCGATCTGGTCGATCAACCAGTTTGTACGTCTTTCCACATCACTGATAATTTCCTGTTCGGAAACCTCAATACTATCAATAGCAGCCTGGTGAAGGAATAGCTTCTGGATGGCAAGCTGTTCCGGAATAATACAATACGGATCACCGTCAAACTTGCGTCCTTCATACTGGGCGTTCAGACGCTCATTCTCTACATCTGATTTAAGAATGGCCTCGTCACCTACTACCCATACAACCTCGTCTATCACATTATCTTGCCCGTATACAGAAACGACGGCAAACAGCATCAGCACCAGTGCATAAACTTTGGTACACATCAATTTATTCATTTGAATTCAAATAATAGTAATTAATCTTGTTCCTATCCGAAGCACGTTGGTATAACTCTTCTTTGACTTTATTTATAAATTCAACCCGCTTCAGGTTTATTAAAATCTCCTTAATCTCTTTTCTTGCAAAATCCAGCGGCCTCTGTTTGTCCTTGCCCAAAAACTCCTCCACATGCAGGAAATAGCAAAATGCCGTGTCTTTTACTTCTATATTCCGGTTCTTATCCAAATAATTCTCATCCGTATCAAGCACTTTCAAGGGTATTTTGACAGCAACGTCGGATAATGGAACCCACCGGTCATAAAAATAATCATAGCTTACCGCATTGCGCAAGCTGTATTTCTCCAAATTCTCAATAGCATCCCGGTTGTTCTTTTTATACCATTTGCGCACACTTGCCAGGTCTTGAGAATGAAGAGGAACTTTTATAAAAAGTCCTTTCACAAATGGATGTTCCGTATGAAACAGTTCTTTGTTTTTTTCATAATACGCACTGATTTCCTCATCACTAATCTCATTCGCCAGTTTCTGATTAATCAGTTCCTCCTGATACGTATGCATAATCAACGCCCTGCGATAATTCTCCACCAGTTTGGCTATCTTTGCGTTATCAGGAATGTTTCCTTCGGCTTTGTCAAAGAGCAGGACATCTTCCACCCAGTTCTTTATATAGTGCTCTGCAAACAAGACACTATCATCTTTTGAAATATGGAAAGGAAGCGCTGCCTGCAAGTCTTCTTTATAGAGATGTTCACCGGCTACTTCCACTAAAGGAGTTTTCCCTTTATGGTCGTGCTCCTGGCCGCATCCCGACAAAGCACCCGCAATAATAAGTAACACTCCCCAGTTTTTCACGATATTCATATAACATTAAAATAGTGAACGAAGATACTGCAATAATTAATTACTTCCGTTATTATTAACTGTTTTTAAAACCTCTTGGTTAATTTCAACCTTATATTTCCGCTTCAAATCTTTCAGCCAGGCATCCTCATAAACAGCCAGATAATCCCTGATAACCGCCTCTTTTACATCCTCATAACTCTCGGGCCCTTTTTTCAATTTCTTTCCCATCACAAAAGTATAGGGCAAAACCGGATCGGGCTGAAAGCCACCGCACTTAAAGACCAGTTTATCAATATACTTGTTTGTTCCTATCTGAAAAACACCCGCCTCCAAACGGGCTTTGGCAGAAACAGCGTCTCCGGTCAGTTTATGTAATGCATCTTTCCACTCGGAAAGCGGTCTTTTTTTCAAAAATTTCTTAATGGCAGAAGCCGTCTTTTTGTCCTTGCAATGAATCACTGCTCCCCGATAATGCGGTAAATCCCAAGCATAATCCGATTTATGTTGCTTGAAAAAGCGCTCCAAATCAATTTCCTGCCAGGTTCTATCCCCCGACTGATGTTTTTGCGATAAATACGCTGCCAGCAATCCATCCTGCAATTCCTGCTCCTGAAGTGCCAGTTTTTGTTTTTGATCTTCAGAAAGTTCCCCCCATGTACGATTACCCTGCGTTTCCAGATAATCCAGTAATTGTTCCCGTTTTTCTTCAAAACTGATTCCCGGCTTGCGATCTATCCATTTTACAATATGAATTCCCATAGGTGAATAAAAAGGAGCCGAAATCTTATTTCTTTCCAAAGTCGCCAGTTTGTCTACCCATTCTTGCATATTCTTGTTTACAGGCATCCATGGCAACACCCCTCCTGCATCTTTACATGTCTCATCATCGGAGTACTGACGGGCTAAAGCAGAGAAATCCGCCCCACCCTGCAAGGCAGTATAAACAGAGTCCATTTGTCGTTGTGCTTCTGATTCTTTTTGACGGCTGGCATTCTGAGGCAGGTATTTACTGATATGGGCAATTCTTATCCAGTCATTAGCCTGTAACCGCTGCTCACCTTGTATGTATAGTTGACGGGCTGCCTGCTCTTCCTTTCCGGCATCCACTAAATATTTTTTCAAAAGTTTGCCACGGTAATAGGCCATCTGGCTGCGGAAAGCGGATAAAGTATCTATTCCCAAATCGTGGGCGTAGCGTACTTTCAATTTATAATTGATAAAAGAAGGGAGAAAGGAATCCGGAGTCCGCTTGGGGCTTTTACGGAAATAGTATTCAAACTCGGAACGGCTTACCATTTCACCATCAATAGATAACACAACTTCTCCTTGCGCCCGCATTTCCAACGCGAACACAAGGAGAAGCATTAAAATACCGGCAACTCTACGCGGCATCATTTATATGTTTTTATTGAGGACGGCTATAGTTAGGAGCCTCACTGGTTATAGCCACATCATGCGGATGACTTTCCAATACACCGGCATTCGTGATGCGGGTGAACTTGGCATCATGCAATTGCTCGATATTAGCGGCGCCACAGTATCCCATACCTGCACGAAGACCACCTACCAACTGATAGATCACTTCATACAAAGTACCTTTATAAGGAACACGGGCTGCAATACCTTCCGGAACCAATTTCTTCACATCGGCAGTTCCGCTTTGGAAATAACGGTCTTTTGAACCATTCTCCATAGCCTCCAAAGATCCCATACCGCGATAAGATTTGAACTTACGACCGTTGAAGATAATCGTGTCGCCCGGCGACTCTTCCGTTCCGGCAACCAACGAGCCTATCATCACACTGTAACCACCGGCAGCCAAAGCCTTCACCACATCTCCCGAATAACGCAGACCACCATCGGCAATCAAAGGTACACCTGTGCCTTTCAATGCCTTGGCAACATCATATACGGCAGAAAGTTGGGGAACGCCCACACCGGCAACGACACGGGTAGTACAAATAGAACCCGGACCGATACCTACTTTCACACCGTCAGCGCCGGCCTCTACCAACATCTTTGCCGCATCGCCTGTGGCAATGTTGCCTACTACAATATCAATATGGGGGAAGCGTTTCTTGGCTTCTTTCAATTTTTCGATCACATAAAGAGAGTGGCCGTGAGCTGTATCAATCACGATAGCATCTGCACCGGCATCCACCAAAGCCTGCATACGGTCCAGCGTATCGGCAGTAACGCCTACACCGGCAGCAACACGCAGACGGCCTTTGGCATCTTTACAAGCCATCGGTTTATCTTTTGCTTTTGTAATATCTTTATAAGTAATAAGGCCCACCAGTTTACCGTCTTTATCAACTACCGGCAATTTTTCGATTTTATGCTCTTGCAAAATCTGTGAAGCAGCCTCCATATCAGTGGACTGGTTGGTAGTTACAATATTCTCTTTCGTCATTACCTCATCGATATGTTTGTCCATATCCTTCTCGAAGCGAAGGTCACGGTTGGTCACAATACCTACCAGGTATCTTTCATCGTCCACCACAGGAATACCGCCAATTCTATATTCAGCCATCAATGCCAAGGCATCTCTCACTGTAGAACCTCTCTTTATAGTTACGGGATCATAAATCATACCGTTTTCCGCACGTTTCACTATAGCTACCTGGCGTGCCTGTTCATCAATAGACATGTTTTTGTGAATCACACCGATACCGCCTTCGCGGGCAATGGCAATAGCCATTTTCGCTTCTGTAACCGTATCCATAGCGGCAGTCACAAAGGGTACTTTCAACTCGATGTTGCGTGAGAACTTAGTCGTGAGTTCGACTGTTTTTGGTAAAACTTCAGAATAGGCGGGGATCAACAATACATCGTCGTAGGTCAATCCGTCCATTACGATTTTATCTGCAATAAATGACATAGGGCTTTATGCGTTTAGATTTTATTGCGTGCAAATATACGCATTTTATTCAATATGGAAAAACGATAGAATATTTTTTTGTTAAGAGAAAACGAAATTTAGCAGAAATAAAAAGAATCAGTACCCCAAATGGCTCACATAAAACAAATAGCCTTTCCTTTGAATATTGATATTCTTCTCTCTTGCCAGCCACCCTATCGCCATGGCCATCTCAACAATTCCCATATCCATTCTCTTGCTAAGATCCTGAATGGTAAATTCAGTTCTTTTCTCTTCCAGATAACGCCAGATTTTTCCGGCATTCTCACCTATTTCATTATATTCTTCCCACATAGCTTCCTGTTTTTAGTTTCTGCTCTAAATTACAAAAAAGCAGGGAGTTCATGAAATAAATGAAGCGCTTTTATTCTTCTGCTCCGGTGTTTTTCATTAAATTTGTACTTTAAAATAAAAAAACAAAAGAAACATGGAAAAACAACCGCAATTTCCCTTTGCGCCCAAAGACTTCGCACGCTGCCTCAACGCCACATGTCCCCGTTCCGAAAACTGCCTGAGGCGGACTGCCGCCCTGCAGGATACCGATGAACATCTCTTTCTTAAAGTGGTAAACCCGCTCCGTTATCCCAAGGAGGGTGAAGAATGTGAACTGTTCCGTTCCACCGACAAAGTGCGGATGGCATGGGGAGTCACCCACCTGCTGGACAATGTGCCTTACAAAGAAGGCAGCCTGCTGCGCAACATGATAATCAATCACCTGGGCAGAAGCCAGTATTACCGATGCTTCCGCAAGGAACGCCCTTTTTCACCACAGGACCAGCAGACCATCCGCCTTCTGTTCCGCCAGAGAGGCATCAACGAAGAACCGCCATTCGACTATTATACGAATGAATTTAACTGGTAATATCCGTCACACTGTCACAGCCGTATGCAACACATTGTGCGACAATAGTTTACCACCGTGACAGATGGTGTGACGGATGGTGTGACAGACTTTTATCTGTCACACCGCCGCCTCCGGGCCTCATCATGCCCTTACCAGCTGATACACAGTGCCTTTACGTGTATGTCGTGAAGGAATACCCTGTTTTCTCAAAATTCGTCCGAATGCCGCTATCCGCTTGGCATTCAATGGAATATCCACTTCCTGATGCAATATCTTCAATATTTCGGCAGGCGCCATCCACTCGCCCTCTTCTCCCGCTTCCGCTAAGCGGAAATATCGGAAAAGGAACTGTTCTTCAGGAGAATATTGCTGAAATTCGCGGTTCGCTTCCGTCATGACATACTCGTCCGCATCATTAAACCAGTAACGCTCGCCGTGCGCCAGCTCGTGCATGGCCTGTGCATACAACTGATCGTAGTCTATGGGACGCGAAGTGTCAATCACCCCCGTCACCTCAATGCAGATGAAGCGGCGGCTGCCCGAAGGATCGGTCAGCAAATCCTTGTGGTTACTGGTGGCAATGAACGAAGCATAGCGGCGCATCTCCACCACCGATGTGCCGTAAGGTCGGCGCGCATTCACCACCGGCTTTTGCAGAATGTGCTTCAAGAATCCCTGCTGCGTGGCGCTCACCTGGTCAAACTCGTCAATGTTGATCAGCGCAAAGCGATTCAGGCTGAGTTCAACATCTTTCTTGCGCGAGAAGTCGAGGCTGTCCGTATAGTAGGAGCATTCGGAAGGCGGCATGATGCTGCGGCAGAAGGTGGACTTGCGCGTTCCTTGCGCTCCCACCAGCAGGGGCGAAACACTGTTGGCATAGCGCTTGTCCATTCCCCGCCAATGTGCCACCATGTTCAGAAACCAGCGGTGGAACAATTCGGGCCAATGCGGATTGTCACAAGGTACGGTCTGCGCCAGCGGACGGATGCGGTCGCGTCCGTCCCACTCCGGAAGATTGAACAGAAAATCCTCCAACGGATTATACACCGGCACACGGTTGGAATACACATAGCGGCTGATATCCCTGTCCCACAGGGGGATACCTTCGGCCTGCGCATCCAGGGCGATGCTATTCAGCGCACGCTTGTCCACCGGCTGAAAGCGGAAGCAGAAGGAATGCCGCTCGCGGAACTCCGCCTCGCCGGTCTGCACGTTAAAGCGAAATTCATAACGTCTTTTCATAAATTCGGCAATGAGGACCGACAATTGTTGTTCACGGCTCAAAGAGCATTTGCTTCCGAAATCCTGACGGTGGCTGTACACATTCCGCACTACCTGACGCACCAGTTCCAACGGTTTGCGTGCAAAATGACGGAAACGCGCCCTGCTGACCACCGCTTCCTCCGGAATGCCCGACCGGAAACAGTTCAACGCCAGTTGCGAAAGAAGGGTATCCCAGCTATAGGAGGGCTTTTCGTCGGCCGAATCGGGCTCGTCCAAATCAATGTAAGCCTGCCTCAAGGCCGCCTCGAACAGCATGGAGAGCGCATCTGCCGTTTCATAATCCCCCAAGGCACGTTCCAAAGGACGCTGGCCGGAGACAGCAGGTTCGGTGTGCAAGGCCATTTCATCGGGCATCCCCATAGGCTGTGACAGGTAGAACTGCACGGAGTCCGGCCGGTAAAGCACATCGGGGTCATAGGAAAGGCGTGAATATTGTTCCAGGGAAGGTTCCTTGGGACGGATATCGAATGACAACTGGGGCTGGTAGCACTTCACTGTCATGATGTAGGCATGAGCATGAAACGCTTCCGCCTCCGCACGGGCAAGGGGCAGCGTATTGTCGGGACGGGTGAAAGCCACCAGAATTTTCACCGTATGTCCGCTGGCGCCCATAAAGGCGCACCGCGTCTGCGGCAACTTCCATGCCTCTCGTTTCACCTGCTCCACTTCCGCCCTGCCCGCCAAGGGGCCTACGGTCAGTTCCACCAATCCGTTATAAGCCTTCATGCACTGTCCGCCCTCCGTCTTGCGGAACTCGGCGGCTGGCATCATCTTGGGCAGTTTGTCCGCCGCCTCGCAATGGTCGCCGGGGAGAAAATGGCGCAACTGGCTTCTGAACATGGTGACGGGATAGGTTTTCACTTCCTCTTTCATTCTCTCTACCCATGCATCCAGTGTAAGGGTGCTTTGGGTTACATGGTTTCCGCCGTCGCGTACTTGGGTAATCTTTATCATTTGTGGTGTATTTATTCGTTTTTTTCAACCTATAAAGATACGGATAAAATCGGGAAACAAAGCAATATAACGGAAGGTTTATTCTGTAAAAAAGGTGCTAAGGACACAGGAGTTTCCGATAGGGATGTGAAGCGGAAAGATTTTGAAGGAACGCATTCGCGACAGGCATAATCCAAGACCATTATATACTATCATACAATGCATTGCACCATTTGGAACAATGAGTTTTTCTAATAGGAACCATTAATTCTAACGCATGGCACAACCTGTCTTTACATATAGGAATAAATTATTCCACTAGCAGGAATAATTTATTCCATTAGTATAAAACCATTTATTCCACTGGGCGGAACAAACTGTTCCACTGGGTGAAACTACCCACATCATGCATGGCGTATGTAAAAAGAGGCTGTAGTATATGCAAGATTGACAAAAGTCTGTCACCGTATCCGTCACGCTATCCGTCACCATTATAACACGTTGTGTTTCAAGTGTATAAGTTACCATGTGACAGATGTGACGGATGTGACAGTTTATTTTCTTTTTTATATGTGCAAGAGATATCTCCCTTTACTTTCAGCCTCTGACAAGGCAACAAGATACTTACAATGAACATTTCCATATTACCACCAAATCTGCTTTCCGTTTTCATACGTGAAAATCCGCTCTTCCTTTCCCTTCGTATGATTATGCAGCCAAAGCAATGCATTCCTGGGTACTTCCACATATACCAATGTGTCGTGTCCGGCTGTTTTTCTACCGAGGCTGCACCATTCATCATTCCAATAGAAAAGTTCATAGTCATCACCCGGTACCACTTCATTACTATCGTGAACATCAGCAGCTATTTTATTAGACTTAGGGTATTTGCGATGTAAGGTGACAGATTCCGTATCGGACAAAACAGGGCGATGAGAGCGGATTTCCCCTCCTTCATATAAAATGACCGGAGCGGCGAAAGGTTTCAATATTCCCCGTTCGTGAACGACCGGAAGATATGCAATGCCTTTCCCTTCTTCCCTGTAACCATCTATCTTGTTATCTCCCCAAAGAAGTCCCCTTCCCATGTTCCGGAAAGTCACGTTCCCATTCTCCGAACTTGCCAAGGCCACCGGTATCCACCGGCTATTATTAAATGTGCACAAGTACGCCTGTTTATTCTTACCGTCCAATGGAAAACTGACATCGGACAAAGGCATATCATATCCTTGTGTCACATCTTCCTCACCGGGAGACCGGTACTGCATTCTATACACTTTAGAAACTTTATAGACCACAAAGTTCTTCCCGTCCGGTCCGTAACCAATATCAACAAAATGTCCGGCAGTGTCTTTCACTACATTCCAACAATGTGCAGAACTCCTGTTGGCCCACGCCTTGACGACATCCGTTGCCGCAGGTATGCCGATAGCACGCAAGGACAAAGTGAGGAAAGCGGTCATGTCATCACAAGTTCCCCATTGCAAACTGTCCATTTCTTCATAACTCATGATATACGGATATTTGGTCATGCCTGCATTGTAGCGCACCGGATAACGCATGGCAATGCTGCGAGCTATATCCTGGGGTGCATTCAACGAATCCAGCCAGTGGCCATAACGCTGCAAGGCAGTTCTCCGCCAGTGAGACAGAGGTTCATGAGCCACCCGATAAGGCAATACATAACGGCAGAAATCATCAAACGAATAATGCTTTGCCACCCCCCTCCGATTCCATACCTTAAACGCCGATTCTATGTTCTCTATCAAATAGTCACTTGTCATTACTTCTATATCCCTGACTATTTTAATCCGGGATTCGGGTTGGATTTTTGAAATAGAATCGAATACAGCGGCCACAAGCGAACGGGATATTTCCCAACTGACGGGATCGTCCTTATCCAAAGACAACAAAGCCCGTGCGTATGTGTCCGTGGAATCCAAAGGTAACACAGCATATTGATCCGGCATATTCTCAATAAGGAAACAAGCTGCCTGATATTTCAACGTATCATCCTGATAGTATGCCAGCACTTTTTCCAGCTCCGTCCGGTTATCGCCTGCCGCACGCAAAGCACGTTCCAAGGCGGTCTTTTCCGGTAAGCAAGAAAAAAACGCGTTGATTAGAAATATAAAAGATAAAAGCCTCAACATTTCATATCCGATTAAGGAACCGTTACTCCTTCGGGTACCAAAAACTTCTCGGCCGGGACTTCTACATTTTCCTGAATTTCCGTAGCCTGCTCGGTAACGATAACCATTCCATTGGATGAAGTCTCGTTCTTCAGCGGAATACCTTTCCATATCCAGACCGTGGAATGGGTGGTTTGTCCTCCATACACTACCTCCAAAGTGTACTTGGTACACTTTCGGCCTAAGATTTCTTCTGTTCCCACTTCCTTTATCTTATGCAGTTCGCGCACTTCGTCTGTCAAGTCCAAATAATTGACCGGCTTTATGGGAATTGGTACTTTATTGGCCACCTTCATGTCGAGATCAATAGAGATAATCTTATCCCCACCGGCTATTGTCCGGATATGTTTCTCCACATTTGCCACGCCTCCCACTTTCATCGTAAGTTCGGACGCCTCCTTTCTGCCGTAATCGTCAAAATACTGCACGCCTTGCACTTTCTGCCCCATAGTGACCGCCTCTTTCTTGAGGATGGCAGACTTGATTCCATACTTCGCCTCCTGGGCGAATGCTGTTACTGTAGCCGATAGCAACAATAACAAAAAGACTGTTCTTTGTTTCATTTTTTTCTAGTATTAATTTAAACAAACACAAATATAGGACAATGATCCCTCAGTATACTCTTTCTTTATATATACCAATCCACTAAATTAAATCAAAAAGTTTACTCACTCCCCATACCATTCCTAGTGGAAGAAATACCGACAATACAGCATACAACAAGTTTATCCGATAAATTTTATTAATCAATAGCACAACAAATAAATAATACAATACAAACGAACCATCTATTACTGTTTGCGCTAATCTATAAACTGGATCATCAATCAATTCTATCAAATTTGTGACAACAAGATCTTCTAAAATAAAAATAGCAACAACTACTGCTATAATCTGTATAATATAAAAATATGAAGAGATTAAAAGCATCTCCTTAAACATTGAATGTCCTCCAAACAATAAAGCTGTAATATGAAAAACAAAGATGGTTACAATCCAAGTTACAATTCCAGACAAGAACACTATTACATAACTTGTATTTACCATATAATCAAAAAATAGTCCTAAAGAAACAGACGGCAATATACTATATATTCCAGATAAGAATTCTATTAATAATACACTATAGATAACAATTATAGCAATACCATACCACTGAGGTAATCTAGAAAGGATATTTATCAATTTATTCATATAAAATTTTCTGTTATATATGATTCAACATAAGCTGCTAATAATATAATAAAACAGAAAACGACTGTACACCTCCCCATCATTATATAAAAAGAAGAAGTAAAACTTTCTTTTTGTCTAATAAAACATATTATTTGCCATGCATAGTAAAGTCCCATTCCTCCTGATATCCAAAATCCTATAAGCTCAAAACAATGAGGCAAATTCAATTTAAGAATCATATTCCAACTCATTCCCGAGTTATGACTAAATACAATCATATCCGCCATAATAAAACCATTATACGCCAAATTTATAATTGTACCCAATCCCAACAATGTACCACCTAGTACATTTAGCAAACATCCTTTCAAATTCGTTGTCAATATATTCTCAAAAGCTTCCTTATTATTGCCTTCCGACAATAATAATACAGTATTTTCTCCAGGCATATTAATACCTTCGAACAGACTGTTAAACGAAAATGCATCCACTGGCTGGATGTCCATTATACAAAGTCTTGCTACAAAAGGTAAAAGCCAAAAAAGAGAAGCAAGTACTAAAAAGCATACAAAAGGGCTACGTAATCGTTCCATTATATAAATTTTAAATAGAGGATGATAAATCACATCCTCTATTATTAATATTAATCAGTATGATTTAGAACTTTTGCTTTTGTCAACATTGGACAAACACAAACAAGAGTAATTACCAAACTTAGTAATGCTGCAAGCAACAGACTACCTATTGATACAGAAATCTTATAATTAAATAATAATATCATTATAATATTTTGCATCAACAAAATCACTAATACCATAGCAGCTTTTTGTAGTTGCAAGGATCTACCAGAAACTATTAATTTAAAAAAGAAATAGAGTATAGTAAAACCTATTAAATACAAAACGGCAAATAAACAATAATGGAGCAAACGATTTTCTAGGTTCTCTTTCAAAAATACACCAACAATCATTGGCATCCATATAAAAGGCAAAAATGCAAGTCGCATGGCCAATTTATTACCGGCTACGGCATTATGAATAAATCTTACAAATTTATTCATACCAGAATCTATTACAGACCCATTCCTAATCCAAGCAGAGGATTTACACATCCAACAGCTGTAGAAAGAACGGTACCATAAACACCAGCCGCAGCACTTTCTCCTTGAGACATTTCAGGACCATAAGCCATCATTAATGACCAACATTGCTGCGGTTCAGACTGAGCATTATTCATGCTCTTCATAACTCCTAGGGAAGTGACTATCATCACAAGCATCCCTAAAATTGCTTTTTTATTTACCATAATATAAATTTTAAAGAAATAAATTATTTAACTGTAACCAAACGGTAATTTTCCGTCCATCAATACATTTAATGTTTACGTTTCCATAGGCTATCACGTTTAAAGATTAGACATTTATTATTTACGAGATGAATCATCTCTTCTTTTATCTCTTTACCCAACATAGTTTTAACTTTTTCCGGCATTTGTATGATTTCATCTGCTACATTAAAAGCTTTTTCATATTGGGATGATTCCCTATATAATTTAACCAATAAATATTTAGGATATAATTTCGATGGAAGAGCATGTACTGCTTTCAAATATACCGATTCAGCTTTTTTATACTCTTGAATTTCCTTATAGTTATCACCCAGCAAAATATAGCAACTAGGATTTGATGTTTTTTTGACAGCTTTTTCCAATTCTCTAATTGCTAATACATACTGTTTATTCAAACTCAGAGCCGAACTATAATAAAATAAGAATATCCCATTATTCTCAAGAAACGGATATGCTTGCTGATAACATTCTAACCCACCTTTAATGTCATTAGTAAAAACTGACGTTTGTCCTTTTCTCATTAAAAAAAGGCCATACAGATTACAGCAAGCATTCCAAAGGATATATAAACATAAAATGGGATAAAGACATCGTAATCCATTTGTTACCTTCTTTGATAATAGGCAATCATTTTTTTGTGGCTCACAAAAGATTATAGCCAAGAAAACGATAAAATAAAAATATATCAAACGCATCTGAAGAGGATAGGATACACACATCAAAATACAGATTGATACCAATGAAGCCTTAGATCCAGTCACCAAGATTGAATGTGATAAATTTTTGCGCTTGAATGCAGCCAAAATCAAGGTTATAAGTAACATAAGCCCTAGAAAACCTTGTTCTACGAAAATTTGAATAAATTCATTATAAGCACATGTTACATAGTCTGCTACATAGTATTCTAATTTTGTATCTCCACCTGTTGAAAAATAAGCTTCTTGCCAATGACCATAATTAGCCTCAAAATAGCCACTTCCATTCCCTACTAACCAATGAGAATGAGAAGCTAAAATAGTTATTTTCCAAATCAGCAACCGCCCAAAAGCTGATTCTGATTTATAATTATATAAAATATAAAATATAATAATTGAAGATATCGACAGACACAAAAATGTAGCAACCTTTTTAACAGGAGAATCTATGTGATATTTAACTTTATTCCAAAGCCCACTATATTTGTTCACTATTAATAAACATGCTAAAGTACATGCAATCCAAGCCGCCCGAGATTGAGACATCGCTATCAAAAAAATAGAAATAATAATGCATCCCAGCAATATATAATATATATTTTCAACTTTTTTATTATATCGAAGCTTCCAAATGACACTTAATAGGAATGGTACTATAACACTCAAATAATTCGCATAAGCACCCGGATTCCCCATTGTCCCCCCCATAAGAAAATTACTATTTTCATTTTTCAACAATAGATTCATCTGACCTATTCCTATTATTAATTCTATTCCTAAACCAATAACAATAAATAGTAACACCGATTTCAAAAACAAAGGATTTTGATAAAAAATATTTTTCAATGCAAAGAATAACACTAAACTACATAGTACTGTATAAATCCACGTTGTTCCATATTCATTTCCTTTGATAGCAAAATGAACAAACATTAATAATAGAATCAGAAATAGGAAGAGACTTCCAATATTTACATATATAGTTTTTTTACGATAGAATAAAGATATACTCCCCACCATGAATGTCGCCATATAAAACAGGAGTTGAGATTCAAGAAACAGCCTATAAGAGCCTAAATGAAAGGCTACAAAAAGCAGTAACAATATAATACAAACAACCCACCTCATTTGTTTTTATTCTTATTTATAAAGACTAGAAAAATATATAATAAAAGACCAAGCCCAACAGATATAACAATCTGCTCTATAGTAAAGTATTCCTTCTGAACAGGTTCTTTGTATTGATATTCTTCTAACACTTTCAGACTTCCCACTATTGCATCATTTACATCCTGCAAGCAATACTGACCATTCTCCTTTCTATAGCTATAAATTGAAATATATCCATATTTAGTCACGCATAAACTTTGTAAACAATTAATACATAATGTATCTTTAGAGACCATTGACTCCGTTTGTATATTAAAGATTCCATTATCTGATATACATTTTGTATCCAGCAATTCTATAGATAGTGAATCTGACAATGTAAACACTTGACTTTTATTCATTTCATTGACATCTGCAATTATTTTTTTTAAATTGAAATTATTCAAACTACTAATTGTAGGTAAAAAACTAATCAATACATAATTTCCATCAAAATAAGCTTTTTGTTGAATAGGAAATAAGCCTGCATTAACTGATGTTTTCCCTATTTTAGAAGAAAGAGTAGATTGAGGTATAGTATCCCATCCTTCAGGTATCGTAAATACATATTGACATGAACGTTGAGCTACAGTAATAGTTGTACCATATATTTGGCCACATAAAAATAAAGCCAATAGACACAACACGCAATTTCTTACAACATTTTCCATTTTTCACTTTCTATTTTTATGTGATCCAGACTATCTACTCCTGAAATGATCTCAGTATATATTCCATCCGATATTCCTGTTTTCAAAAACCGTTTTTCATATTTACTGTCATTAGCTACTATTTCTACAAAAACAGAATCATAGCTAAACTGAAAATATTTCTCTTCCAAAGCCAGCACGTGCTTTTTCCGCTCCACCACTATTTCTGCATTAGCCGTACCACCGGCTTTTATCATTTGCTTATATTCTTCAGGTATAAACAAACCGGCAGTTATCTCAAAACGCGCGACTCCATCCTGTACAATTCCCTTGGGAGCGACAAGTCTTAATACTCCGTCAATAGTTATATTCTTATCCATAGGAACCGATAATGACAGTTCCATCCCTACAACAAGTTTCAATATATCAGATTCCAATACGTTTCCTTTAAATACTAACGATTGCAGATCTGCCACTCTAGCCACGGTTGTTCCTTCATTCAATGTACCTCTTGCCATCACAGACCCACCCTCTTTTATCGGAAGCTCCAATATAGTACCTGCGTCAGTAGCCGTTATAATATTGGATATTCCCTTTTGATTATATTGCCCTTTCAACATATCCAACTCCGATTCTACGGATTCATATTCGGACAGAAGAACAGCCAAATTACTTTTCTCGCCCTCATACACCTCTTGCGCTATCAACTTTTTTACATATAACTTTTCCGTCCTCACAAAACTAGCTTCAGCAGTCAAATACCTGGTTTCCGCTATTTCCAATTCCTTTAATAGCCGCCTATATTCCAACGGATCTTTTACATATCGTATTTGCGCCAATGGCTGTCCTCCCACTACTTCATCTCCAACCTGCACCAACAACTTTTCCAACACACCGGAGATAGTCGATTTTATATCTATTTCTTTAGAGGGCTGTATCATCCCCGGAATAGTAAGTTTGCTCTCAATATCCCGATACTCGGCACGGATAGTAGAAGCGGGTATCTTTCTACCTCCCTTTACCGCCCGGTAAATGACAAATGCCAGGAATACCAGGATCAAGGATAATATAACAGTTCTTACTACTTTCATTTCAATTTTCTTCTTTTAGAGCTTCTATAGGATTCAGTTCCGCCGCATATATCGCCGGCCTCAGCCCGGCCAATGTTCCTGCTATCACTAAGATAAATATGGCGGCAACAGCTGTCGGAAAATCCAGTCCCGGTTTTTCCATCATCGGAGTGTCTTCTGAGATGAAAAGTGCTACAACCTTCAGTATCCCCCATCCCAAAACCAACCCTACATATCCGGCTAAAGAAGTAAGAGCTATGGATTCCCATAAAAACATAGCCTTTATCTGCTGTGCCTTGGCACCTACAGACTTGCGGATACCTATTTCACGAGTACGCTCCTTTGCCGATGAATACATGATATTGCCTACTCCTATTACACCACTGACCAACGTGCTGATTCCCATAAACCACAGGAACTTGCGAATCATGACAAACAAGTCAGTAAATGCCTTCACCTGTTCCTCCATGCTATTAAAGTAAAAGACTTTATCATCATTGGGCGCAAATTGATATTTTCTGGCCATCACATTCCGCACACGCGTATTCACCTCCTTTATTTTGGCTCCTTTCACTGTAGAGAATACAACCGTGCCAAACCGCCCGGCAGTGGCATCAACCTGTTCATAGACCGAGTAAGGCATATAAATGACTCTTGCCTCATACGAATTAAGCATCGTATTCTTTATTGTTCCAATTACCCGGAACATCTCCTGCCCCATACGGATATACTTGCCAATGGGATTTTCTTTCCTGAAAAGCATATCCGCCACATTTTCACCTATCAACACCACTTTGCGAGCTTCATTCATATCCAAGGCATTCAACATTCTACCATGCTCTACCTCCAACAATTTTATCAAGAAGTAATCAGGATATACCCCTCGCGTCTCAAACCAGCCATTCTTCGTGCCGGCATAAACAGCGTTCCAACGTCCCGTCTCGGGCGACAGATGGGTTATCTCGGGTATTCTTGATTTCAACATATCCAAATCTTCTTTTTGAAATTGTATTTTTCTTCCGCTAGCCGCTCCTTTATATCCCATTGATGTTTCTGACGCATATACATAAGTCGTGCTTTTAGAGAATCCATTAAAAAGTTTGAATACTCCCCGTTCAAAACCTGATCCTATTCCAACCAAGACTATCAGGATAAAAATCCCCCATGATATGCCTATGCTGGTCAGAATAGTACGTGAAGGCTTTCTTTTTACAGACTCGTATATTTCGTACCAAAAATCAATGAACATATTCAAAAGATCCACACCAATGTTCACCCGATGCAGTAACTATATCCAAAGTATAATTCCCTGATTCCAAACAGTCTATAGGAATGCTTATCTCACTACCATGCTGATATTGAGAAATAGAGACACGCAAGGTTTCGACATTTGCACTATACAGAATGATTTGTGCATCTTCTGATAGGAAATGAAAGGAAATAATTAACGAAGATTCCAGCAGTACCACTGAACAAGGAGGGATAAGAATGCTTCTTGTCCGCTCTTTACCTTTCTTTTTCAGAGGTATCTTTATCGATACATTTTCGTTACTCAAAAATTGTATTTCATTAAATTCGGCCCATACTGTTACAGGATAAATACAACTTACAACAAGGCCCATTAATAAATAAAATAATAGATTGTTCTTCATAGTTACATTATTCATTTGGTTTACGTTAGCAAATGTAGGAATAACGCAACAAACCATCAAGAAAGTAAAATAGACAAATAGGTGCGCAATAATATTTATATAAAACTCTATATATCAACACATTGCATACACCATCATGTATAAAACAGCAAGCGAATATAGACAATAACATCCAAAGGCAACCATCATATATAGAGTTTGTCGATATCATTCGCCATAAATTCCTGTATCTTTTTCTTCATTCTGAGTTTGGCTCTTGAAACAGATTGAGGAGTTATGCACAGAAAAGTGGCAATAGAAGCATGAGGAAAGCCTAACTGTAACAAGCACCACAACTTCCGTTCGGTGGCACTCAGACCCGCAGCCTCAACACGGCTTTGAAACATGGGACCGAACAAACGGATGACAAAATACTCTATAGCATCCAATTCCTTTGGAGTTAATGCATGAGCCGTATCGGGATTATCTAAAAGCTGAATGATGAAAGTAACGGTTTCATTATGCCTTCCACTCTCGGTCTTTATATCCTTGTATTTCTTCAGTTCGTCCAGCAAAATCTTATTTTTATCCGCTAACTTGAGATTCTCTTCCTTATTCTTCTGTTGCAATTCCAGCAGATGCCGCCTCATTACCTCATTTTCCGCAGACAGTCTTTCATTGTTTTGCGCATAGCGGAAAGACAAGTCCTCTATCTCTTTATTCCGCTTGATATAATCGTGCTGCAAGGTGGTCAAAGCGTTCTCATTCTCCTGTATCTGCTGTTGCAGCAACAAAATACGTCGTTCTTTCTTCACTCTCTCACGCTTATAGACAGACAGAATGTAGAGCAAGAGCAGAATAACAAATAATATTATCCCTCCTAACCTCCATTCATTACGCTGTTTGTTTATCGCAAGTAATTCCTTTTCGTGGGCCAATTCCTGATTGTCATATTTCACCTGGATATCTTCCAGTTTCACCGTTTGCGTATGCTCATGGATACTGTCAGCATATAGGTCATATTTCTCTTTATAAGCCAAAGCTTTTTCCCAATCCTTCCGTTTCTTTGCTATCTTATACAGAGAAAGATAACCGCTGGCCTGTCCATACAAATCACTATCATTCTTGATTATATACTCTGCATAATATACAGCGGAATCATATTGTTCTTGTTGTACATATACGTTAGACAAAGAATAAAAATAGGAATAATCATCATCTAGAACTTCATTTCTAGCAGATTGAAGAATATTCAAGGCTTTTTGATATTCTTTCCGCTCCGAATAGATAATGCCCAAATTACGGACAGCAGTCTGTTCCTCCACCTTTGAATCAATCAACTCAGCCATTTGTAATCCTTGTAGGGTATAGTATTCCGCACTATCAAGTTTTGCCAGCAATAAAAAACCATATCCGGCATCCAATAAAGATATGGTATAATTGGTACTGTCCTTTATTCCCTCAAAAGTGCGAACTGCATCTTTATAATACCTCAAACTTTTTACATACAAACCTTGTTTGAAATTAGCATGCCCCAGATGTGAATAACACAACGCTTTGTATTTAGGTTCTTCCAACGGTTTCATAGCCGTCAACGCACAAAGATAGCAACGAACAGCCGCTTCATATTCTTCCGCCTCACTATATTGCCTCCCCTGATAGAAGAAGGCTTTCGCTTTTTTCAATGAATCTTCACTATGCTGATAGAATGCTAAAGCCGATGTGATAGGAGCATCGGTTATAGAACGATACGTTTTATCCAAAGCCTGCGTCAGCAAAAGGTTATAGTATGCTTTCTGCTCCCTGTTTCTGCAATCATCGACAGAAAATTGCTGTAAAAAAAGTAAAGCACTATCAGGATGTTTCTCCATATATGCCTCAGCCTCTCTTAAATAGTCCTGATGAATGGAATGCCGGTTGACACAAGAAACTGATAAGAATAATCCAACAAATAAAATTAGATTTCTCATAATACAAAATTTAAGGTTTATGCAAATATAACGGAATATTTTCTCCCGATATAAGAATATACTATAAAAACACAAGAAAGCCGGACAAACATTTCTGTTGCCCGGCTTTCTTATTATCAAAACAATCAAAGAAGTATCAATTCGCCATTTCAGAAATAAACTTGATGCGGACCAATCGGATTTCATCCTCGGTATAGTCGTCCCCCAGTTCATCCATCGCATCATCTATTTTATCCGTGGTAGATTCTTTGAAATAGTCATAGATATCATCCAGATGGTCTTCATCCATAATTTCTTCCAGGAAATAATCAATATTCAGCTTGGTACCCGAATAAACAATAGCCTCCACTTCATCCAGCAGTTCACTAAATTCCAATCCCTTTGACACGGCAATATCATCAAGAGCCACCTTGCGGTCAATAGCTTGAATGACAGACACCTTCAGTTTGGATTTATTAGCAACTGTACGGACACGCAAATCTTCCGGACGTTCTATTTCGTTTTCTTCACAATGCTTCTTTATCAGCACACAGAACTCCTGACCATAACGCTTCGCTTTTCCGGCGCCTACACCCGGAATGTTCTGCAATTCATCTAATGTTACAGGATAAATAGTGGCCATCGCTTCCAAAGAGGGGTCCTGGAAAATAACATACGGCGGAACATCCAATTTCTTGGACAATTTCTTACGTAAGTCTTTCAACATAGAGTAAAGCACAGGGTCTACCGCACAGGAAGCACCTCCCCGAACCGGAGTTTCTTCTTCTTCCTCTTCAAAGTCATTGTCTTCTACAATCTTGAAGGATTTCGGCTTCTTCAGGAATTTATGTCCTTCGGGAGTCACCTTCAACAAACCGTAGTTCTCTACATCTTTACTTAAATAACCCGCTATCAAAGCCTGACGGATGACAGCATTCCACATCTTTTCTTCTTCTCCCATGCCCGAACCGAACACCTCCAGTTCCTCATGTTTGTGAGCAAGTATTTCTGATGTTTCCTTGCCCAAAAGAATGTCAATTATATAATCCGCTTTAAAATTTTCTTTCACTGCTATGATTGCTTCAATCACAGCGCATAATGAATCCTGAGCCTCCACTTGCTTTTTAGGATTTAAACAGTTATCACAATTTCCGCAATTCTCCTCTGTATATTCTTCCCCAAAATAATGTAACAATGATTTGCGACGGCATATAGACGACTCTGCATAGGCTGCTGTTTCCAGCAACAACTGTTTGCCGATTTCCTGTTCTGCTACCGGCTTACCTTGCATAAACTTTTCCAGTTTCTGCAAATCCTTATTGGAATAGAATGTAATACACTGACCTTCCCCACCGTCACGTCCGGCTCTACCCGTTTCCTGATAATAACCTTCCAAACTCTTCGGTATATCATAGTGTATCACGAAACGCACATCGGGCTTGTCAATTCCCATTCCAAACGCTATGGTAGCGACAATCACATCTATATCTTCCTTCAGGAAACCATCCTGATTGGCGGTTCGCGTAGGCGAATCCATACCGGCATGGTAAGCGCGTGCATTGATTCCGTTAGCCTGAAGAACTTCAGCCAGTTCTTCCACCTTCTTACGGCTCAGACAGTAAATAATGCCCGATTTACCCGAATTAGATTTGATAAACTTGATAATATCTCTATCAATATTATTCGTCTTCGAGCGTACTTCGTAATACAGGTTCGGACGGTTGAAGGAAGACTTGAACTCCTGTGCATCCTGCATACCCAGATTTTTCTGAATATCCATACGCACCTTCGGGGTCGCAGTAGCAGTAAGGGCAATCACCGGCGCTTTTCCTATCTCATTGATAATAGGACGAATCCGGCGGTATTCCGGACGGAAATCATGTCCCCATTCCGAAATACAGTGTGCTTCGTCTACTGCATAAAATGAAATCTTCACTCCTTTCAGAAAGTCTACGTTCTCCTCCTTGGTCAAGGATTCAGGCGCTACATAGAGCAACTTGGTCTTGCCACTCAGGATGTCCGACTTCACCTGGTCTACAGCCGATTTGTTCAACGATGAGTTGATAAAGTGTGCTATTCCGTCTTCTTCACTGAAGTTACGCATGGCATCCACCTGGTTTTTCATCAATGCAATTAAAGGAGATATAACGATTGCCGTACCATCCATTATCAGAGATGGCAACTGATAGCATAACGATTTACCACCGCCCGTAGGCATCAAAACAAATGTATCATTTCCGGCAAGCAAATTACGGATAATCGCTTTCTGGTTACCTTTGAAAGTATCAAATCCAAAATACTTCTTTAATGCGTTCGTTAAATTTATATTCTCCGTCATTGTATCAATAGTTTTTCACGGTGTTACCGATTTCTTGTTTTACATCTTTTGTTGCCTAACAAAGTTATAAACAAGTTCTCAAATTACACGAATATTTCGGGTAATATTTTTCAGAAGAATTGCATTTTTTCTTTCTCTCTCCCTTTATACCTTGATACTAAGCAGTTTGCAAGCGCGAAATATTTGCTTTCCCCATCTGTTTTTTTGCAAATTCGAGTGTTACTTCGTATTTTTTTGCCTTTTGTGAGGGAATTTCAAACATTACATCCATCATAATTGTTTCTACGATGGAGCGTAATCCGCGTGCTCCTAACTTATATTCAATAGCTTTGTCTACAATATACTCGAATACCTCGGGCTGGAATTCCAATTTGACTCCATCCATTTCAAACAGTTTGACGTATTGCTTGATAATGGAATTCTTCGGTTCTGTCAGGATATTGCGCAAAGCGGTTCTATCCAACGGATTCAGATAAGTCAAGATGGGCAAACGGCCGATAATTTCAGGAATGAGCCCGAACGACTTCAAGTCCTGAGGAGCGATATATTGCATCAAGTTACCGCGGTCTATCTTCACCACGTCCTTTGCTGCACTATAACCTACCACATGCGTATTCAAGCGTTGTGCAATTTTGCGTTCAATGCCGTCAAATGCTCCGCCACAAATAAACAGAATGTTCTTCGTGTTGACGGGAATCATTTTCTGGTCAGGGTGTTTACGCCCTCCCTGAGGCGGTACATTCACCACAGACCCTTCCAGCAGTTTCAGCAAGCCTTGCTGCACACCTTCACCGCTTACGTCACGGGTGATAGAAGGGTTATCCCCCTTGCGGGCAATTTTATCAATCTCATCAATAAATACGATTCCTCTCTCGGCTTCAGCCACATTATAATCGGCAACCTGGAGCAAGCGGGTCAAAAGACTCTCAATGTCCTCGCCAACATAGCCGGCTTCGGTCAGCACCGTTGCATCAACAATGGTGAACGGAACATGTAACAACTTGGCAATAGTACGTGCCAATAAAGTCTTACCCGTACCTGTGCTACCCACCATGATGATATTTGACTTTTCAATCTCGATGTCATCCTTGTCCACCTTCTGAAGCAGACGCTTGTAATGATTATACACGGCAACGGAAAGATAGCGCTTGGCATCATCCTGACCAATAATGTATTGATCCAGAAATTCTTTAATTTCCTTTGGCTTCGGAAGTTCTTTCAGATTCAGTTCACCCGGTGCACTTTTCTTTTGATGCAAGGCTTCCTGCACAATTTCATGTGCCTGTTCCGAACAACTCTCACAAATATTGCCGTTCATTCCGGAAATCAGGAATTCCACTTCATTTTCCGGACGCCCGCAGAAACTACATTTTCTTTTAGTGTTTCTGGGTGTTTTATTCTCTTCCAATGTTTATTCCTTTATTTATTCAAGTTTCTATAATGCGTCTTTTTTGAAGACACATTATAGAAGAAGCTTGAGTTGCGTTTATTACTGTTATTCTTTCAAATCGAATGGTTTTGAATGATTCAATCCGCCCCCACAGTGAACGAGGGCGAAATTCATTTCCATTCGTTATAAAGCAGCCGGTTTGCGTGACAAAACCTCATCAATCATACCATATTCCTTGGCTTCCTGGGCTGTCATCCAGTAGTCACGGTCAGAGTCTGCCCATACCTTGTCAAAATCCGTATGAGAGTGGTCTGCTATAATGGTATAGAGTTCTTTTTTCAACTTCTGGATTTCACGGGCTGTAATCTCAATATCCGAAGCCTGTCCTTGCGCGCCACCCATCGGCTGATGAATCATTACTCGTGAGTGTGTCAATCCGGAACGCTTGCCTTCTGTTCCTGCAACCAGCAGCACGGCAGCCATTGAAGCGGCCATGCCTGTACAGATAGTGGCAACATCACTGTTGATAAACTGCATGGTATCATAGATACCCAATCCGGCATAAACAGATCCGCCCGGAGAGTTGATATAAATAGATATATCTTTACCAGACTCTACAGAGTCCAAATATAGAAGCTGAGCCTGGAGTGTATTGGCTGTATAATCATCAATCTGTGTACCCAAAAAGATAATTCTATCCATCATGAGTCGGGAGAATACGTCTAACTGAGTCACATTCAACTGACGCTCCTCCAAAATATAAGGATTCAGGTATCCTTGTGACTTGATGACGTCATCCAGCACCATACTGTTCATTCCCAAATGCTTGGTAGCAAATTTTCTAAAATCATCCATAATCTAATGGTTTAGTTATTAGTAACAAAAAAGGGTTTTCAACCCCTATTTTTCAAACAAACAAAAGTACAAAAAAATACGGTTAACGTACCTAAGACTCTTATCTATAACGAAAATTTATGGTCAAAAACCCCTTTTTTAGAAAGTTTTAGCAATCACTTACTTCGACTTACTAAGTTATTATTCAAACATTTTGTTGAATTCTTCCATAGAAACCACTTTGTTGTTCAAAGTAGCTTTAGCTTTCAAAGCAGCAGAAAGTTTACTTTCAGCAGCACGGTTTACCAAACCTTCTACTGTTTCCTGCTTCTTCAACATTTCTTTGGCATAGTTTTCAAGAACATCTTCGGGGATATTCAACATTCCATATTGAGCAAACTGAATGCGAGTAGCTTCTTTAGCCATATTTACTACGTCAGCTTGTTCTACCTTGATGTCATTATCCTTAAGCAACTGTTCTTTAATCAGATGCCAAGTCAGTTCTTCGATGCTCTTGTCATAGTTTTCAGCAACAAATGCTTCCCCTTTATCTTCATTGTTCAGCAACATGATACGCTTCAGCAGTGCATCCGGAAATTCCAGCTTGCCAATCTTATTCACCAAATATTCACGAACATCAACCAAGAACTTATAATCGCTGTCTGATTCAAACTGTTTTGCAATTCCTTCTTTGATTTTTGCGCGGAATTCTTCTTCGCTGTTTACTGTTCCTTCGCCAAATACATTATCGAACAATTCCTGATTCAATTCAGCAGGAACCATACGAGTGATTTCTTCAACCTGGAAGCTGAAATCACCCTTCACATTGGCAACTTCTTCTTTCTTGATTTTCAATAAAGAAGACAGTTCAGCTTCATTATTATCGAATGCAACAGCAGGATTGAATACCAATACATCATTTACTTTGGCAGTGCTGAAAATAGCCTTCTGGTCATCGTTCTTCATGTAAGCCGGCATCATTACTGCACCTTCTACCTGGATTCCACCTTCTTTTGTATTACCATTTTCATCCAGTTCAGCCAACAGGCCTTTAATCATGTCCTTATCTTCATACTGCTCTACCTTGTCATATTTTGCAGCACGCTGAGTGTACATTTTAATCTGCTGTTCTATCAGTTCGTCTGAAACTTCAATAGTATAGTAATCCACTGTATCTGCCGAAGAGATTTCAGCCGTAAATTCAGGAGCCAAAGCAATATCGAATACAAATTCGAAATCTTCCTGAGTATCGAAATCTATCGGTTGCATCTTTTCTTCGTTGGGCAACGGCATACCCAACATATTCACTTTGTTATCGCGGATATATTCGTTCACCTTTTCCTGCATCAACTTATCAACTTCTTCTGCAAGCACAGCCTTACCGAATTGTTTCTTAATCAAACCCATAGGTACCATACCCGGACGGAAACCCGGAATATTAGCTTTCTGACGATAAGTCTTCAGTGTCTTTTCTACTTTTTCCTGATAATCAGCTTTTTCCAGCTTCAAAGTAAGCAATGCACTCACTTTGTCAACGTTTTGCAATGAAATATTCATTCTGAACTTTATTTATTTAATTATTACTTCTTTCTGTTTTTAACCAAAGAGGTTGCAAAATTAGTGTTTAATCTTTCAATTACCAAATACACAGACTAAAAAATACTAATTGGCAACAGAAAGTATTCATTTAAAATGATAGGTTGAACGACTCATTCAAAAAAAAGAAAAAAAAGTTGTTTTTCTTCTTGCAATTTCAAAATTTATGTGTTCCTTTGCGCCTGACTGGTGATACTAATTATAGCTAGTGATTTTTATTGCAAGGTTTTACTTTTGTACGTATAGCACTTATGTAAACTCTCTGTTGTTCGAATCCCCCTACTTCATTAATAATCACCATTCAGAGAGTATTTTTTATTTTAATTATTTTTATTTTTTCACTATGAACATGTATGTTGGAAACCTTAACTACCGTGTTAAGGAAGGAGATTTGGAACAAGCAATGGCGGATTACGGAGTAGTTACTTCTGTAAAAGTTATCACAGACCGTGAAACCGGTAAATCTAAAGGATTTGCATTTGTTGAAATGGAAAATGATGCAGAAGCAGCTCAGGCAATGAAAGAACTGAACGGTACTGAGCTCATGGGTCGTCAATTGGTTATCAAGGAAGCAAGACCTAGAGACTAATTACTTACCTGATACAATCAAAAAAAGCTCTGGAAAATATTTCAGAGCTTTTTTTATATCCTTACCTTTCGATTATCCCCTTTTTTCCTGCCTGCCTTTTTCTGCCAGCTGGAAGTCTTTACGACGGAGCACAAAGTTGGTACCCAGATATTTTTCACGAACAACAGGATTCTCCGCCAATTCTTCAGGAGTTCCCTGAAACAGAATTTTACCTTCAAATAACAAATAAGCACGATCCGTCAAACGCAAAGTTTCCAAAGCATTGTGGTCAGTGATCAGAATACCGATATTCTTATCCTTCAATTTCCATACAATGTGCTGAATATCTTCCACGGCAATGGGGTCCACCCCCGCAAACGGCTCGTCCAACATAATGAACTTAGGGTCAATGGCCAGACAGCGGGCAATCTCTGTACGACGGCGTTCCCCTCCTGAAAGCTGGTCACCCAGATTCTTACGCACTTTTTGCAAACGGAACTCAGCAATCAGACTCTCCAATTTGTCTTTCTGATATTCAGGAGTGGTATGGGTTAACTCTAAAACAGAAGCAATATTATCCTCCACACTCATTTTACGAAAGACAGAAGCTTCCTGTGCCAAATATCCGATACCATTCTGTGCACGCTTATATACAGGATAGCCGGTAATATCCAGGTCATTCAGAAAGATATGGCCTTCATTCGGCACAATCAATCCCGTAGTCATATAAAACGAGGTAGTCTTACCGGCACCATTCGGTCCCAGCAATCCGACAATCTCTCCTTGTTTCACATCAAAAGAAACATGACTTACCACCGTACGCTTACCGTATTTCTTCACCAGATTTTCTGTACGAAGCACCATGCGGTTATCTTCGATCACCGTATTTTGTTGTTCTATTTCCTGTTCTGACATATCCATGTATTTTGTGACAAAAGTACTAAAAAAGTTTAGGAAACGCATAACAGAACAGAAAATCAGAACTTCTTTTGCATTTATATAGACAAAAAAGCCTACTTTTGCAGGAAATTGTGAATAATATGATGATAAGACCCATAACAACCTTAGGGAAATATATTATACTGATGGGACGTACTTTTGCGCGACCGGAACGTATGCGTATGTTTTTCAAGCAATATCTCAATGAGATGGTACAACTGGGGGTAAACTCCATCGGTATCGTACTGCTGATTTCTTTTTTCATTGGCGCCGTAATTACCATTCAAATCAAACTGAACATCGAAAGCCCCTGGATGCCCCGTTTCGTGGTAGGCTATACCACCCGCGAAATCATGCTTCTGGAATTTTCGTCCTCTATCATGTGTTTGATTCTGGCGGGGAAGGTAGGTTCTAATATTGCCTCCGAAATAGGGACCATGCGTGTAACCCAACAGATTGACGCATTGGAAATCATGGGAGTCAACTCTGCCGGATATCTTATCCTTCCCAAAATAATGGCTTTAATGACTATGATTCCATTTTTAGTCATTTTCAGTATATTCTCAGGAATTATAGGTGCTTTTTGTACTGCCTGGTTTGGTGGAGTGATGAATGCGGAAGACCTTGCCTACGGATTGCAATACAGTTTTCAAGAATGGTTTGTCTGGTGCAGTTTTATCAAGTCCATATTCTTTGCTTTCATTATTTCCAGTGTTTCGGCTTATTTCGGCTACACGGTAGAAGGAGGCTCTATCGCAGTAGGTAAAGCCAGTACAGACTCGGTAGTAATGAGCAGCGTACTTATTCTTTTTTCCGATTTAATCCTAACCAAACTTTTAATGGGATGATACAAGTTAAATCATTATATAAATCATTCGAGGGCAAAGATGTATTGGTAGATATCAATGCCACCTTTGATAATGGCAAAACCAATCTGATTATCGGTCAGAGTGGTTCCGGAAAGACGGTATTAATGAAATGTATCGTCGGTCTGCTGACTCCTGAAAAGGGTGAGATCCTGTATGACGGACGCAACTTTCTCAACATGAATAAAAAAGAAAAGAAGACATTGCGCCGCGAAATGGGAATGATTTTCCAAAGTGCTGCCTTGTTTGACTCTCTTACCGTATTAGAGAATGTGATGTTTCCACTGGATATGTTCTCAAACGATACGTATCGTGACCGTTTAAAACGCGCCCAGTTCTGTCTGGACCGTGTGAACCTGATTGAGGCACAAAGCAAATATCCGGGAGAAATCAGTGGTGGTATGCAAAAACGTGTAGCAATTGCACGTGCCATAGCTTTAAATCCCCAGTATTTGTTCTGTGATGAACCTAATTCCGGTCTGGACCCTAAAACCTCCCTGGTCATTGATGAACTGATTCATGATATAACTACAGAATATAATATGACCACTATTATCAATACTCACGATATGAATTCGGTTATGGGAATCGGTGATAGTATTCTCTATATTTATCAAGGTCATAAAGAGTGGGAAGGAACAAAAGATGACGTATTCACGGCAACCAATGAGCGGCTGAATAATTTTATCTTTGCTTCAGACTTGCTGCGCAAGGTAAGAGAGGTTGGGAAATAGTGATTAGTGATTAGCGGTTAGTGATTAGTAACCTGCGGATATCACAGCGAAGCCCATTAACCACTAATCATTAACCACTAACCACTACTTACTCTATTTTTGTCTGATAAAGATATTTATCGGAGTTCCGGATAATTCCCATTTCTCACGCATCTTGTTTTCAAGAAAGCGCTTGTAAGGCTCCTTCACATATTGGGGCAAGTTGGCAAAGAACACGAAAGAAGGAACTTGCGTGTTAGGCAACTGTGTACAATATTTTATCTTGATATACTTTCCTTTATTTGAAGGGGGCGGATAAGCCTCGATCAACGGAAGCATTTCTTCATTCAAACGAGCTGTCGGGATACGAGTGGTACGTGCCTGATATACTTCCTTTGCCGTTTCCAACACCTTAAATATACGTTGCTTGGTCAATGCAGACGCAAAGATGATAGGAAAATCAACAAACGGTGCAAAACGAGAACGGATTGCCTCTTCAAATGTTTTCATTACTTTAGCATCTTTATTTTCCACCAAGTCCCATTTATTCACTACCACTACCAAACCTTTCTGGTTACGCTGTATGAGTGAGAAAATATTCAAATCTTGCCCCTCAATACCACGGGTTGCATCAATCATCAGGATACATACATCCGAGTTTTCAATAGAACGGATAGAACGGATGACAGAATAGTATTCCAAATCCTCATTCACCTTATTCTTCTTACGGATACCGGCCGTATCTACCAGATAAAAATCAAAGCCGAATTTTTCATAACGGGTGTAGATAGAATCACGGGTAGTACCTGCAATCTCAGTTACAATATTACGGTCTTCACCGATAAAGGCATTGACAATAGAAGATTTTCCGGCATTAGGGCGTCCAACCACTGCAAAACGGGGGATATCCTCATCCAACAACTCTTCTCCCTCTTTACTGAATTTACTTACTACCAGGTCCAGCAAATCGCCCGTACCGCTTCCGCTCAGTGCAGAAATACAATAAGGATCATCCAAACCCAGTTTGTAGAACTCAGCAGCATTGTATTGCAAATCATTATTATCTGTCTTATTGGCTACCATGATGACGGGCTTCTTGGTACGCCGTAAAATACCGGCAACAGCCATATCCAAATCAGTTACCCCATTCACAACATCTACAACGAACAAGATCACATCCGCTTCGTCAATGGCAAGAGTCACTTGCTTACGGATTTCTTCTTCAAAGATATCGTCAGAGTTAACTACCCATCCACCGGTATCAACGACAGAGAACTCACGTCCCAACCATTCCGACTTACCATATTGGCGGTCACGGGTAGTTCCTGCCTGCTCATTTACAATTGCCTGACGCGTTTTGGTCAGACGATTAAAAAGTGTAGACTTCCCCACATTGGGTCGTCCTACGATTGCTACTAAATTTCCCATTTTCTTTCTTGTTTACGGCTATCACAGTCGATTTTAATCCATTTGATACCCAAAGTTCTTCAATTCTTTGTCCGAGCTTCTCCAATCCTTATCAACTTTCACAAAGGTTTCCAGATAAATGGACTTCTGAAAGAAATGTTCCAAAGTCTTGCGGGCCTCAGTAGCTACCTTTTTCAGCGCTCTGCCCTGTTTACCTATGATAATACCTTTTTGCGATTCACGTTCCACATAAATCACTGCATTGATATGGATACTCTTAGCATCTTCTTTAAATTGCTCCACTACCACTTCTACCGAATAAGGGATTTCCTTATCATAGTAAAGTAAAATCTTCTCACGGATAATTTCGGTTACGAAGAAACGTGCCGGCTTATCCGTCCACTGATCCTTCCCAAAGTAAGGAGGTGAGTCGGGCAACAATTCCTTGATACGTTTCATCACCGTATCCACATTGAATTTAGAGGTAGCGGAAATTGGAATTATTTCAGCTTGCGGAAGCTGTTCATGCCATTCTTCCACCAGCTTGACCAAATTTTCCTGATTGGTCAAATCAATTTTATTAATCAGCAATAAGACAGGAGCCTTCACCTTGCGGACCTTTTCTATAAAGTCCGCATTCTTGTCCGGTTTCTCCACTACATCCGTCACATACAGCAATACATCCGCATCCGCCAATGCTGACTCCGAGAAGTTCAACATAGACTCCTGCAACTTGTAGTTTGGTTTCACCACTCCCGGAGTATCCGAGAACACAATCTGCATATCATCCGTATTCAAGATTCCCATAATACGATGACGGGTCGTTTGTGACTTGAACGTCGCAATAGAAATACGTTCGCCCACCAGCAAGTTCATCAATGTAGACTTGCCTACGTTGGGGTTTCCCACTATGTTTACAAATCCTGCCTTATGCATAATTCTTTCATTTTAATTGGTTACAGACAAAAAAACGCATCGGAATATGGATGCGTTCATTTGTATTTGTAGTTTAATGATTATTATCTCTTACTACCATCGTAACCCCATTTCACATAAACGGCTCCATAGGTAAAACCTGCACCGAAAGCTGTAAATATCAGGTTATCTCCTTTCTTCAGCTGCTTCTCGTAATCCCATAGACACAACGGAAGTGTGGCACCACTGGTATTACCATAACGCTGAATGTTGACCATTACTTTTTCCAAAGGTACTTCCAAACGGGAAGCTACTGCATCAATAATACGCAAGTTAGCCTGGTGAGGAATCACCCAGTCGATATTCTCTTTGTTCAGGCCATTCTTTTCAGCAATGGTCGCTGTAATATCCGACATGTTGGAAACAGCATATTTAAACACTGTTCTTCCCTCCTGATAGAGGTAATGCATTTTATGATCAACAGTGAAATAAGAAGGAGGACATACAGAACCACCCGCTTTCATATGAAGGAAAGGGAGCCCCTTGCCATCCGTACGAAGGATAGAATCCATAATACCATAGTCTTCTGTGGTTGCTTCCACCATACATGCAGCCGCTCCGTCACCGAAGATAGGACAGGTTGCACGATCCTGATAGTTCACCATAGACGACATCTTATCCGCACCGACAATAATAATCTTTTTATGTCTGCCCGATGCGATAAGTGAAGCAGCAGTTTCCATTAAATACAAGAAGCCGCAACAGGCAGCCTGCAAATCAAATGCAAATGCATTTTTCAGTCCCAACTTATCACACAGGATAGAAGCAGTGGAAGGGAAATGATAGTCAGGAGTAGTAGTTGCTACGATTACCGCATCAATGTCATCCGGATTAGAAGCTGTCTTCTGCATCAGTTGTTTGGCAGCTTTACGTGCCATATACGATGTTCCCAATCCTTCTTCATTCAGGATACGTCTCTCTTTAACTCCGATTCGAGTCATAATCCATTCATCATTGGTATCTACCATTCTTGAGATCTCTTCGTTAGTCAAGACATAATCTGGTACATATCCACCGACTCCTGTTATTACTGCATTTATTTTTTCCATCATTCCAATTTAATTAGTTTGCACTCTTTATTAAAAAGAACAGCCGACAGAGCCGAAGCTCGCCGGCTTTATTTCATAAAACGTACAAACGTGTTTAAAGCTACTGTTATTATACAGCAGCTTCTTTTACGATTGCTAACTTACCTCTATAATAACCGCAAGCTCCACATACAGTGTGGTAAACATGCCATTCGCCGCAGTTAGGACAGATAGCTAAAGTAGGAGCAACTGCTTTATCATGAGTTCTTCTCTTCGCAGTTCTCGTTTTTGATTGTCTTCTTTTAGGATGTGCCATTTTTCTAAACTTTAATTATTATCTAATATTTTTTTTAATTCATTCCATCTCGGATCTATCTCCTGAGGTTCTTCGCTGACTTCTTCATTTTCGGGCAGCTCCACTGCTATATCATCCTCTTCTTCGTCAGCCGAAGTACGTAAATGCTTGCTCAGTTTTCCAACCATGCCCTTATTACATTTCCCGGGTGCATGCACATGCTTCATGGGAATATTCAAAGCTATAAACTCATACAAGAACCACGCTATGTTAATATACCCGTCTTCTTCAGGTACTATAACAATATCGCCTTCCTCTGCAAATGAAGGGCCTAATTTTACTTTCAGTTTATCTGAAGTTGAAATAGGTAGCTCCATCTCGTCCAAACAACGATCACACGGTACTATGACAAAACCATCAGTCTGAAATTCCAACAGAAAGACACCGGATGATTTTTTCACATTCAGTTCTACTTTCAATTTTCCTTTCTGCACTTCTGGTCCATCCAGATCTACAAAGAATTGATTATCCAGCGCAAACTCAAACTTAGCAGAGTCCGCTTTCATATTCTTCAATTCAACTTTATATTTATCAAACTTTCCCAAAGCAATACTATATAAATCGGTCGGCAAAGATACGGTTTTTATCTGTTTCAGACAAACAAATACTTATAATTTATTCTATAAACTAAGTATTTATCACTTTTTTTCACCCTAACGCACCATGTTCCTTTCCCCTGTAGGGCTTGGGTCTGCTCACCCGAATGCATACACGGACAGACCCTCCGGAGCGTATTCGTACCGGGGTATCCCCATATCCGTCAAGCTAAGTTTCTTAGTGTTAAAATAGGACTGCTCTTCATAGTCGTTGGTAACTTCATCCCCTCTTGAGAGGGGTAGGGGTGTGTGAATGGCATCCTCCTATTCATTCGTGAGTGTATTCTAACACACCCCTTACCCCTCTCAAGAGGGGATGAAGTTACTCCGACTACGGAAATTTAATCCTATTTTCCTTAACTTGACGGCTATGAGGTGCCCCCTCTCCTGCGGACGAAGACAACCGCACGGGGCCGGGATACACGCAAAACGCAAAAAAGCCTCCAGAACAATTAAGTTCTGAAGGCTTCTGTAAAACGGCGG
>CAVJPC010000082.1:0-61924 GCA_963651205.1 Bacteroidaceae bacterium
CGAGATGCGCACACCTTCTGCCGGAGTAATCTCATACAAAGTAATGGTGGGACCTACACTCGCCTTGATAGAACTGATTTCTATACCGAAACTGCGTAAAACTTTGATGATACGGTCTTTGTTGGCATTCTGTTCTTCCATGTCGATATTGGGACCGTCGTCTTGATATTGGTTCAGCAGGTCCAGACTGGGAAATTTATAGTTTTCCAAGTCCAGACGCGGGTTGTAAGGAGGAAGTGCGGGACCTCTGTATGCTTCGTCTTCCTCATTCGTCTCTTCGCTGATTGAAAAATCGGGTTCGTCCGTATCTTCCATTTCCTCTTCTTCATTCGTAGGAGCAGGTTCCTGAATCATTTCCGGTTCAGCAGCCTGCTTGCTCTCAAAAGGGAAGGGAACTTGTTCTTCTGCAACTTCTTCTTCTTTGTTCTTTTCGGGCTGTTCCAACTGGAAATCTACAATAGCAGGTTCGGGATTCGAAAATTCTTTCTTTATTTTTTCTTTACCGGGAGTCTCTGCCATTGTGTTCTCTCCGGTTGCGGGAGAGACTTGTTCCTCTTTTTTCTTTCGTCTGAAATTGGGGTGTAGTGCCTTGCGGATAATTTGGATAGTCTCGTTGCTCAAATAGACAGAGAACAATAGTGCTGCAATGAACAGCAACAACCCCAAGCCCGGAATACCTACTTGTGAAATCAGCCAGTTGCTTACATTATGTCCATGCAGTCCGCCGGGGTAGATAAAGCTGTCACCAAAGGTACCGTCAAATATAAAGCCCAGTGTAATAGAAAACCAAATGAGCAGGAGGGAACAGGACATAAACCACTTCCAGATGCGGAACTGGTAAGCCTTCATCAGTTTCATACCTACTACTGCCAGAAACAGGATGATAAAGTAAGCGGCCAGTCCGAAGCATTCGTTTATAAGAAATTCGGCAAGCTGCGCGCCGCGTGCTCCGGCGTAATTCTTTACATGGTTGGTGGTCTGCATCAGTTCACCCGGCTGCTGGTTGTCCAAAATACTTTGGTCCGCGGCTCCGGTGAAGAAGAAGGATGTAAATGCCAGTAACAAATAAACAGCAAAAATTACGCTGATCAATCCAATTACAAAATGCGTTGTTTCGTTCTTTAAAAAAGCGGAGAATCGTTTGGTAGATACCTTTTTAGGCTCTGTCTCCTTATCTGATTTTTTCTTTGCCATAGGTCTTCATTCTATTTATTATTTCGCAAATGTACATGAAAAACATTAATTATTGCCTCATTTAATCTCTTTTTTCTTAACTTTGCGATTCAATTTTAATGTTTATGGAAAAGTACAGTCAGGTGATATTTGACAAAAATACAGTAGAGTTTGTAACAGTGGCCGCCGAATATTGTGGTTTCTTGGAACGTGCCCGTGATATGAAACGCTATGATTTTGTAGATACTGCCTTAAAAATACTTCCGTTGCTTTACTTGAAAGCAACCTTGTTGCCTCCGTGTGAGCCGATAGGAGAGGACGAACCCGAAACATTCGTGACCGAAGAAGATTACGAACTGATACGTATGGCCGTGGCCGGGGTATTGGGAGCGAAGGATGATTATCTGGAAGTGTTCCTGCCGGATATGGCGTATAGTGACACACCCATCAAGAAATGCATCTCGGAGGATCTGGCGGATATCTATCAGGATTTGAAAGACTTCATCGGTGTGTTTCAGTTGGGGCTGAATGAAACGATGAACGATTCGCTGGTAGTCTGCAAGGAACATTTCAGAGAGTTTTGGGGACAACGCTTGGTGAATACCATGCGCGCTTTGCACGATGTGAAGTACAGTCCTGCCGATGATGACGAGGAGGAAGTAACGGAAGATGAGAATTCATTGTTATGAAACAACTAAAAAGAACGATTACCAAAGCCGAAATAGCAGCAATGCCCAAAGTGCTTTTCCCGGGACGTGTCTTTGTGATATATACCGAGAGCGAGGCCGAAAAAGCGGTAGCCTACCTGAAAGACCAGCAAATTGTGGGAGTGGATACAGAAACCCGTCCTTCATTCAAGCGCGGCACTACTCATAAAGTCGCTTTATTGCAGATTTCCACGCAGGATACCTGTTTTCTGTTCCGTTTGAACCGGATAGGCATGCCCGATTTCTTGCAGGAATTTCTGATGAGTGACACTTTGAAGATAGGTTTGTCACTGAAAGACGATTTTAATTCGTTACGTAAACGGGAAAACGTGCATCCCGACCGGGGTAACTGGATAGAACTACAGGATTACGTGGGACGGTTTGGCATTGCCGACAAAAGTTTGCAAAAAATCTTCGCCAACCTGTTTGGGCAGAAGATATCAAAGAGCCAGCGCCTTTCCAATTGGGAGGCAGATGTGCTCAGTGAGGGGCAGAAACTATATGCAGCCACAGATGCGTGGGCTTGTGTGGAAATTTACAATTGCCTGACGGAATTGGAACGTACGGGCAATTATGAAATAACAGAGGAAGAACCAATAGAAACAACAGTAAATACAAATGGCTTATAAGAAAGTATACCTGAAACCGGGTAAGGAAGAGTCGTTAAAGCGTTTTCATCCGTGGGTGTTCTCCGGAGCTATCCAGCGCATTGAGGGAGAACCTGAAGAAGGCGAAATAGTCGATGTGTACACTTCGAAGAAAGAGTTTATAGCTTGCGGGCATTTTCAGATAGGAAGCATTGCCGTGCGGGTACTTTCCTTTGAGGAAGGGGAGATAGACCATGAATTTTGGAAGCACAAGCTGGAAGTGGCGTATGATTTGCGTCGCAGCCTGGGGCTGGCCGGTAATCCCACAAACAACACTTACCGTCTGGTTCATGGCGAAGGTGATAATTTGCCGGGGCTGATTATTGATGTCTATGATCACACTGCCGTGATGCAGGCACACTCTGCCGGAATGCACGTCTACCGCATGGAGATAGCCGAAGCGTTGTCTGAGGTGATGGGGGATGTGGTTCGGGATATTTATTATAAATCGGAAACCACATTGCCTTTCAAGGCCGATTTAGGTCCCGAAAACGGATTCATCAAGGGAGGAAGTCCCGATAATGTAGCGATGGAATACGGATTGAAATTCCATGTGGACTGGCTGAAAGGGCAGAAAACGGGCTTCTTTGTAGACCAGCGCGAGAACCGCCATTTGCTGGAGCGTTATGCCAAAGGTCGTAATGTACTGAATATGTTTTGCTACACAGGGGGATTCTCATTCTATGCCATGCGTGGAGGGGCGAACTTGGTACACTCTGTAGACAGTTCTTCGAAAGCGATTGATCTGACCAATATGAATGTGGAACTGAACTTTCCGGGTGATACCCGTCACAAGGCTTATGCCGAGGATGCTTTCAAGTATCTGGACCGTATGGGTGACCAGTATGACTTGATTATTCTTGATCCTCCTGCATTTGCCAAGCACAAGGATGCTCTTCGCAATGCTTTGCGTGGCTATACCAAGCTGAATGCCAAAGCATTTGAGAAGATCAAGCCGGGTGGCATTCTGTTTACTTTCTCTTGCTCGCAGGTAGTGGATAAGATGAGTTTCCGTAATGCGGTATTTACAGCCGCCGCTCAAAGCGGACGTAGTGTGCGCATTCTGCATCAATTGACACAGCCGGGAGATCATCCTGTAAATATTTACCATCCCGAAGGAGAATACCTGAAAGGACTGGTGTTGTATGTAGAATAATTCTATTTCTTTTAGAGCATAGGGTATAAAGGCGTTTTTATGGGATTTTATCCTGTAAGACGCCCTTAGACTTTAAATAGTGTTAACTGAAAGCAAATAATTGTAGCTTTACTATGTTTGATAACATAAAATCCCTTATATTTGCACTGTGTTTTTCATGGTATTAGATTTAAGGTTAATGAAGATTGGGTGTCTGGGATAGATACCCTTCTTTTTTTATATGCATGAGGAGTTTTCGGGCAGCCCTGTATAAACAATTAGTGAATAGAATTATTAGAGTTTTGAATGATGCCATGCTACGGCTCAACATAGATTTGTAATACCACCATTTCGCTTTCAGTACCTATTCTGAAAGGAGGTCCCCACAGCGACAATCCGCTGGAAACATATATATGACTGTTTCCCCACTGACGATAACCATGACTTTGCTCGTAAATATGGTCTGTTACCCAACTTATAGGCCAGACTTGTCCCCGGTGTGTATGTCCGCTGAATTGCAAGTCGATACCGGCTGTCTTGCTCTCTGTCAGTTTATAAGGCTGATGGTCTAACAGGATAATTGGCTTGTTTTTGTCTACACTGGTCATCAACTCTTGCAATGAACGGCGGCTGGAGTTGGTCCGGTCATCACGACCTATCAGTTGTATGCCACAGTCCAGCGTGACTACCGAATCACGCAGCAACTGTATGGGAGTGTTCCGTATAAACCGGATGCTTTTGTCTATCCCGCTGATATATTCATGATTTCCGGGAACCATATAGATACCTGACGGCGCTTTTAATGCAGATAATTCTTCCATCATGTTTGCAGAATAAAGAGGCACTACACTGTTGTCAATCAAGTCACCTCCAATCAGTATCAAATCCGGATTTTGTCTATTTATCATCTTTACATATTGCTTCAACGCTGTTTTCCCGGTACCATTGCCCAAATGCAAGTCACTTACGGCAACTATTTTTATTGATTGTCGGTTGTCGGCTAGTGGCTTATTAAGGGTAATATGGACTGTATTTGTTTTCGGATGGTGGTAATGGTAGTATCCATATCCCAGCAAGGCGAATGTGGCAAGTAGTGATACTATAAAGCCATAATTGAAAGGAATAGAACACAGTTTTAACAAATCAAAAACGAATAGGAACAATACCATGTACAAAGTGAATATCAGCCAGCCTGTTCCAATCTCATACATTGTATGGGATAAATAAAGCGGCATCTTTACATTACGGCTCAGCATTGTTCCCAGAAAGGATAATGCGGCGATCCAGAATAAAATTGCCAATGAGATTTTAATTCCGTAGGGAAGGCAGGCTAATGCTTGCACGCCCCTATAAAATATATAGGCATTGCCTCCAAAGTATGCAATGATGAGAATGATGAAGAATGTTGGCATAAAGTCAATACATTATATTTACGGTACAAAAATAGCCCAATTCTTGATAAAAGAGGAACAAACTATCAATATAAACCTGAAAATACTGTAATTTTGACTGCTTTAAAATTTTAGAATATGGTTTTTATTGCGTGTGATATAGAAACATGAGGTGCTAAAGAAGTTTCTGATATATTTCAATCGTGCCAATATCGGATGCAATTTTTGTGGCTTAAGATGGAATTTCTGTTGATAATGTGGATTGATAAACCATAATTGTCTGTCGGCTATTTCGTATCCATATTTTAGGGACAGTTGTTCAAAAGCGTCTATAGTCATGCGGCAATGTTTGATGTCCAGTAACTCTTCAATACATGACGGTGTTTCATGGAAACATTTTAGTAAAAGCCGGTAAAATGTATTGGGGCATAAATGGATAAAGGGGAGGAAGGAAACAAGTTTGTTGTGGCAAATCTGCTGATGACCGCCAAATGGCATTTGCCAGGAAGGAAATCCCCAAAATATAATACCTCCTTCAGCAAGGAGAGGGTGAAGGCGGCGGAAAAAATCTTCTTTCTGACTGATGTGCTCTATGACATCATGTATCAATATGAGTTGGTAACGGGAAGAAGTAGAAAAATCAAAGAAGTCTATTGCTATAAATTTTCCTTCATAGCCGGAAACGGTGAAAAACTTTTGTGCTTGTTGTATGCGGCTGGCTGTGCGGTCTATGCCTGTAACTCTGCATCCTAATTCCGCAAAAGGGAGAAGATTACCTCCTTCTCCACAACCTATTTCAAGTATTTGTGTGGAGGGGACAAGAGGAATAAATTGCTTTACGTAATCTATATAGAAGTTTCGGGATGTATTCGCCAGTTCGTTAAAATAACATTGTCTGTTTTTGTGTCTTTTTTGCATGGTAGGGTTTTGTTTTTACTCTATAGATACAAGGAAATACGAAAGACTGCACGATACTTTCTTAATAATTCCAACGCAACCCCAATTGCAAGTTGAAATTCAACGGATGTTCATCACGGATCGTGTTTTTAAGACTTCCATCATTGAAATAATAAACTATTCCGGGTTCGGCAAAAGCACCTATAGCCGGACTTATATTATACTGTATTCCAAGGTTGGTATGTAGTGAGAACTGGAAAGGCTTTATATTTAAGTTCTCCGTATTGGAATGTATTTTTTCTTTTTGAATAATAAAGTCTTGTTCCAGTTTGCCGGATACGGATTTATCTATGTTGCCTCCTCCTGCTGCATAAAAAGTAAAGCTACGGGTGTTATACAGCCGGCGGTCCAATCTCACGGACAAACCTATGTAATGGAATTTTTGGCGTCTGATCCATTCGGAAATTTCTCCTATGGAACTTTCGGATGACAGGTAGGAATATTGCAAACCTGCACTGATCCCCCAGTGCCTGCCTATAGATTTACGGAATGAGAGAGCAAAACTAACGGGTAGATTGTAATGGGTGTGTTCCAGCATAGGGTGTCCTATATTATCATCTGCTATCTGTAGCATAGCGGCATAGGCCTGTGTGTCCGGAAAGTCTGCTGGACATTCCTGCAAATAGTTTTTAAAATCACTCCAATACATGGTTTCGTCTTTATGGGGGGAACCTGGCTCTCCGCGGGAGAAGGCTTTGTTGATGAATCCGGTTCTTGCTCCGTTATTACCGGCAGATACAGTCAATGCCAGTGCATATTCAGAATGCTTGCGTATTCCTATAAAGTCAGTGGGTTTGGAGGATTCTCCTGGTAACTGTCTGGAATGATGGATAGCTTGTTGTGCCGGATGCTTTTTTTCAGTTTTGATACTATCTGCGTTATCAGTAGTAGATGCTTTAGATTGTTCATGGGCCGTTTGAATATATATACTATCCTTCTGTAGGGGTAGATCTATAAGGTCACCGGACTCAGCTAACGGAGCTATTTCCGATTTTTTATCGGCTGGTAACAATCCATGTTCTGTCATAGGAGACGGTTTGATTACTTTAATTTCCGGCCGATATAGTGGCGTGGATTGGATAGGCATCTTCTGCTTATAATCATCTGTTTGTAAAAAATAGAATGTAGTAGCAACCGGTATGAATAACAAGAAGAAAATAGCAGCAGTATGCATTATTTTCATCTTTCTCTTTTTATGCAGATAGGGAATGAAAAGTTTTTCCTCAAAATCATTCCAGTCATTTTCAGGCAAGGGCTTTTCGTATTCGTTTACTTGTTGTTTCAGTTGGTCCAGCCACGTTTCTTTTTCCTCTTTCATTCTGATTGTTGAGTTAAGTATTCTTTAATCTTTTTGGCAAGTATGCATTTGGCACGGTACAGTTGTGAGGATGACGAATGTTCGTTGATATCCAATGTCTTTGCAATTTCCTTATGGGGCATCCCTTCAAAAACAGCTAAATTAAATATGGTACGGTAGCCTGTAGGCAACTCCGATATGAATTTCATCAGCGTTTCTATGGGAATAAAGGCCATATTTTCTTCGTCTACAGGCTGCTTATCTTCCTCCAGTTCGTTGACTGAAAGAAAAATGGTTTTCTGTTTGCGAAGATACTGTAGGGAGGTAGTCACCATGATGCGGGTGATCCAAGATTTAAATCCTTGTAAGTCGGTGGCATGCAATTGGTCAATAGTGGAAAATACTTTGATAAATCCATCGTGCATAACGTCCAGTGCATTGTCATCGCCCACATAACGGTAACATACTCCATACATCTGGCGGGAGTAAAGTTTGTATAAAGTTTCCAGAGCCTCCCGTTTCCCGGCTTTACATCCCTCTATTAGTTCAGCGTCACTCATTCTTGTTTTGTCATGTTATTATATAAAGATACACGGAGAATCAAAAGACTGCATGCCGGAGTATGTTTTTTCCGAAAATAAATGTGAAATAGAAGATAATTGTCTACATTTGTTGAATTGAAACAAAATAGATGAGAAACATGAGAAAACAACTATCTGCAACATTGGCTTGCTTCTTTTTTGCTTCGGCTGTGGCTTGCGCTCAGAGCTGGAAACCTTATGAAGAGGTTGCGAAAGGAGAAGCGTATGCCAAGTTTGACTGTGTGGCGTTGCTTGACAGCACGCTGGTATCCGTGCAACCGACCGGACAGGGATCGTTTGCTGTATGTAAAGTGATCAAAGTGCAGACTCCCAAAGGAGCTGTGGCAAACCGGGTGATTAAATATGACTATGATCCGTTGACGGCTCATGCCGAGTTTAAACGTGTAACGATCCATCATGCCGACGGACAGGCCGAGGAAGTGGATGTGAAGAAAACCTGTGATTATGCAGCACCTGCACGTGCCATTTACTGGGGAGCACGACAGATAATGATAGAAGTGGGAGCCTTGAATCCCGGTGATATAATAGATTATGAAATAGCCAAGAAAGGATTTACCTATGCCTTGCTGGGGACTGTCCCTGAAGACGAATCCCGGTTCATACCACCCATGCGCGGTCAGTTTTATGACATTGTTCCATTTTGGAGCAGTGATCCCACTGTACGCAAGGTGTACAAAGTCAGTATACCGCTGGAAAAGGAAATGCAATTCCAGTTCTATCAGGGAGAGTGTGCATCGGCCATGCGCTATGAAGACGGACGGAAATCCTATACTTTTGCTATGGAAGGCATGATGCCTTTCCATCGGGAGCCGAATATGGTAGACTTGTTTGATGCTGCTCCTAAATTAATGATGTCTTCTACTCCGCAATGGAAGGATAAATCCTTGTGGTTTAACAAAGTGAATGAAGATTATGGCAGTTTCGCCCCCCTGCCCGAAGCACAGAAGAAGGTGGACGAACTGATAAAAGGTAAGAAAACCGAAATGGAAAAGATTGCTGTGTTGAACCATTGGGTGGCTGATAATATCCGTTATGCAGGCATCTCTATGGGAAAAGGAGAGGGCTATACATTACATAACACTCAAATGAATTATACGGACCGTTGCGGTGTATGCAAGGACATTGCCGGAACACTGGTTTCTTTTCTGCGTATGGCAGGTTTTGAGTCTTATCCGGCTATGACAATGGCAGGCAGCCGTGTAGAAAGTATTCCGGCAGACCATTTTAACCACTGTGTGGCCGTGGTGAAACTCAGTAATGGAACTTATATGCCACTGGACCCTACCTGGGTGCCTTTCTGCCGGGAATTGTGGAGCAGTGCCGAACAACAGCAAAATTATCTGCCCGGCGTTCCCGAAGGTTCCGACCTGTGTCTCACACCTGTCTCCGATCCCGAAAACCACTATGTACATATAAAGGCAGACAATCGTCTGGAGGCTAATGGTACTTTACGGGGTACATTTACCATTAAAGCCGAAGGACAGAGTGACAGCAATATACGCAGTATCTTTACCCGGGGTTTTCAGAGCCAGTGGCGGGCTGCTATGGAAAGACAATTACTGGCTGTGTCTCCCAAAGCTCGGTTGCTGGGTGTGGATTATGGCAAGAATCCCAAAGATTATCAGGCTGCTCCCATCCAAATAACTTTTCGCTATGAAATTCCCGATTATGCAGTGAAAGGCGAAGGAGAGATGCTGTTCAAGCCTTTGGTCATGAACAATCTTTATAATCAGGTGCGTTCCTATCTGCGTGTCAACACTGATATAAAGAAGCGTAAGTATGGTTTTAAAGATGGTTGTTCCCGCTTGGTGGAGTTGGATGAAACCATACAATTGCCGTCAGGCTATACCTTGATCAATGAATCCAAAAAGGATGCTATGCAAGGTTCAGGCGCCGATTTTGAAGGTTCGCTTTCACAAAAAGGAAATAAGGTGACTCTGTATAATCGTTTGGCTTTGAAGAAACGTGTATACGAGGCGTCAGATTGGGATAGCTTCCGCAATGCGGTGGAGGCTCATAAGACTTATGGTGATTATTTGGTGATTAAAAAGTAAAGTGGCATGAAAAAGATTTATTTTATATATGTTTGTTTGGGAGTGTTGTTACTGGCGGGTCTTCCGGCAAAGGCGGCTTCGGAGGCAGAGTTTGGCAAGTTGAGCAGGACTTATACATTGCATGCAGACGGCAGCCAGGAAATGCGGGTGTATAAGGAGTTGACTTTGTTTACACATACGGCGATGAATAGTTTGTATGGTGAAAGTTTCATTGTTTATCATCCGGCCTATCAGGAATTGAAGATACACGATTCTTATACCCGTCAGAAAGATGGGAGTATTGTCAAGACTCCTGAGAATGCATTTGTAGAGGTGCTTCCTTCTGCGGCAACTGATGCTCCTGCCTATAACGGATTGAAAGAGATGGTGGTAGTACATACCGGATTGGAGTTGGGAGCAACGATCTGTTTGGATTACTCGATTATTACACGTCCCGGATATTTACCCGAACTGGATGTCTATTTGCCGGTAGAAGAATTGTCTCCTGTCAAGGAATATATATGTAGTGTGTCGGTTCCCCAGAACAAGCCTTTGAATTATGCATTGGTAAACGGAAAAGCTGCCCCGGTAGTGAAAAACGAGAATGGTAACCGGATGGTAACCTGGATGTTGAAAAATATTCCTGCTTATTATCCTACGGAAAGTGCTCCTGCCTTATCGGGAAATATACCAGTCATTCTGGCAAATACTTATCCAACGGCAGCCGATGCTTTGAAAGTTTTAGACTCTCAGTTTACGGCGGTGCATGAAAAAGAGGTGATGGCTTTGGCACAAAAGCTATCAGAAGGAAAAACTGCGGATGAGAAAAAAACTGCTATGACAAACTATGTACATGGATTGGGCAACGCCCGCTTGTCTTTGGTGGAAACGGGCTACCGTATCCGTCCGGCAGCTGAAGTGATCCGTACAGCTTATGGTACAGAGGCAGAAAAGATGAATCTGCTTGCCGGACTGTTGCAGGCAGCCGGATTGCCGGGTGAAGTAAAGGTGGCTTATGGAGTCAAGGCAGCGGATAATTGCTTGGGTCTGAGTGCCGTCAGTCAGTTGTTTTTGGATTCTCCTGTTATAGCCAACAGACAAGAATATCAGCCTGTATATACATTGGATGGCAAGAAGGCGGTTTTGGAGGTGAAAAATAAACCGGTTCATGAGACTGATACAATAACGGTGACTACCGAAACAGGGAAGACACTGGCGGGTGGTTATCGCCTGATCACACTGCCTCAGGCTAAAGCCGGGTTTGCCATGAATGGTTTTGGTTCAGGGAATACGGAACGCACTACTAATTTGTTATTGCCCGGCAAGGCAGATGAAACCTACATCTGTGTGGTAACTGTTCCGGAAGATATGCAGATATGTACTCCGCAAAAGACAAAAGAGATAACCAATCCGGTGGGAAAATTGAAAATAACTATAAACACTACGGGTACTCAGGTGGAAGTAATCCGTTCATTGCAACTGAATAAACAGCTGGTCACTCCTGCCGAATATGCCGATTTTCGTCGGTTGATGTCCGAGTGGGAAGATAGCCATCATACTACTTTGTTGCTGAAAGACAAGAAGTAATCCGGTAAAAACTGGTTGAAATAGTTGAAAAGTTGGTCACACTCCTAAAAAGGACGGACCAACTTTTTTTATTTTCCATCAGAGGATTTACATTTGTAGTGAATTAAATCTGTAAAACTTATGAATGGAAAACACTGTATAGCCTGCATGGGCATATTGATAGCGCTCTCATCTTGCCACAGCAGTAAGAATATGACCGCTTCAGGATTGCTTCCCAAGGACTTTCGGACTGAAGTCAACGGTCGGCATACCGATTTGTTTACGTTGAGAAACAAGAAGGGCATGGAAGTTTGTATTACAAACTATGGTGCCAGGGTGGTTTCTATCCTTGTACCCGACAGGAATGGAAAACTGGAAGATGTAGTGTGTGGATTTCCCACGATTCAATCTTATATGAAGCAACGGCAGAATTTTGGTTCTACAGTGGGGCGATATATAGGCCGTATTCTTAATGCGCGTTTCACATTGGATGGAGTAGAGTATAGACTAGTTCCTAACAATGGAAAATCAGGACATAGCTCACATGGGGGAAATCCCGGTTTTGCCGATAGAATATGGAAGGTGGAGCAGGCGGATGCCCATGCCGTCCGTTTGTCTTATCTCTCGCCCGACGGGGAAAATGGTTTTCCGGGAAACCTGAAGGTGATATTGACTTATCGTCTTGGTGAGGAGAATGCTTTAGATCTCACCTACGAAGCAACTACGGATGCACCGACGGTACTTAATCTTTCTCATCACTCATTCTTTAATCTTTCGGGAGATTTTACAAAAAGTGTCGAGAATCAACAACTTTGGGTGGATGCGGACCGTTTTACTCCCTATGATGATAAAAAATGTGTCACGGGTGAGTATCTTTCGGTAACGGGTACTCCTTTTGATTTCCGTACTCCGCATACTATTGGAGAGCGCATTGATGTGGATTCTCCACAATTGAAAGTCGTAAACGGATATGACCATACCTGGGAATTGAATACAAAAGGGAATGATGCACATCCGGCCGCCTGGATATATGATCCGACAAGCGGGCGTAAAATGGAAATTTTCACCACAGAACCGGGTATGCAGATCTATACCGGTAATGGCTTGAAAGGTAAAATGATTGGTAAAGAGGGAGTGGCCTACCCCTTTCGTTCGGCTGTATGCTTTGAAACCATGCATTTTCAGGATAGTCCAAACAAACCCGAATTCCCCAGTACGGTACTCCGTCCGGGAGAGGTCTTTCGTAGTCATACAGTCTATAAGTTTGAATAATTAGCAAATTATTTTTTTATTTTGATGTAACGTTTCCCCCTCCCTATGTGTCATAGTAGTGAACATGGAACAAAATAAATTTGAAATAGAGGCAAAACGAATGCGGCCGGCCTTGTTAAGAATGGCTATCCGTTATCTGGAAAACTCCGACGAAGCAGAAGATGTGGTGCAGGATGCAATGCTGAAACTCTGGTTTCTTCGCGATCGTCTGGACCAATACCGCAGCGTAGATGCACTGGCCATTGTTATAACCAAGCATTTGTGCATTAACCGTTTGCGGGGGATCCGGATAGAGAAAGTCGATTTGGAACAAGGCATCAGCATGGGTGGAGGTGAAAATCCCGAAATGAAGTTGGTGGAAGAGGAAAATATGCAGGAGATACTGGAAGTCATAAGCACTTTACCCGATTTGCAGCAAGCTGTTCTCCGCATGAAACATCTGGAAGGCTTCGAAGTAGAGGAAATTGCCCGTCTCACAGGAAGTACGCCGGTGGCAGTACGAACCAATTTGTCGAGAGCCAGAAAAAAAGTAAAAGAACAATTTATGATACATAATAAGGTATGGAATTAAATAAAAGGAACATAGAAAATTACATTAACCGTTTCCTGGAAGGGGAAACCACCAATGCCGAGGAGCAGGCTCTCTACCGCTTCTTCCGTGCGGGTGATGTGCCTCCTCACCTTATGGAATATGCTCCGATGTTTGCCTGGTATGAAGGAGGTATGCAGGGAGAGCCTGAACCACAGAGTGTGCAAGAATCTGATTGTAAAAAGAAACGTTTCCGTCTGCATGTTCCCATTGCAGCTTTGAGTGCCGGCATTGCAGCCATGGTAGTTGTTTCTCTGGGATTGGGTTTGCTGTTTTATTCGGATAATGACGATCCTGTCCGTTCGGAAGACTGGGCATGCTATGAGGGCAGTTACATAGAAGTAGGTGGGAAACGTATTACTGATATCAAGCAGATTCTTCCACTTATCCTGGAAGAACAGGCTGCCGCCGAGCAAAAAGAGAAGCTTGCCGAACAGCGGATACGTGAAATGGAGAAGAAAGAAAAGCTGGTGAAAGAGAAAGAAATGATGGTAAACTATTAAAATGAAATAACGGAATGAAGACAAAGAAGATGATGTGCATGGCAATGATGATGTTCGGGCTGTGTGCTGGAGCAATGGCTCAAAAGAACATTGATAAGGTAGTGGCGGATATGGAGAAGAATGCCGATACACGTATTACCTCAATCAAAAAACGCGATCCCGAAAGTCGGAAAGTGGTGAAAGTGACCAAAACATTGCGCCTTACCGATGTACAGATTGCCAAACGTGCATTGGATGCTTTTGAAAAGGATGAAGAAGATGCACTGACTTCCATCAAGGAAAAACGGAACAGAGTGGAATATACGTTGACCTATCGTAACAAAACCGAAAAACGTACTTATATTCTGACTATCCGCGAAGGAAACGATGTAGAAATATCTGTGTTTATTACACCTGCCAACGAAAAAGATACCAGTTGGTTGGATAAAGATGGAATACAATATGAAATAGATATGTCCAATTATGCCGTTGATATGGAGAAGTACAAGAAAGATATGGCCCGGCATGAGGTGGATATGAGCAAGTTCAATGCCGAAATGAAAAAACTGGATGGATTGGGCGAGCAGATCCAGATAGAAACAATGGATAAACTGAAAGAACAAAATATTGTGCTGAAGGGCGATGATATATATGTAAATGGTCAACGGGTTGAGAAAGGTAATTATATCATAGATGGCAATACTATAATAACAGAATAACTTTGACAAACACAAGATATTAACACTCTCTTTTAGTTAGATTATAAAAACTTTTTAAATGTTTTTCCCCTTCGGAAGTTGTGAAACCACCGAAGGGGCTTTGTTTTTTAAAGTTAATCTCAGCGAAAAATAGAATTGTTTTATATCTTTGCAGGTAATATAAAAAACACACATTAAAGAAGAAAGATGAAAAACGAAATTACCGGAATGAAACTCAGACTGATAGTCATGAACTTCTTGCAGTTTGCCGTATGGGGGGCTTACCTGACTTCCATGGGCACTTATTTGTTTAATATCGGCTTGGGTGCCAAGATTGGTCTGTTCTATGCCATGCAAGGTGTCGTTTCCTTGTTTATGCCTGCTATTATGGGGATTATTGCCGACAGGTGGATACCTGCTCAAAAACTGTATGGTTTTTGTCATTTCATGGCTGCTTTTTTTATGGTAGCTGCCGGATGGTATGGTTATGTAGACGGTGAAGCAGTGAATTTCAGTACTTTGTTTACATTCTATTCTCTCAGTGTCGCTTTTTATATGCCTACATTGGCATTGACAAATTCTGTAGCTTATACGGCATTGGACAAAGTGAAACTGGACCCGGTTATCGCCTTTCCGCCAATTCGTATTTTTGGAACCATCGGTTTCATCTGTTCCATGTTGCTGACAGACGTGTTGGGTTTTCAGAATAACTATATGCAGTTCTTTTCTTGTGCCTGCTTTGGAATGATACTGGCTGCCTATGCGATGACCCTGCCGGAGTGTCCGGTAAGTCGTGGCGGAGAAAAGAAATCGCTGATAGATGCTATGGGATTGCGTGCATTCACTCTGTTCAAGCAAAAGAAGATGGCTATTTTCTTTATATTTTCCATGTTATTGGGCGTTTCTTTGCAGATTACCAACGGATTTGCCAATCCGTTCCTCAGTAGTTTCAAAGGTGTTCCTGAGTATGCGGATACTTTTGGAGTAAACCATGCCAATGCGTTGATATCTCTTTCACAAGTATCGGAAACTTTGTGTATTTTACTCATACCCTTTGTGTTGAAGCATTTTGGTATCAAGCGTGTCATGCTGATCGCTATGTTGGCGTGGGTGCTCCGTTTCGGATTGTTTGGTTTGGGTAATCCCGGTGCAGGAGTCTGGATGTTTGTACTTTCCATGATTGTATATGGTGTGGCTTTCGACTTCTTCAACATTTCGGGTTCATTGTTTGTTAATAATGAGACAGATTTATCCATCCGTTCCAGTGCCCAGGGATTGTTTGTGATTATGACCAACGGTATCGGTGCAACGGTTGGCACGTTGGGAGCTCAAGCTGTTGTAAACCGCTTTGTAGATATGAACAGCAGTGCCCCACAGATGGAAGGATGGAGTACAACCTGGTTTGTTTTTGCGGGATATGCTTTAGTGGTTGCGATACTGTTTGCTATCATATTCAAGTATAAGCACAATCCCGAACAAGTTAAATAAATTGTTTTTTTGGCCATTCCTCATAGAAGTGGGAATGGTGGAAGGAAAGTTAAATTATGGATGAAATAGAATTGAAGGTACATGACATGTCCTCTACATTACAACCGGCGGATGCATATGCGCTGGTATTGGAAGAAGTGAATGGTAGCCGTAAGTTACCTATTATCATCGGTTCGCTAGAGGCGCAGGCTATTAAGATTGTAATGATGGAATATAAGATGCCCAGACCGTTGACACACGACCTTTTTTTGACAGTGACAAAGGAGCTTGGGGCTACTTTAAAGAAAGTTTTGATCTATAAGGTAAAGGATGGAGTCTATTATTCCTATCTGTTCATTGAAAAGGGAGGAGAGGAGTTTAAGATTGATTCCCGCACTTCCGATGCAATAGCGTTGGCTATGCGGTGCAAATGCTCCATCTATACGACGGATGAAATTATGGAAAGTGAGCAATTGCATGAAACGGGAGAGGCAGCTTTTACTGTCAATGTGAATACGGTGGATGTGATGGTGCTGAAAGAAGCGCTGACCAAGGCTATAGAAGAAGAAAACTATGAGCAGGCATCCCATTTGCGTGATGAAATAAAGCGGCGTGAACAAGAAGAAGAGGATACGAAAGTTTGATATATAATTTGAAACGACAATAGATACTATGCATGTTTTTTATACTCCCGATATAGCAACCAACCCTGAGCTTCCCGAAGAGGAAGCAGGACATTGCCTGCGGGTTCTGCGTCTTTCTATAGGCGATGAGATAATGTTGACCGATGGTAAAGGTTGTTTTTATAAAGCAGTAATCAGTACTGCAAGCGGTAAACGCTGCCAGATAAAATTACTAGAGACAATTCAGCAGGAAAAAGGATGGAACGGCTGGCTGCACATCGCTATGGCACCTACCAAAAATATGGACCGTACCGAATGGTTCACCGAAAAAGCGACAGAAATAGGCTTTGATGAATTAACTTTCCTCAACTGCCGTTATTCCGAACGAAAAGTAATCAAGAATGAACGTATTGAAAAAATCTTGGTCTCAGCAGTGAAACAATCATTGAAAGCAACGATGCCGGTGCTGAATGATATGACCGATTTTAATAAGTTTATTTCACGGGATTTCAAAGGCCAAAAGTTTATTGCCCATTGTTATGAAGGTGAGAAACCGTTGATGAAAGATATATTGCATCCCGGAGAAGATGCTTTAGTAATGGTCGGCCCGGAAGGAGATTTCAGTGAAGAAGAAGTGGCTAAAGCCATAGCGGCAGGTTTTCAACCGATCAGTTTGGGAAAGTCCCGCCTTCGTACGGAAACAGCTGCACTGGTGGCTGCCCATACACTGAATTTATTAAACCAAAAATAAGAATATGAGAAAAAGTATTTTGGGATTTGCGCTATTGGCAATAGTGATGCTACTGGCTTCCTGTTCGCCTCAAAGTGAATATACCAACGCCATTCCTAAGGATGCGGCAATGGTAATGTCATTCGATTTCAAGACGATGGCAGAGAAAAGCGGTATTACCGGTAAAAACGGTGAAAAGGTCGTTGCCAAACTGACTGACGCATTAAAAAGCGGACTGGAAGGCGAAGCTTACAAGACTGCCGAAACAATTATACGGCATCCTTCCGAATCAGGGTTATCTTTTACAGATAAAGTATATATGTTCATTACTCCGCACGCCAATGCTTTTGCGTTACTGGCTAAAGTTGACAATGAAGGCAAAGTGAAAGACCTGTTGGAAGCATTGAAGAAGGAGCAGATTTGTACAGAGTTGAAAAGCGAAAGCGGATGTACATGGACACAGATGGGCACTGCATTGTGCGCCTTTAACAACGGTACTTTCCTGTTGATGGGGAGTAATAAGGGGGATGCGCTTAGTCTGAAAGGAAGTTTCCTTTCCTTGATGCGTCAGGATGCGGAAAACAGCTATGTGAAGACTACAGACTTTGGAAAGTTGAGCTCGGCAAAAGGAGAGATCGCGACGGTGGTGAATATGTCCTTCATACCTAATGAAATTACCATGCAGATGCGGATGGGGATGCCTGCCGATCTGAAACTGGAAGATATCAAGTATCTGCTCTCCGCCACTTTTGAAAAAGGTAAGATTGTAGTGGATATGGAAACATTGATTGAGAATAAGGATTTGATTGCCATGTACGAAAAGCAGTCGGCAGCTTCTGCACCGATCAAAGGAAAGTATCTGGAATATTTTCCTGCCAATACGCTTGTTTGGGCCGGTGGCAATATCAATGGAAAAGGTATTTATGATCTGCTTTGTGAAAATCCTACCATCAAGCAGGCATTGGATAATCCAATGCTGCCGATAGATATTGAAGGGATATTTTCTTCTATTAACGGCGATTTTGCTACAGGGTATAGTTCATTGTCAAGCAATGACTTGCTGATTTACGCTGATGTGACGAATAAAGATTTCCTGCAATCATTTGAAGATCTGCGTCCGTTGCTGGCTATGACCGGCGGACAGATGCAGTTGAACTCTACAGGCAAGGATCAGTATGAGTTCCGTATGTATCGTCAAAGCATTTGGTTTGGTGTAAAAGACCATATGCTTTATATCTCGAATAATGAGAAACTGGCAGAGGAAGCCGGACGACGTTATGGAGTTTCTTTGCAGAATACCCCGTGGGCGGGAGAAGTGACAAAGAATCGCTTCTTTATGGCCTTTAACGCATCGCAATTAGTGAAGGAGGTTCAGGAAAATCCTCAGTTAAGCCGTATGTTGGGCAGCGATGCTGCTGTGTTTAACGCTATCCTTGGCCCTTGTGATTATATCGACGTAATGGCTCCCGACTGGAAAGGCGCTCAAATGAATATCGTAATGAAAGATAAAGAAGTCAACGTGCTACAGTTGATGGTACGTGGATTAGAGAATGTATGAACAGTATAGAATTACAACAATCCCTCCCTGCTGTTTTTGCGGGGAGGGATTCTATTATATCCGATGTATGGCATCAGCAACTGATACTGAAACGTGGAGAAGCCTATCTGGTTGAGGCTGCTTCCGGCACCGGAAAATCCTCACTTTGCAGCTATATCTATGGATACCGTAACGACTATCAAGGCATTATTTGTTTTGATGAGAAAAACATCCGCAGTCTTTCGGTCCCCGATTGGGTGGAGATTAGGAAACATTCCATCAGCATGCTGTTTCAGGAGTTGCGCTTGTTTACGGAACTGACGGCATGGGAGAACGTGCAACTGAAGAATACGCTGACGGGCTTCAAATCTAAAAAGGAAATCAAGGTATGGTTTGAACAGTTCGGCATTGCCGATAAATGGGATGTTCCGGTGGCTAAAATGTCTTTCGGACAACAGCAGCGCGTGGCATTGATCCGCGCTCTCTGCCAACCTTTTGATTTTATTTTTCTGGATGAACCTATCAGCCATCTGGATGAAGAAAACGGTCGTATCATGTCACGGATATTGGTTGAGGAAGCAGATAAGCAAGGGGCGGGTATCATAGTGACTTCTATCGGTAAGCACTTGGAGTTGAACTACACAAAAACATTGAAATTATGAGATTGGTTTGGAAATTATTACGTCAGCATATCAGCTTTCCGCAATTGGCGGGATTCTTTTTTGCCAATCTGTGTGGTATGGTCATTGTATTGCTGAGCGTTCAGTTTTATAAAGATGTGTTGCCCGTCTTTACAGAAGGTGATAGCTTTATAAAGAAAGATTATATAATTGTCAGCAAAAAGGTAAGCACATTGGGTTCTTTTGTTGGTAAGAGTAAGACGTTTTCCGAACAGGATATTGCTGAAATTAAAGAGCAGTCGTTTACCAAAGGGGTAGGGGCGTTCATGCCTTCCCAATTCAAGGTTTCGGCAGGTTTGGGTATGGAGAATGTGGGGTTGCATATGTCTACTGCCATGTTCTTTGAGTCTGTACCCGATGAGTATGTGGATGTGAATCTGGATAAATGGGAGTTTGATGAAAATGAGCGGGTTGTTCCTATCATTATTCCCCGTAATTATTTGAATTTATATAATTTTGGTTTTGCGCAAAGCCGCAGTCTGCCACAGTTGTCAGAAGGAGTGATGAGTATGGTCAATCTGGACATACGCATCAGTGGCGCCGGGCGCATGGAAACTTTTAAAGGAAAAATAGCAGGCTTCTCTAATCGCCTGAATACGATTCTTGTTCCGGAAACTTTCATGAACTGGGCTAACGGTGAGTTTGCTCCGGGACAGCAGAGCGAACCGTCACGACTGATTGTAGAAGTGAATAATCCTACGGACGACCGCATTGCCAAATTTTTTAAGGATAAGGGATATGATACCGAAGATGACAAGCTGGATGCAGGAAAAACCACTTGGTTCTTGAAAGTGATTGTAGGAATTGTGCTCTCTGTAGGATTGCTGATCAGTGTATTGTCTTTCTATATTCTGATGCTTAGTATTTACCTGTTGCTGCAAAAGAATACTGCCAAGTTGGAAAATCTGCTGTTGATAGGCTATAGTCCGGCTAGAGTGGCTCTGCCCTATCAGGTGCTTACTTTGGTACTCAATGCTGTCGTGTTATTGCTGTCGGTGGGCATTGTAATCTATGTACGCAGTAACTATATACATATGCTGGAAACGTTGTTTCCGCAATTGGAAGAAGGGAATTTATGGCCTGCCTTGGTTGTAGGTGTCCTGCTTTTTGTAGGTGTTTCATTGTTTAATGTAGTAGCGGTACGCCGCAAAGTAGCATCCATATGGATGCATAAAGGCTGATATTTATTAAAAAAAATAGATTAATTTTGTATCAATCAGAACTCTTTTTTTTAACTTTGTGCCGATTCTTGGAAACAAGTGCATATGTATTTGAAAACAAGAAGAGACATATATAATTAAGAGCGTTTTAAATATTACCTTGTCTTAGAAAATCCCCAATTTTCAAAGCTGCACAAGTGTAATACAACAAGCGCTCACGTCTTGTGTTTATACTCCTTAACCGGATTAGTATATTCATAAAGACGTGGGACACTGTTGTTATTATTTGTGCAGCTGGTATGGGGATACCTCTAAGGCAGATAAAATATTAAGCAGGTCCCACGTCTCTTTTTTGTGTCTGTATCATAAAAATGAATGGATAAAACTAATCAGAACAATGAAAATTATTGTTTGGAATTCGCGGGATAAATGCGTAGCTGATTATCATAAATTGATGGGAGGCTGTGATGTGCTGTGCCTGTTGGATTGCGGGCAGTGGGCAGTTCCACAAAATGCGCTTCAGATACAAAGTGGTCTGCTCTATTGGAAAAATGACAATGAAGGTATTCCCTGTGAAATATTTTATTGTTCCGAAAAGTTGGCATTCATATGTCGTAAAGGACTATATAGTGGAGAGTCTGTTTTGTATAGCGTCCATCCTAATATTGGATCTTTAATAGGTATTCGTTTACAGGACAATTTCTGGTTGTTTGCCAACCACGAACCTAATTTGATTAACGCCTATCATATAGGTGAGTTTTACTTACGTGAAATCACAGATCGTTTCAGAAAGGCAGCATTTATAGCTGATTTTAAGGAGAAATCTTATTCCTGGGCACAAGAAACGGTAGGTAAGTTGTATTGCATTGCCCCGCCCGAAGGATACCATCCGCGTACTATCAATTATCTATTTACCATTCATATTGCTTGCAATGATTTATATTTGCTGGAAGGTTATGAGGACGCTTCCAATCAGCCGACTTTCTTTGAGTTGGAAATTTAATCGCCATTGCTGATAATTTTTCACTTTTTCCTTTGATAATAAAAGAATTGGTGTATATTTGCACAGGAACAATTACACTTTCTAAGGAATTTATCTTATGGGCAGAGAACTTATATTTGACCGGTTTTCGCAGCAAGCTCTTCAGACCTTGCACCGGTATCGTGCCGTCATGTTCAGTCCAACGATCTTCATGTTTTTTTTATAATACCTTTGTGACTTTTATCCCTTATTTCTTACACATTAACATGAGTTTACCATGGACAACAGACCGACTATTGCTGAAGTACAGGAATGGGTACTGACGCTTTATAACACGTGTGAACAAACCATTACCAGTGAAGAACGTAAAGAACAGCACAAGTATGCCGTTATGGTGCAACGGCCGCAGGATAAAAAGTTCCTGGTGAAGATGCTGGACGAATCTTCTCAAATCCGTGATCGTAAGAAATTGGCAGAGCGCATTAAGAAACTGATAGACCAATATGGCGTACCCGAGTTTCTGAACAAGCGCGACGCTTTCCTCTTCAAGATGTACCAGGCCTTCGGACATCATTTTGATTTCATCGCCATACCTATTATAAAGAAGCGATTGCGTATGGATACTTCCAAAGTCATTCTGGACGAGGCGCGTCCCCAATTGACCGACCATCTGGCTACCCGTTTCAAACAAAAGATAGGACAGAATGTGAATCTGCTGGGTGAAGTCGTATTGGGTAATGGTGAGGCGGATCATCGCTATTTCCATTATTTGGAAGCATTGGAAGCCCCAGATATCAATTATATCTCCGTGAAAATTTCGGGCATTTATGCTCAGACTCATGCATTGAACTATGAAGAAAGCTTCCCCGAACTTGTAAAACGCATGACTGCCCTTTATCAGAAGGCTATTGATTTTCCTTATGTGGACGAGAATGGAGTGAAACGCTCCAAGTTTGTCAATCTGGATATGGAGGAGTACAAGGATGCACACTTTACGTTGCGTCTGTTTAAGACTGTGCTGAGCAAGCCGGAGTTCAAGAACTACTCGGCAGGTATCGTAGTGCAGGCTTATTTGCCGGATGCTTATGAATTTCAAACCGAATTGTTGGAGTTTGCCAAAGCTCGTGTGGCGGCGGGCGGTGCTCCTATAAAGATGCGTCTTGTAAAAGGATGTAACCTTGAAATGGAAACGGTTATCTCTTCCCTTCGTGGTTGGCCGAACCCGGTGCGTACTTCGAAGACAGAAGTGGATGCCAATTACTTGCATATCCTGGAACGTGCTTTGTTACCCGAAAACGCAAAGGCATTGCACGTGGGGGTTGCTTCCCATAATTTGTTCACCATTGCCTATGCTTATTTGCTGAGCCAGAAATTGGGAAGTGCGGACTATATGACTTTTGAAATGCTGGAAGGCATGGCCGACCATGTATGGCGTGCGCAGTCACAACTGGGCAATCATGTAATCTTATATGCACCGGTTGTAAAAGACGAGCATTTCCTGAATGCTGTATCTTACTTGGTACGACGCATGGATGAAAACACAGCTCCCGATAACTTCCTGACCCACTCATTCAATTTGAAACCCGGCACGGATACTTGGCGTTTCTTGCAGAATCAGTTCGAGGATGCTTATAAAATGAAGGATACCATTACCCATATTCCTACCCGTACACAAAACCGTTTGCATCGTTACACCCCTGTTCCTCCGGCTGAGGTGATGAAGAATGAACCGGATACCGACTTCGATCTGGCACAAAATCAGGAATGGGTACGGAATATTTTTGCAAAATGGAAAAAGTCTCCAACGGACGCACCTGAAATCATTCCTTTGCAGATCGGTACTGAAACGGTGGTTTGTGACAAGCGTCATAAATATATGGACCGTTGTCAGGATGATGAAGTATGCGTATGCGAAATGTCACAGGCAGATACGGAGCAGGTGAAGAAGATTATAGATATAGCCGAAAAAGATCCGGCAGGATGGCGGAACACGACCCTGGAGGAACGCCATAAGATTATGTATGAGGCCGCTAACCGTCTGGGTGAAATGCGCGATGATTTGATAGGCTGCATGTGTGCCGTTACCGGTAAGACCGTGATAGAAGGGGATGTGGAAGTATCGGAAGGGGTGGATTATGCCCGTTTCTATACTACCAGCATGAAGCAGTTTGCAGAGTTGCCTGATGTGGATATCGCTCCGAAGGGAACCATCCTTGTCATTTCTCCGTGGAATTTCCCCTGTGCCATTCCTATTGGCGGTATCGTGGCCGGCTTGGCGGGTGGAAATACGGTTATTCTGAAACCGGCTACTGTAGCTGCCCCCGTAGCCTGGATGTTTGCCAAAGCATTCTGGGATGCAGGTGTGCCTAAGGAAGCATTGCAAGTCATTATAACAGACCGTGAGGCATTGAAGGTGTTGACCACTGCTCCGACCATCAAACACATCATTCTGACAGGGGGAACGGACACGGCACAAAATATTGCCCGTACCAATCCCGCTACTCCGCTATCAGCAGAAACGGGTGGCAAGAATGCTATTATCCTGACCGCTTCCGGCGACCGCGACCATGCCATTATGAATGTGGTGGCTTCTGCTTTCAGCAATGCCGGACAGAAATGTTCTGCCTGTTCGCTGTTGCTGGTGGAACGGTCGGTTTATGAAGACAAGAACTTCCAGGAAAAGCTGAAGGATGCTGCCACCAGCATGAAGGTGGGGAGTGTATGGAATCCGGGAAATATGGTAGGTCCGATGATTACCAATCAGAATGACAAACTGCTGAAAGCATTGGAACTGGAAAAAGGAGAATCCTGGTTGGTTCCGCCCCGCTTCCTTGACAAGAACAAATATATATTGGCTCCTACGGTGAAATGGGGGGTACGTCCCGGTAACTATTCATTCAGAACCGAATTGTTCGGTCCGATGCTGAGTGTGGTATGCATTGAGAACCTGCAACAAGGGATCGAACTGGTGAACAGTTTGGATTATGGTCTGACTTCCGGTTTGCAGAGTTTGGACGAGAGCGAACAGAAATTATGGAAGAATGCTATCATGGCTGGAAATCTCTATATCAACCGTGGTATAACGGGAGCTATCGTAAACCGCCAGCCATTCGGTGGCATGAAGTTGTCTGCTTTTGGTGGAGGCGTGAAAGCGGGTGGTCCTAATTATTGCGCATGCTTCCTCAAGATCACCGATAAGCCGGGCAGTACTACTGATTATAAACAGAGCTATGCAAAGGCATACGAACAGGAATTTGCACATGCACGCGATATCAATAACCTGTATGGCGAACAGAATGTATTCCGCTATCTGCCATTGAAGAATATGGTGCTTCGTCTTTTCCCCGGTGATAGTAATGAAGACGCAAAGATGATTGCTCTGGCTGCCAAGACTTGTCATACTCCATTGACCATTAGTTTTGAACCGGGTGATGACCGCACGGCTGCATTGTCCGCTATCGGGTGTCCTCTGAAAGAGGAGACACTGGCCGGATTCTTGAAATCAATGAAAGATTATGAACGTATCCGTACTTGCGGAGCAGATATTCCGATGGAAATGTACGAGGAAGCAGCACGTATTGACAAGTATATTGCTACAGCCAAACCGGTGAAAGACGGGCGTGTGGAGCTGATTCATTACATCAAGGAACAAAGTATATCGTTTGAATATCATCGTTATGGCAGTATTCTGGATATACCGCCTGTAGAATAACGGAAGAACTTTCATCGGCATGCTTTCTGCCGTTGGGCTTCTATTCATTTTTTTGATTTAGGGTCACGTTTCAATAAATGTAGGCGTGGCCCTAATTTTTTTTCAGGTGTGGCCCTAAATTCATTCATATCGGTATCCAGTCATACTGGAATCATAAAAATGTATGAGCGTTTTAGCACCTTTTTATCCGTACAGGGTAAATGTTTTCAAAAAATAATTATTGCGTCCATAATTTTATATTAATTTTGTGAATGCTTATTATTTGTAAAACAGAAATTGAGGAAATGAAAAAGAATATGAACTACCCTTACCGTATATTCGTATTTACGTGGTTGATGGTAGCGGCCAGTCTTAACGCGACACATGCACATGTAGCAAACCACTCTCTGCCGGACAGTCTGCTGACCGCCGACTACGTCTATGAATACACCTTCTCCGATTTTAATAAAGCGGAACGTATCATGCAGGAACTGCGGAAACGGAAAAGCCTGCCGGACTTTAAACTGGATGCCACCGAAGGCGACCTCTACTTCAACACGGGGCACTATTACCGGGCATTGAAATTTTACAAACGTGCGTTGGAGAATGATTCCGTGCGGCTGGACGACCACCGGCAGATGGAGCAGATACACCGCTTGATTTCCTGTTACGACTGCCTGCACAACGAAACCAAGAAAGCGGAGTATGTGGACATGCTGATGAAGAAGGCGGAACAATGTGGCAACAAAGAGATGCAATCCATTGCTATGTTCAACATGGGTAAAATGCTCTATTACCAAGGGAACAAGGACAAGGGGTATGACTATATGCAACGTGCCGCCGACCTGATGGAACAGACGGACTATACCTATAAGTACGACAACCTGCGCTATAACTACAACACCCTGCTGACCTTTCAGGAATGGGACAGACGGAACGAGGAAGCGCTCCGTACGCTCGAAGCCCTGCAAAAGGTGGTGACCGGGGAAACCGGCAGTGAAACTTCGATGGAAGGGTTGGGCGAAAAGGAGAAGAAGGCGATGTTCGCCCATTATGCGGTAGTCCTTTTCCGGCTCGGACGTGTGGAGGAAGCGGAGGAATATTACAAACAGTTCCTCTCTACCGCCCAAGATTATGACCGGGACAACTATCTTATCATGCCCTACCTGTTCGACCGCCGGATGTATGACCGGGTAATAGGTATGAACTCCGCCCGTGAAAAGATACTCGCGGCACAAGGCGACACGGTGACCTACCACATGACCACCATCAAGAAATCTCTCGGACGCGCCTACGAGGAAAAGGGCGAGTACCGTACAGCCGCACGTTATTTCCGCGAACTGGCCGTGCTGCGCGACAGCATCAAGAATCGGGAGCAGAAGAGTTCGGCTCTGGACCTTGCCGCCCTCTATGAAACGCACGAGAAAGATATGATTATCCAGAAGCAGGATTCCGATGCCCATATCCGCAACCTGTGGTTGGGGCTGGCGGCAAGTACCACCGTCCTGCTGGGGATTATCCTGGGCTTCGGCATCCGCTACTATCGGAAAATACGGTTCAAGAACAATGCCTTGGTGAAAAATATCAATGAACTGTTGCACTACAAGGAGGAACTTTATCAGGCAAAAGATGCCGGTTTCGCATTGCAGGAAAAAGTCCGCGCATTGAATGATACTTTGGAATCCCTGCAAGCCCGCCAGGAAGAACCGCTTCTTAATGGTGCGGAAGTCAAGGCTGATACGGATTCAAATGTTGTGATAGAACCTGAAACGGAGGAACACCCGGAGCTGGAAACCATAGAAGATGAGAATACAGAATGTGAGGATGCCGAATCGAATGCCGAAGCCTGTGATGAGCGTTACGGCAAAGAACTGTACGAACAGATGGAACATCTCATCATCAGCAGGCAGCTCTACCTCGACCCGGCATTCAGCGTTGACAAGGCACGGAAACTTGTCGGGATTCCCCGGAACCGTTTCGTACCGTTCATGATGCGATATGCGGGAGAGCGTTTTCCTAAATACCTGAACAAGTTCCGGCTGTATCATGCCGCCCGTTTGTTGCAAGAAAATCCTGATTACGGTGTAGAAACTGTGGCACGTGAAAGTGGCATTCCTGCCCTCCGTTCCTTCCACCGACTCTTTCAGGAAGAGTTCGGTGTTACTCCGATGGAATATCGCAAGAAGAGTAAAAATATTGATAATAAGACTATTACATAAGCGGTGCAGAATTGGCACAACAAGATGCAGTATTGGCACAGTGAATTTTTTGTACTAACATAACCTTTCCTTAATTTTGAAACATGCAAACAATTAAAATTTGTGTGTTCCAATGAAAACAAGCTGCATTGACATCTTTAACAAGTATTGTTTGGGAATTATTTTTAATTTCCAAACACACAATGCAGACATCCTTATAATCAAAAAAACACAGAATAAACAAGTCCTCCGACTTTTTATTTCCTTTATATTATCTCCCTTTTTTCTACTTGTTTTTACCTGTATCCCGGCGCCAGTCTGTGCAGGGGAAATCATGAGATCCGACTTTGGTTATAAAGTTGGCGGTATCTTCCCGATGCTGCCTTTCCGGTTTGCCACATCCCAGAAATTTATTAAGATAATTGAGAATATGTTGAAACGATTCATGTTTATTTTCTTTTTCGTATTGCTTGCCCTGCCACTCGTGGCACAGGAAAAAAGGGGTAATACATACATATTCCGGTTCATGCCGGGAAAAGATATGTTTTTTATCCCTTACCTGCAAAACGCGAGCCAATGGAAAGAGCTGTGTGATACCTTGAATGTATGTATGCAGCAGATAAAGGACGGAGAGATGTATATTAATGTCAGCAGCTATGCCGCTACTTCCGGAATCAGACCTGCCCGCCGTGTAGCCAACATGCGTAACAACCGTGTGAAGGCGGAACTTATCACCCGTCTGGGACTGAAGGAAAAGATGTTCGTCGTCGACCGGATTATCCCTATTGGCTATGGAGCCAACAATCTGCATGATGTGGTAGTGGTTACCTTTCCGGCCAACGTAAGTAATGTGGCACGAGTAGCCGGTGATGAAGCCGCCCTCCGTAGCCTATCCCTCTCTTCCCCGGAGGCACAAGGAGAAGCGGTTCCCAACTCTGTCCCCTTAGACGACAGTAACACAACTTCTGACGCCGCCGGACATGCAGCATCCACCTTCGCCCTGCGCGCCAACCTGCTGCGCTGGGCCACGCTTACCCCCGACCTCGGTCTGGAGTGGCATATAAACCCCAATTGGGGAATTGTGTTGAACGGCTCCTGGACGTCATGGAGCTGGAAAGATAAAGACCGTCGCTATGCCTTATGGCGCATCAGCCCCGAGCTCCGTTATTATATAGGTAAAGAAAGGAACGGCTACATCGGCGCCATGTACCATATCGGAGAATTCAATTACAAGTTAGCAAAGACGGGAAAACAAGGAGATTTGCAAGGCGGCGGCCTGATTGGCGGCTATCAGTTGAAGATGAGTTCCTGCTTGAGTCTGGATTTCACGATAGGTCTGGGATGCACTCATGCCGATTATGATAAATATGAGGTGATAGATGCAGTACGTGTAAAGAGCGGCAAGGCAAATAAAAATTATTGGGGAGTGAACCAGCTTGGCGTCACCTTGGTCTGGAAAATTGTCCGACCCTAAAACTTGGAAATTATGAAGCAATCGGATAAAAAGAAAACAAAAACAGCCATCCATCAACTTCCCATTTTTGTGATGCTGTTGCTATTGGTCTCCTGTGTGAAGGATGACCTTTATAACACCCCGCACCCCGACAAGGGTGCAGTGAAAGTAACTACCGACTGGACAGACCGTTCCTCGGACGCCACCTTGCCGGACAGCTATATCCTGCGCATCGGTGCACAAGAGCAGACCGTCAGCGGAGCAGTAAACGCTTTCGATGCCTTGTTCCCTCCCGGCAAGCAAGACCTGCTGGTCTATCATCAAGCCGAAGGAATCACGATCAGTGGCACTACCGCTACGGTAAACACGCTGCCGGGTGGCATGCTGGAACCGGCTCCCGGCTACCTGTTCTCCGCTTCCGGCACACTGGAAGTGATGAAAGACGACACCCTGCATCTGACCGTGCCTATGAAGCAACATATCCGCCGCCTAGCGCTGGCCCTGAAGCTGAATCCGGGTGACGAGCAGCGCATCGGCAGCACAGCCGCCACCCTGACGGGGATTGCCTCCACTGTGGATTTAACCACCGGAATCCTCATCTCCACCGGAGGAAAGACCACAGTCCTCGCTTTTGCCCTTGGCACGGACGCCGATGCGCCGGATACCCGTTCTTCCGGACAGCCGGCACTGGTGACTGCCTTGCGTCTGCTGGGCATCGTGACGGGCGAACGGCAGATACTGACGCTCGTCATCACCCTAACGGACGGAAATGTGCAGACCATCCATACAGACCTAACTGAAATGCTGAAGGATTTCGGTGGAACGGACATGGAACCTCTGACGCTGGATGCCACGCTGGAACTGCCTGCCGAAGGTAGCATGGGCGGCATGATTACCGGCTGGACGGAAGTGGACAACGGCGATATCACGATCCATTAAAGCGAGTGACAACAATTAGAAAAAGCGAATAATTGAATTTAAAAACAAGATAAAAGTATGAAAAAGCAAGCATTTATCTGCGCACTGCTGGCAACCGTCCTGTTGCCGGGATGCAGCGAAGACGGAGAAAATACACCGCAATCCACCGACGGACGGGTTGCACTCGAAGCCACCAGCGGCATCCGGATGAATATCCGCGCCTACGACAAAACTTGGGAAGCGGGCGACGCCATCGGCATCTATATGCTGAACGCTGACGTGATAGACGGTGACGGCAACCGCAAGTACACCACCACCCAGGAGGCGGAAAACGGCAGTTTCACCGCTGCCGAAGGACAAATCCTTTACTTCCCGGTGGATGGCTCACGGCGCGACTTTGTCGCCTATTACCCCTACCGGGAAACATTGGCGGGCGGCAACGTGTACACCGTCGATGTAAGCCACCAGACCCCGCAAAAGGACATCGACCTGATGGGTGCCGCCAAAGTGACGGGCAAAGACAAGCTCAACCCGAAAGTGGCGTTCGTCTTTACCCATAAGTTAGTGAAGCTCGACATCACCATCAAGGCGGACGGGACATCGTTGACGGATGCCGAACTGGCGGGCACCACCGTGAGCCTCAGCAACCAGCAGACGGCTGCCACCTACAACGTAGTGACGGGCGGCGAGGCGACCGTAACCGCAGGCACACCGGCAGAAATTGCCCTGCATACCGACGGACTGAAAGCCGAAGGCATCGTGCTGCCCGCAGCGACTACGGCAGGCATGGAGTTGACGTTTACCGTGCCCAATTTGGATAATCAGAAGTTCCACTGGAACGTGAACAGCGCCGAGAAGTCAAAGGAGTTTGAAGCCGGAAGCAAATACCTGTACACCATCACCATCGGTAAAGCCGGAGTGGAAGTCAGTTCCAAAGTGGAAGACTGGGCACCTGGCAACGGGGCAGGCGGCGAAACGGGCAATGCCGAATAATCCGATTAAGCGAGGCAGAATCAAGCTTGCTTGAATTATGCCGAACGTGAGGATTATGGAGGATGCGAAGCAGACTCAATAAATGATAACCCAAACGTATGTATGGTATTATAAACAAGAAATTAAAAATGAAAGCAAAGTTATTTATGACAATGGCAGCCGCCACGATGATACTGGCAGGTTGCAGCAACGACGAGAATGAGCCGGTGGACAACTGGAACGGTGAGATACGCCTCACGAGCGGCGTAACGGTGCAGACACGCGCCAACAGTGCCGACGTGCCCGACAAGCAGATAGCCGATGGCGAAACCGTCAAAGTAATCGTAACCAAACAAGACGGTGACGCAAGCGACTATCCCGGCTATAACTCCACCCTCACCGCCGACGGCAACGGCGGATTTTCGGGCGATCCCATGTATTACCCCACCAGCGGAAAGGGCGTGAACATCTATGCCTTCCATCCCGCCAATGCCAGTGAGGGAGAATTCTCCGTACAGGAAGACCAGAGCCGGGACGAAGACTACTTCAAGTCCGACCTGCTCTACTCCGAGGTGAAGGGTTACGACCGTCAAAAAGCCGCCCACTCCCTGACATTCAAACACAAACTCTGCAAGCTGGAATATGTGCTGAAAAAGGGAGACGGCGATCCCGACCTCACCGACGCCACCGTGCAATGGATGAACGTCCGCAAGAATATCACGTTCATGACGTCGGACGGCACATTGGTCGACTCCAAATCCGCGCAGAACGTCACCATCACCCCGCACGCCACCTACGGCGCCATCATCGTGCCGCAAGACGTACTCACCGGCACCAAGCTGCTGAAAGTCGCCCTGAAAGACGGAGGAGTGCTCTATTACATTACCGAGAAACAGCAGGTGTTCAAGTCCGGCGAGAGATACAAGTATACCATTACCGTCAACCTCACCGGCTTGGAGGTCAGTTCCACCATTGCCGATTGGGAGCCCATCATCGAGAGAGCCGGCGATGCCGAAATGGAATAATAATATTCAACAAAGATGCGTAAATCAATCATTTCCCCAGACAAGCCGCTGCCTTGACCTTGTAAAGGTAGTACATTGACCCGCTCGAGGTTCTACCTTGATTTCCTCAAAGTAGCACCCCCTTCTACAGCTATCCGTAGCACCTCTTTAAGGAAATGAACGATAAAAAGTAAAATAAATTACAAACTTAAAACGACTGCTTATGCCATTCTGGAAAAAATCATTCAACAAAAAGGATGCGGTTTATTACCCCCAAGCACTTGTGCAGGGTAAGCCCATAGAAACGGAATCCATCGCCAAAGATTTGTCGAAAATCTCCATAGTAAGTAACTCCGACGTTCAAGCCGTGCTGGGCGACATCGCCCCCGTGATGCACACTCGCATGGCGCAGGGCAAGAGCGTCCATATCAGGGGACTCGGTTACTTCCGCTACGTGCTCAGCACCCATGGCGTGAAGGACCTCAAGGATTTCGACTTTAACAAACAGGTGGAAGCCGTGCGTGTGGAGTTTATCCCCGAACGTACCCGACTGAGCAACGGTACCTACACCCGTGCCCTCGTTGACAGCGACGATCTGGAATGGATAGAACTTTCGCCTGAAACCGAGGACACTTTGCCGGGAGGTGGCTCCGAGGATGATCTGGAAGAAAATCCGCTGGGATAATCCTCATATAAAGTAATATCTTTCTGCAGAATACCCGTACCGTAGAAATGACAGTATCAGTACAGTATCAACAGAAAAGAAAAGCAGATTTGAAATGTAACGGTTTCCGGTGGGCAACCTTCCGAAAACTTACTCTCAAGCAAAGCTGGAGTTACAACTCCTGCTCTCAGAACCTTTTTTAAAATTATTATCTAAAAAACAAAATTATGATTAAAACATGTTTTAAGGTAGGCGAAACGGTAACTATTAAACCTACAACGCAAGCCGGTACTCAGTACCGTTATGCATTAGCGCATTTGTCGGGCGGCGCAATCCTGATTGAAGAAAAAGACGAGAAGGCGGAACAGCCAGGCGGTGTGACCGCACAGGCATTCACCTTTAAGTTCATAAATCCCGGAGAAGTAGAAATCCGGTTTGCTTGTTACCACGACGATAAAGACGTTTTTTATGAAGACAAGCTGATGTATTTTGCATACGTTCTCGAACAAAAATCGGTCACCGAAAATAGTAATGTCTCTACCCGCATGGGAGAAACCATCTGCAATGCGGATGACGGATATGTTTACTTTGTGCAGCATGACGAATTCAATAGTGAAAAGAAAAGAATGTATATCCGCACTTGGGATTCTTATCTCAAAGTATTCAAACGTATTCATTGTGACGAGGTACCCGGGGAAATCATTAAACTCATGCCGGAAATGGAGGAGTTGGATCGTATCCGTGTGGGGTTGTTTATCGGGGAACAAACCGGTAGATACTACTTCTGTACCGGCAGAAAACGATATTACATACCGAGCCAGACGGTAATTGATGGAGTGGGGTTCGATACGAGCAAGGCGAAAAAAATTCCTGATTGTATGATAGAAGAGTCATTTCCGTTTTTTGCCGGTGACGTCTTGTATCAGGGATAAAGCACAGCCGCCGCCGGACACCTGCGTAAGCCCGGAGTGAGCCACCTGCAATAAGGTAGCAGCTGCCTCTCTCGCCGGAGGCGGTGGCACAACGTAAGATATTGAAAACAAAAGCGTTCTTTGAAAGATTGTGTGGGAGATTAAGAATGGAAAACGTACCTTTGCCGATGTTTTAAACAAAAAGACAAGATGGCAAAGATAATCGTTCAGAATAAAGAAATAACAGTTGTGTCGGTCAATGCTTCGGATTACATTTCACTGACCGATATGGCAAATGCCAAAGAAAGGATATACGCTTGAATTTCTTGGAACATGGGAGATGGTTCACAACCCCGGTTTTTAAAGTGGTCGAATTTGACCACATTAAATCACAGGCCGGACTGCCAAGCTTTGTGCTGAACGTAGCCATGTTTGGCGTCACCGCCCTCGAATGGCGCGATGCACATCCCGACCTGAAAGGCAATGTGCGCGATTATGCTTCCGTCAATGAATTGATTTGTCTGTCGAACATGGAGAACCTGAACGCCGTATTCATCGGCGAAGGACTTCCGCAGCACGAAAGGCTGCTCCGGCTCAACCGGATAGCCATTCAGCAAATGCAGGTGCTGGAAGACGTGAACAAGAAATATCTAAAATAATCTCCCTCCAACACACTCTTTTCAAACCGAACGCTTAGATTAATTGTAAGAAACGACAATAAATATAAGCGATATGAAACGAAACATTTTATTCCTTTTTGCTCGACGGGCGATGCACAGTCTGCCAGTATGGATGCTGGCGGCAGTCGTTCTGATGCTGCCGGGTGGTTGTTCGCAAGAGGAACCCGACGACGGCACCATGCTGCCGGATGGCAAATATCCGATGGCGTTTACCGCTGGTGTGGACGGTCTGGCCGCCACCCGCGCTACCACGGACAATACGTGGACGGGAGGCGAAGAAGTAGCCGTGCAGATAGACAGCGAGGTAAAGAAATATACCGCCGCAACAGATGGCACGCTTTCGGCGGCAAGTGGTGTTATGCCTTTCTACTGGCAGACCACGAACGACATTACCGTCAACGCTTGGTATCCTTACAGCGACACGAAACCTGCCGCCAATGAATTGAAAGTGAAAGCCGACCAAAGCGGCAACGGCTACGGGCAAAGCGACCATCTGGAAGCGGCCGAAGCCACAGTGACATTCCGCAGCCCGGCACTAACCTTCAAGCACCGCACGGCAAAGGTCGTCGTCACGCTGAAAGGTGGCAACGGTGTTGCGGATGTAAGCAGCGCCACGGTTTGGTTCCTCAATCAGACAGGCGTGGAGAGCGGTGGAACGGAAATCACCCCGAAAACGGTAACTACCGGCGGTACCGCCACCTACACCGCCCTCCTCATCCCGCAGCAGATGCAGAACCAAAAGTTCATCAAAGTAACCGTCGGAGGAAACGATTACTTCTATACTCCTACCGGGCAGAACGACGCTAACCTCATGGGCGGTAACCAGTACACCTACGACATCACCGTCACCAAAAACGGGCTGACCGTCACGGCAGGCGGGGCGACGGAGTGGAACAGCAGCTCGACGACCGATGTGACAAGCAAAGAGCTTGCGTCCGGTTATTCTGCCTCCGACCTGAAAATCGGCGATTATTACTACTCGGACGGTAAATGGAGCGACGGCGGCTATCGAAAATACGGCGACAACACCACCGCTATATTGCCCGTTATGCCTGTGCTGACGAATGCTGACGGAAACCCGCGCACGGTTATCGGCATTGTCTTTTACGTGGGTGACATCAAGGGCGATAACTACGGTCTGTTGGACAGTAAATTCCCCGACGGCACGCAGGGCTTGGTCGTTTCGTTGTGGGATATGCCCGCCCCGGACAATGGCAATAACACCATGACATGGACGTATGGCGGTTATGACTGGGTCAACAATTGGTTGGATAGCAAAAGCGGTGTCACATGCACATGGACTGGCAGACCCGGCGGTTTCACCAGTGTTCAAGTAACAGACAAGATGCAGGGTTACGCCAATACCGTTGCTTTGGAGGAGTACAATAAATATGTAGAGGGTAAATCTGAAAGCGGTTACGGACCAGAGGGTGATAAGCGTGTGAAGCCCGTCAAAGGTTTGGCAACTTTCCAGTCCGCCCATCCTGCTCCCGCAAGCAGTAGCGGTTGGTACTGGCATTCCGTCTATGAATTGAAACAGGTATGCTGGGGAGGTGTAACAGAACAAAGTACAAGTGGAAAAAGTATGCTGAATACTCAAATCGGGAAGGCCGGTGGAATTGTTTTCCCTGGCGGTCAGGGCGACGGCTACTGGGCGAGTACGGAGCGGGCGGGCTACTTCGGCGATCGCGCGTGGGCTGTGGACTTCGACGGTGGCAACGTGCACGACTTCGGCATTAAGTACAGCTATCCCTATCGTGTGCGTCCTCTTCTTGCTTTTTAGTTATTCATCCATTTTAATTATTTATCTATTAAAAACCCAACACCCGCTATGCGGGTCGGCAACCAATTATCAAACAACGAATATGAACGATATGAAACATACGATAACCTCCCAATTAGCCGTCCTGCTGCTGTTTGCCGCAGGGATGGCGGGATGCTCCGAAGAGGACGCCCTGCCCGGCGGCACCAGCACCAACCCCGACAGTGACCGCTGCCCGATAACCGTCAGCGTGAGCGACGGCGGATACATGGCGAACGCCCCGTCCGCACCTGGCACCCGTGCCGTGGAGGAAGGCTACACCACCCGGTTCACCGCAGGGGACAAGATAGGGCTGTATGCCGTGAAAGACGGCGCAATCGTAGCCTCGAACATCTGCCTCACCGCCGAAACTGGCAGCAGTGGCAACGGCATTGCGTGGCAGGTTCCCGAAGGCACAACGCTCTACTACGAGGGCGCAGGCACGAAGTACTTTGCCTACTACCCCTGGCAGCCCACATTGAGCGGCTCGCCGGACGCCTCCGCCACCGATGCCTCGGGCTTCTTTGCCAATGTTATATCGCAATGGATTCCTGCCACCGACCAGGGCACCTACGCCAAGTACACCGCCCAGGATCTGATGACCGGCAGTAGCACCCCCGGCAGCAAACAGCCGGACGGCACCTATTCCCTCTCGTTCACCCTCACCCACGCCATGGCATTGGTGGTCATTGAAACCCCGACGACGAAATACAAACTGACAGATGCCTCCGGCAATTCTTTGCCCGACTATAACATACCTGCTCCCGACACCCGCTTTTACGGCTTCACACCATGCAGCCTAGCCGACACTTACCGCTACCTCGTGAAGCCCTCCCAAAGCGGTGCGGGCGACTTGATGGGCAGCTACACCGCTACCACCGATGGCGCCACCGCCACCAAAGAGTACGCCGTCACGCAAAACGGCCTCACCGCCGCCAGCTATGCCCTCTATAAGGTGGACAATGCCACCGTCACCGAAACCTCCCATACCCTGCAAGTGGGCGACTTCTACCTCTCGGACGGCTCGCTGGTGGGCAAAGATGCAGTACTGTCCGATGCGCAGCAGGCAGCCTGTATCGGCATTGTTTACAGCACCGATGTGAATCGTATCGGTGCGGCAGCCACACAAGCCTTGAAAGATAAAGGTGTAAGCACCCCTCACGGTCTGGTGATGGCACTGACCAATGCCTCAGACGGTTGCCGGTGGGGAGAGTACAATACCTATGAAAACAGCGGCGGCGTTGATGGAGAACCTTTCAAAGCGAACACCGACCAATTACAGAAGCAGTACCGCAATGTGGACGGTTACGGTGAAACGCATTGGATAATCGACCACTATAAAAACAGTGGTACTGCTTTGCAGAATACCTATACCGCCTTTTACCATGCCAACCGTTACGGTACGGCAGAGAACAGCACCGAGAAATACGCCGTTCCCTCCAATACCACCGGTTGGTTTATTCCCGGTATGGGTCAGTGGTGGGATATTCTGTCCAATTTGGGCGGCGTAAATTTAAATGGTTATCAGAGTAGCCAGAAAAATGGTGAAATTATAAAAGGTGTCGGTCAAACAGCCGTGGATAACATGAATACGTATTTGCAGAAAATCAGCGGTGCAACGCCATTCAGTACGGATACTTACTTTTGGTCGAGTTCGGAGTACAGTGGTGGCGGCGCCTGCTACGTGTTCTTCTACAGCAATGGCGACCTGGCCTTGTCCAGCCTCTATAAGGGCAACGGCTCCTGTAGGGTGCGGTGTTCCTTTGCTTTCTGATCTTATTCATCTATTACGGCGTAGCCGTTCATTTAAATAGATAAATGAATATCCGCCGTCCCCTGAGTATCAGGATTTTCAATCCGACAAAAAAGAAAGAATAACGAATAATATAAACGAATAAATAGAGACGCAATGAAAGTATTAATAGACAACGGCCACGGAGCGGAAACTCCGGGCAAGCGTTCGCCCGACGGACGACTGAGGGAATACGCCTACACCCGAGAAATAGCTATCCGGGTAGCAAGAAAGTTGCAGCAAGCGGGCATTGATGCCGTCCGCATCGTACCCGAAGAAACAGACATGCCACTGGCAGAGCGTGTGGACCGGGCGAACCGGGCATACACCGAAGCCGGAAAGCAAGCCATACTCGTCTCCATTCACTGCAACGCCATGGGCAGCGGAACGGAATGGATGCCCGCACGCGGCTGGAGCGTGTTTGTAGGCGGCAACGCCTCGCAAAAGAGCAAGCTACTTGCCCGCACGCTGGCAGAGGCGGCACTCAGCAAAAAAGTCAAGGTTCGCCAACCCTCCCCGCAACTGCTTTACTGGACTGCCGACCTCTACATCTGCCGCAAAACCAACTGCCCTGCCGTGCTGGTGGAAAACTTCTTCCAGGACAACCGGGAGGATGTGGACCTCCTGCTCTCCGAAGCCGGGAAGCAGTGCGTGACGGACATCATGGTGGAAGGAATCGTAAACTATCTGAAAGTGATATGATCAAGACAATTCTGACATACTACGCCTCGCGGCTTGACGAATACCTCTCACGCCTGCACCACCAGCCCGAAGGACTGGCGGAAGTGGGCTTTGTGGGCAACGGCACGGAAGAGAAACCTTGCAAGATGGTGGTGTCGCTCATCAATGTGGAACGGGAAACGGCAGGAGGCATCTCTGCCCCGGTGCAGCGCACGTCGGAAGGCTATACCCGGCAGGCGCCGCCTCTGCTACTCAACCTCAACGTGATGATTGCGGCGGTGTATGATGAACGGCGGTATGGAGAGTCACTTTCCGTGCTTTCGGATACGCTCCGGTTCATCCAGTCCACGCCACGGTTCCGTGTGGACGGGACGGACTATACGGTGGAGGTGGTGACCCTGTCAACGCAAGACCTGAATAATGTATGGACACTGCTGGGTGGACAATACTACCCGTCGGTGGTATGCAAGTTGCGCCGCCTTGCCATTGATGCGGAAGAGATAACTTCCGGCGGAATCATTGCGAAAGGGCCTGTTATAAATATGTAAAACGAAAAAAGAATGGAAAGTTATCAGACATTATATCGCTTGCGTGTGCAGCACGACTACTTTGAAGGAAAGCCGTGCGACGCTGTCGGATGCCGTCTCTCGCCGCAAGGCGTTGAACTTGCAAGACAACGGAACCTGCTGTTCCGCCAGACTGCAGCGGATGAATGGGCTGTATCTTATGACCGTAACGGTGCGGGATTTAGCGGGGAAGGTGATATTCTGACATTGGAACTATATCTTGCAGACTCTCACTTCACGCTCTATACCCGGTGGCCGGATTTCTGTCCTTCGGATGCCTATGAACTGCAACTGCCCGGAACGAAGGGCGATATGGATGCGGCAAAAGCCATACACCCGTCAGAGAAGCGCCGGGGCATCGGTTCCGGATTCTGTACCGTATCGCTACGTCTGACCAACGACATGAGGCAAACGTCGTCCAAGAAAAAATCACGGCTGACGGTGCTACGTTTCCATGCGCGGAGGATAAAATGGGAATACATCTTCTTCTGCCGCAGCGGAAGTAACATACCGGAAACGGAACTGAGACTGGAGGATGAGAAAGATATCATTTCATTCAATACCTTAAAACCGACAACCGCCTACGGCAACAAAGGCATGAGTACGACCACAAAGAAAGCCATACCGATGCGTGCCATATATGCGAGCAAGCTGCGCCTGGTGCAGCAGGAAGACGGCAGGCAAAAACGCATCCTGCTTGCAAACGTCGAGCCGCCCACACCAGGACGTTTCGTGACCAAGGACTGCATCCGGCAGGTATGCTACTATTGACAACGAGAGTAAGTAAAATATTGTCAAACTAAAAAAAAATCAAGAGATTATGGGCGAATACAAGACCCCTGGCGTTTATATCAAAGAAAAGAACGCATTCGGCAACTCGGTGGTTGAAGCCGAAACCGCCATACCGGCCTTTATCGGTTATACCGAAAAGGCCGAGAATGGGAATGATAACCTGACGGGTATTCCTTGGAAGATTTCGTCGATGACGGAATTTTTGAAATATTTCGGCGGAGCGCCTTCCATAGACCTGACTCTGGACCTGGTGAAATACCATGTGGGGCTGACGAAAGAGGAGGTTGCCACCATGGACGATGATAGCAAGAGCCGGGGAATGTTGAAGCCGACAGGCATTTTCTTCCAGTATGAAATAGAAGATACGGGACAGACTGAAACGCTGACTTTCATACCTAAAGAAAAAGAAGAAAAGGGTAAAAGTAAAGAATATCCTGTAGGCATATCCGTCACGGTAAAAGGCGAAAACAAGTTTACTTTGTATTATAATATGATACTGTTCTTCGCCAACGGCGGCGGTACCTGTTATATCGTATCGGTGGGAGATTATAACGACCCCGACGCGATAAAACGCCAGACCCTGAGCAGCGCGCTGGAAAAACTGAAGTTGGAGCAGGAAATCACGATGGTTGTTATTCCTGAAGCCGTAAACATATCGGATATCAACGAGTTCAAAGGCTTGCAGACCGATGTGCTGCAACACTGCGGCAAAGTCATGAAAAACCGTATCGCCCTGCTTGACATCTACCAGTCGGCCGATGGCAGTGCAGATATGGATAGCCGTATCAAGTCTTTCCGTGAAGGCGTAGGCTCGGAATTCCTTTCCTATGGTGCGGCTTACTTCCCCCGTCTGAATACGTCTGTGCTGAGCAGCCGCGACATCAAAGGGGAAAAGGTGGACTGGACAGTGGAGGATGTTGCCAAATATGTAAACCTGTTATCGAGACAGGATGCTGTCTTGAGTTCAATTCTGGATGAAACGTTCGGTTTTGTGAGACTGGCAAAAAAAACTGGCGGTTTCCCAATAATCAACGGGGTGAAACTTTCATACGAAACCATAACAGCCGAAGCACTGAAGGTCGGGCTGTTCAAAACATGGAAGATTGAAGATGTTCCTCAAACGGAGAAAACGGAGGAAATAAAAACATTCTCCTTTGCAAAGAATGACCCCCCACTGTTTTACGTCTCGATTGACAAGAAGAATGAAATCGTCTTTTTAAACAATGAAAAAGAGCAGGTTGAACAGATAGAAAATATAAGAAAATTCCTATCGGACACCGCTTCTATATGCAGCTACTTGGAGGGAAGTACACTTGTCCTGCATCTTCCGGTCAGTGACAAAACAGCCCGGGAATCCCTGCATCTTGCCCTGTTCAACAGTTCCCCTGTCTACAAGGAAGTCGTAAAGGGAATTCTCGCCAAATTAAACCTGCTTCCTCCGTCTGCGGCCATGGCGGGCATTTATACCATGGTGGACAATACCCGTGGGGTATGGAAAGCACCGGCAAATGTGACCCTGAACTATGTGAACAGTCCTGCCGAAGACATTGACGATGAGCAGCAAAAGGATTTGAACGCACCGATAAAGGGAAAGGCTGTCAACGTGATACGTACTTTCCGCGGCGAAGGCGTCAAGGTATGGGGAGCGCGCACGCTGGACGGAAACTCTCTGGACTGGCGATATATCAATGTGCGTCGTACGCTGCTGTTTCTCGAAGAGTCGGTAAGGAACGCCGCCCGGGCCTATGTGTTCGAGCCTAACGATGCGGGCACGTGGATCAACATGAAATGCATGATAGAGAACTTCCTGCGCAGTGTATGGAAACGCGGCGGACTGGCGGGTGCTACCCCCGAAGATGCCTTCGAGGTGCACGTAGGGCTGGGTGACACCATGACCGGCGAGGATATATTGGAAGGCATCATGCGCATTACGGTGCTGGTGGCCGTCACGCATCCGGCTGAGTTTATCGAAATAACTTTCCAGCAGCAGATGCAGAAGAGTTGAAATAATTAATAATTAAAAATTAAATATCATGGGAGAATACAAGACCCCCGGCGTTTACATCAAGGAGAAAAACGCCTTTGGAAATTCGGTGGTTGAAGCCGAAACCGCCATTCCGGTCTTTATCGGGCTTACCGAAAAAACGAAGGACGGAAATACCTCTTTACTATACAAGCCGGTAAAAATCTCGTCGCTGACAGAATACATCATCCGCTTCGGCGGTGCGCCTGTGCCTAAATTTGACTTGTCGGTCATCAAGGAGGAGCCGGATGACAACACTCTCAGCGTATTTGACAAGAAACTAGGCGTGGGTCTGAAAGCCAAATTGAAAAGTTCGCTTTGTACCTTATATTATCATTTGGTACTGTTCTTCGCCAATGGCGGGAGCACCTGCTATATTGTGTCGATAGGTGACTACCAAACGGATTTCCTGACAGCCTATACAGCACAGAATGTTTGGAAAACCGTATCCGGCAATATCAAGAAGGAGCCGGACATCACACTGCTGGTCGTGCCGGAAGCGGTAAATGTGGGAAAGGAAGGGGTGGCAACCTGCATGAATGTGTATAAAAACCTGTTGACGCTGTGTGACAGCCGGAAATATTTCGCCTTGCTGGATATCCCCAAAGATTTACCGGAAAAGGAAACGAGGACTCCGGTAGATTATTTCCGCGAGGAGATAGGTACGGAAAACCTCCAGTTTGCCGCAGCCTATTACCCATGGCTGGAAACGTCCGTACTGACGGACATGGATATTGACGGCGAAATCCTGTCATGGGAGAATGTGCCCGAGGCGGCAGTCTTCGGCGACAACAAGAAAATGTATGATTATATATTAGCCTGTTTTGATAAGATGAATCCGCAACCGAATGCTGGGAAGAAGCCTACCGGAGATGAGATCAGGCAACTGAAAAACACCCTTCACGACGCGATGTCGCAGAACTGGCCGCTATACAAGCTGCTAGTGAAAAAGGTGAAGGACTACTTGAACCTGCTGCCGCCTTCGGCTGCCATGGCGGGTGTTTATACCATGGTGGACCACACGCGCGGCGTATGGAAAGCTCCCGCCAATGTATCTGTCAACTATGTGAATAAACCCTTGATGGCGATTACCGACGAGATGCAGGAGGACCTGAACATGCCGACGGCCGGAAAAGCCATCAATGCCATCCGCACCTTCCCCGGCGAGGGTATCAAGGTATGGGGTGCCCGCACGTTGGACGGCAACTCTCAGGACTGGCGTTATATCAATGTACGCCGCACGATGATTTTCCTGGAACAGTCGGTGAAGAACGCCGCACGCGCGTATGTGTTCGAGCCGAATGACGCCAACACATGGATTGTCATGAAGTGCATGGTGGAAAACTTCCTGCGCAACGTGTGGAAACGTGGCGGACTGGCGGGGACTACTCCCGAAGACGCTTACGAAGTGCACGTGGGGCTGGGCGATACTATGACCGCCGAGGACATACTGGAAGGCATCATGCGCATCAGCGTGCTGGTAGCCATCTCGCATCCGGCGGAATTCATTGAAATCTCGTTCCAGCAACAGATGCAGAAGAGTTGATTTTAATTGAAAAGTAACAAGTAACAATTAACAATTAAAAAATATACGATTATGGCAGAGAATGGATCAGCACAGAGTCAGGACACCCAAATGTGGCCGTTACCGAGTTTTCATTTCAAAGTGACATTGGGCAGCGTGGGAGATATCTCCTTCAGCGAGGTATCGGGCCTTGAAACCGAATTCGAGGAAATAACCTACCGTGCCGGTGACAGCAACGATTTTATCAAACTGAAGATGCCCGGACTGAAGAAGGTGAGTGACATCACCCTGAAAAAGGGCATATTCGTATCCGATTCCAAACTTTGGGACTGGATAGGGAAAGTGAACATGAACATCATCCAGCGTGAGAATGTGACTATCAGTCTGTTGGACGAGTCGCATTCGGTCGTGAAGACCTGGTCGGTGACCAATGCATGGCCCAAGAAGATTACGGTGGAAGGCTTTAAGGCCGACGGCAATACGGTTGCGATGGAGACCCTGATTCTAGCGCACGAAGGAATACAGCCCGGTGAATAATCCCCATGCCCTATGATTGAGAATCTTGCATGGAGAATGTTGCCGCCTTATGAATTCTATTTCAGGGTGTGTTTCGTGAAGGAGCTTGCGCTTTTGTTTTATGCCTCGTTCACGGAAGTCAGCGGTCTGGGGTGGGACTATGCGAAACAGACGCAGAAAGGGCCGGACAATACCACCCAGGAATTGCCCGAAGCAATCAACTATGGCAATATCCTCTTGAAGTCACCGCTTGTGCCGTTGGCCGCACCGTTTGAAGTATGGGTGAACGACTGTTGCGACTGTTTGAACATGAAGAACGCCGAGGATACGATTACTACGCTGGATGTAGTCATCACGTTGCAAAGTCAAGCCGGTGTCCCGGTGGCGGCGTGGCTGTGTTCGCACTGCTATGCAACGGGTTGGTCGCTCGGCGGACTGGATGCGGCAAGAAGCGGACTCGCCATGGAGACTGTCACCTTGAAATGTGGTCGGTTGGAACGTAAACTGTAGGAAGCCATGCCGGTCGTCATCAAGGAAATGCGTGTCCGTACCGTGGTCGAGAAACGAATCGTCACGGAAACGGAAGTTTCGGAAGAGATAATCCGAAAGATAGAGAGCCGTATACTGGACAGGCTGTCCGAAGAGGAAAGAAACGGACAGCCTGCCGCAGAGCGGTTGAAGAGAAAAAGGAATGAAAGATAATAACCTGTAAAAAAACGACAGAGCCGAATGGGAAAGATGAATATCACAGCATACACGGACGACAGTTTCAACAAGGTGCACAAAGCCGCCATGGAACTTCCCGTCAGTCCGGCAAAGCTGAAATTCAGCAAAAGTATCCGCTATGCGGAGGACAAGCAGCTGGGCACCCTGAACGGGTCGAACACCTATGTGAGCTACCGCCCGGAAACCCTCTACTTCGAGTGCCTGCTGGATCGCACCAACGCAATGGAGGAGAATGTGAATCAAAAGATGCCCGTACACGATATGGTGAACGAACTTGAACAGCGGCTGTACGTGTACAACACTGACGGGCACCGACCCTCGTTTGTCAAGGTGCAGTATGGCGACATCCTCTTCTTGGGGCAGTTGCAGCGGCTGGAAACGGAATACACCCTGTTCGACGAGGACGGCATCCCCCTTCGTGCCGAAGTGAAAGTGACCCTGACCGGCTACCGCAGCTGGAAAGAGGAGAAGAAAAGCATCTCCCAATGCTCACCGGACGTGTCGCGGCTGGTCACTTTGAAGGAGGGGCAGACACTTGCCGCCCTTTGCGCGGCTATATACGGCGATCCGCTATTAGTGGCGGAAGTCGCTCTTTTTAATAACCTGGACGGCTATAGGGACGTGCCCGCCGGTACGGAAATCCTGTTGCCGATGCTAAAAAAAGAATAAAATGGCAGATTCACCTTCTATATATAAAGACCGGGTACTGTCTTGCTCCGTTTATTGTAACGGGAGTAAGCTGAAAGACGAGTATGCCTTGGTATCGGCCAAGATACGGTTGGAACTGAACCGTATCGGCAAGGCCACACTGAAATTTGACGCCGGAAACATGGACGAACAGACATTCGACGAGAGTGACTCGAACCTCTTCAAGCCCGGCAATACCCTGCGGTTGGACGCGGGGGAAAAGAACAAGGAAGATACACTGTTTGACGGTGTGATTATTGGGCTGCGTATCCTCACGGGCAAGGACCTGCGTTCCTATATGGTGGTGGAATGCCGCGACAACGCTTATCCCGCCACGCAAGGACGCAAGAACCGCATCTTCGAGAAGAAAAAGGACAGCGACATCATCAAGGAAGTATTGTCAAGCTATGGCAGTGTGGACGTGGATGCCACCCCTTACCAGCATCCCACACTCGTGCAGTATTACTGTTCGGACTGGGACTTCGCCCTCTCACGTGCCGATGCCAACGGGCTGCTGGTATTTACCGACGGCAGTAAGATAAAGGTGAAAAAGCCTGATGTGGGCGGCTCGCCCGTACATACCGTGACCTATGGTGTGGACCTGACAGCTTTCGACCTTGAACTTTCAGCAGGCGAACAGTTTACGCAATACGAGGCGGTGTCCTGGAGTCCGAAGACGCAAAAGGCGGTGAAAGTGTCCGCTTCCTCTCCCTCGCTCAACAAGCAGGGCGACTTGCAGCCCAAGAACATCGCCTCCGGTGACAGCCTGTTGTTACAGACCGATGCGCCAACGGATGAGAAGGCGCTCAAGCAATGGGCGGACGGCATGGCGCTGAAAGCCGGGTTGGCACGCTATCAAGGGTCCATCAGCTTCTACGGCTCGGTCAAGGTGAAGCCCGGCTGCCTCATCGAACTGAAAGGATTGGGCAAGCGGTTCAACGGCAATTTGTTTGTAGGCTCGGTGACGCATACCATCGAAAATAACGAGTGGACTACCGAAGCGGGCGCAGGCATTTCGCCCCTCTGCATCACCAACGAGGCCGATGTGGTTTCCCCTTCCGCCTCCGGCTTCCTGCCCGGCTTGCAGGGACTCCATGCGGCAGTGGTGAAGAAACTGGACGGCGATCCGCTGAAAGAGCAGCGCATACAGGTGGAACTGCCGTGGATGGACGGAAAGAGTAAGCTGCTTTGGGCACGTCTCTCCACCATGTACGCCACCGGCGGCATGGGTTCTTTCTTCCTACCTGAACCGGAAGACGAAGTTATCATCGGCTTTATGAACCAGGACCCTGCGTACCCTGTGATACTCGGTTCCCTGTATGGCGAGAAGCATAAGCCGCCCTACGAATACGAGGCGAAGAACAACAAGAAAGCCATCGTCACGCGTGAGAATATGCGCATCGAGTTTAACGAGGAAAAGAAGATAATAACAGTGTCCACCCCCGGCAAGAACACGGTGGAACTGAGTGACGACGGAAAGCATATCAAGCTGACCGACCCGAACAAGAACGAAATGACAATGGACAAGGACGGCATCACGCTCTCGTCCGCGAAAGATATCACACTGAAAGCCAAAGGAAACATCAAGCTGGATGCCACCTTGAAACTCAGCGCGACAGCCAAGCAGGACGCAAGTCTGGAAGGGCTGAATGTGAAAGTGCAGGCCAAAGTGGGTGCAACCGTCAAGGGCAACGCTACGGCAGAACTCTCGGCAAGTGGTCAGACTACCGTGAAAGGTGCGATGGTCATGATAAACTAAATTGTAAATAATTAAATTGTAAATGAAGTTATGCCCCCGGCAGCAAGAATAACAGATATGCACACCTGCCCCATGCAGACCCCGGCGTTTCCCTCGCCGATACCCCATGTGGGCGGTCCGGTAACCGGACCTTGTGTGCCGAATGTATTGATAGGGAAACAACCGGCAGCCGTTGTAGGCGATATGTGCGTTTGCGTCGGTCCGCCGGATGTGATAGTGAAAGGCTCGTCCACCGTAATGATAGGAGGAAGACCTGCCGCACGTATGGGTGACAGTACTGCACATGGCGGCACGATAGTGGCGGGATGTCCCACCGTAATGATAGGAGGATAAACGATATGAGTGAAAAGAATACTTTTTTGGATAATAACGCCTTCCTGGGCAGAGGTTGGAACTTTCCGCCCACCCTTACGGAAGACGGAGTGCAAATGGTGGCTTACGAGAAGGACATCGAGCAAAGCCTGCATGTGCTGTTCAGTACTTCGCTTGGTGAACGGGTGAACCGTTACGACTATGGCTACCCATTACGCCGTTACGCCTTTGAGCCGATGGATACGGATACAGTAACTCGGATGCGCAACGACATCGCGCGTGCCGTTACGCTCTTTGAGCCGCGTATCACGCTGGAGGACGTCTCCTTTGAGGAACATGCGGAGGAAGGTTTACTGCTGATAAAGCTGACCTATACTATCGTCCGCACCAACAACCGCAATAACATGGTGTATCCGTTTTATTTGAATGAAGGGACGAATATATAATGTAGAACGATGTGAATAAAACCAACGTTTCTTTGAAGTGGCACTTCGGGAAAACAAAGGTGAGACAAAGATAGTAAACAATAGTATTGACACTTGAAATATTACGATTATGCCATTCTGGAAAAAGTCTTATCAGAAGAAGCAAGGGGGTTACTCCCCCCCGAGCCATTGTGCAGGGCAAACCTGTGGAAACGAAGACCATCGCTCGAGACCTATCGAGGATTTCCACTGTATCAAACTCCGACGTTCAAGCCGTCCTAAGTGATATCTCCGGTATGAAGGACCTTAAGGAAGGAATTTGACTTCTCCAAGCGGGTGAAAGCCGTCCTTATTGAGTTCATCCTCTAACGCACGAACTCTCCAACAGCACCTATACCCGTACCATAGTGGATGGTAATGAGCAAGAGTGGATAGAACTGCAAACTGTGTCCTCCGCTGTCGGAAAAATAGTGGCGGAAAGCATAGATTACAGATATTTATAAAATTAACAATTTCAGAGATAAATGACTAAAATCTGAAAATATGTTCTAAAATTCAAACATATGAAAGAGTATGCTAAAACAGAAAAAGAATCAAATAGAGTTGTTACTAATAAAGAATCAAAAATATGTATGTTAAAGAATATTGTTGATAATAGAAAATGTTTTAAAGCGATATCTACACAATCGAATAACATACAAAAAAAACAAAATGTAATTCAAAGAGGGCTTAAAGAAGCTAAATCTCTATGGGATAAAGGGCCACACAAAAACATTCCTTTAACTTATGAAAATGTCATAAAATATCCTGACAAAACATTAATTGAAGCTTGGAATTTGTTTAGACCAGCAACTATAGTAGTTGAAGAATTAAAAGATGGAAAAAGAACTTCTACTTCTATCGTTAATCCATTAATAATAACTTTACCTATTAATGATTTACAGAAACAAAGAACTGAATGGAATGAACGAATGGATAACGTGTCTCATTCAAGATCAGCTATTCTTGATGTGAATGATTATCCAACTCCATTAGAAAAATATATGCATCATATTCGACCGGACAGTGAGATTGATTATAGTATTGCCTACATTGGATCTGATCATTGGTATCAAGTTGTTTACAGTTCAGGTAAAAAAAGTAAAATTTTAGAATATGGAAAATTAAAGGATGAAGTAGAAAAATTACCAAGAAAACCATTTACTTTAGTTTCTCTTTTACGAGATGTAAATTCTGAATGGGGGGTAGAACTAAATAATGAGTTTATTAAAATGATATTAATTAATTGTATTCCAGTAAGTATCGCAGATCCATTTTTTCTTGGAGTAGCCGAAAAATGGTTAGAAGATAATCACAATAGATCTGGATTATTTTCAGGAAATGATGTTAATTTATATAACGAAGGTTTTAAGTCGGATCTAGAGATGATTAATTACTTCCCTAGAATAGAGAACAAATATTCCATACAAAATATGGAAGACTCTCAATTGAAAATGGAAATGGCATCTTATCTCCTTGGAGAATTTGATGAAAAGCATAAATCCTATCAATCTGTCAATATAAATGGTACATTAGGAGAAATATGTACATTGATACAATGTGGCTATGGCTTAGAGAAAGACCAATCAAAGCTGATTCCAATATTGAATAAAGAGGATATATTTTGTTTATTCAAAGCGATATTAGACCCTGATCTGGTGAAGGCACAACCAGTCATGGCTAATATGCGACCCTCTGTTAAATGAATATAAGGATTTGCAATCTGCCAGTCACGAAGATTGGACGTAGGCATTTAATCTTGCCTAAAACAAAAGAATGCTCTTTGATATAGTGAGGAAAAGGAATAATGAAGTGAGAAGCTATAACAGTTGATTGTCATATGAATAAGATGCAGTTATCTTTGTCCTTCTCAAAAATAAAAACAATATAAATGGAGAATCAAGGAAAAATCGTACTGTCATCAATGGAGGGCATCTTCTACGATGGTCAGCTGTTTGCTTTCTCCAAGCTGGAGATACTAACAACGACCATTACGGACTTACTGTAAATATCGTTTTATCCCCATTATTCCGCCTTACACCGTAACAACAAAACGTCACGGAGTAAGATGGTTTCTTTTTTCCAAGAATTGAAGAATACTGAAAATATGGAAATATAAAAAAGACAGATAAACAATGGTAACGAACAACAGACAAAGCGGCACGCTCCGCACCGACCACGAAACAGACCGTGACCGGCTGGATGACTTTCCGGCTCTGGAAAGTGACTGGCAGGAAATGCTGCACAGACTCATGTCCGTCAGCAGTGACATCCGTTATTGCCAGGATAACAAGAATGGCACGCTCGAAGAACTGTTTAAGAACCATGTACTGACCGTGCTGGTGGAGATACTGCAAGAAGAAGTTCCTGCTTCTGTGGACAGTCTGAAAGAAAAACTGGGCGGCTGGATTGCCCGTCTGGAAGACTATGGCAACCGGAACTGGAAAGCGGGAAACGATAAAAGTCCTTCCGGCGAAACTGCCCGTCAGATAAAGGAACGGCTGGAACACTCCCTGATACCGACAGAGGAAGAAACGGAGCAGCAAACCTATTACCGGATGTTCCATGCCATTGCCCATGTACAGGAAGATGCAGCCTACTACCTGGAACAAATAGAAAACAGCGGCGACATGGACGGAGCATTGGCACTACTGCTGGTGTACATAAAGAACTACTGCCGCATGGCGCAGGACTTCAATAGGCGGCTTTCCACCCTGCCGGAGCTTTACCGCAACGAGATACTGCAAGTCCGTCCCGCCGGGGTGGTACAGGACAGCGTGTATGTGGTAGTCACTCCGAAAGAAGATGTGGCAGGCTTTACACTGCCCGCAGGACAATTCTTTTCGGCGGGACAGAATGACAAGGGGGAGAACTTGCTCTATCAGACTGTCCGGCCGGAATATATCAGCCCTTTGCGCATGGACGAAGTGAATGCCGTATTCCTGAAAAGGGAAAACAACCGGGTGACCGGTCTTTGGAAACAACCCGTCGGAGTTGCAGGAACATTATCAGCAGACACTCTTTTCTCCGACAAGAAAAGCCACAACCCGCAACCCGGCTGGATGGTGGAATCCTCCATGCTGCTACTGGGAGAGGGAGAACGGAAAGTGAGCATCGCTTTCCGGATAACCGGGACCGGCACAGATACTCTGCCTCCGGACGAACAGCCGCTACATTCCTTCTCCCTGTTGCTGAGTGAGGAGAAAGGCTGGACGGCACCGCCACACTGCAACTACCGCACCATCACATTGGGTGGCAGCCGGTGGTTGAGCTTCGAGTTCACCCTAAACCGGGAAGGAATTATCCCTGTTCCTTGCACGGAAGAGACACATGGCACGACAACCGCCTGCCCAGCCGTCCGTATTCAGGCTTCCAATGAGTTGTGTCCCTACAGCTGGGCATCGCAAATACGCTTTGACGCCATACGGATACGCACGGAGGTAAGCGGCATACAGAACTTCACCTTCTACAACGAGCTGGGCGAAGTGGATACCACACAGCCTTTCTACCCCTTCGGACCGCAGGCGGAAAAGGGGGCCTGGTTCCTGTTCGGCAATGAGGAGATGGGACACAAACCGCTGGAAGAAGTACGGCTAAAAGGCCGCTGGAAGAAGCTGCCCGAAACGGAGGTGGATTTCGACCGGCAATATCGAGACTATGGCGGTATCGGCGCAGCATCTTTCTTGATAAGCACCGAATGGCAGGAAGACAGCTGCTGGCACCTCTGCGGGGAAAGACAACACCTGTTTGTCCCCGACAACGGCGAGGACCGCTCGCTGCAACGTGCCGAACTGGTGTTTGACTTTCCTGCCGGGCCGCTTTCGGACAATAGCGGCGACACGCCGGAACCCTACGAGTACGACCGCGACCGTGACGGATTCTTCCGCGCCACCCTGCTGGAGCCTGCTGTCGGCTTCGGTACGGAGAAATACCGCACCCTGTTCACAGATACGATGATACATAACAGCCGCTGCAAGGAGAAAAAGCGCAAAGAGCTGCCGCCTGTTCCCGTGGTGCCCATGCTGGCGGATGTGGAACTGTCCTATATCGCTTGTGAGGAAACCACACTCTGCCGGATGGACGGTTCCTCCATCCTTCTAACCCGCATCACTTCCCTATCCGGGAATGACACATACCCTGTAGGCAACGAAAGGGAGGAACCATTCATCGCCCCCCTTCCGGCGGATCATACGCTTTGCTTCGGCTTTCTGCATGCCCAGGGGGAACAGACGGTGCGGATGTATGCCGACCTGGTGCTGCCGCAGGAAAAGATACCTTTCTATAACCCACAGCCCGGCACGGGCGTGAAGCTGAACTGGGAATACCGGCAAGGGAACGGTTGGAAGCCTCTGCCGGTCACCTCGGTCATCACTGATGAAACCCGCGGACTGACGCAGAGCGGATTCATCGAAATCAGATGGCCGGAGAAGATCACCGCCGCTCATCTGGACAAGCGTGGCAAAGCGTGGCTGCGCGCCTCCGTCATAGGGGACGTCAGCTCTTGTCTGGCCGTGCGCGGCATCCTGACAAACCGCCTCCTGCTGACCGCCGTGAACGGTGACGGCACGCCGCTGCCTGCCGGAACCATACAGACAACGGCCGAACCGGACGAAAGAATAGAAACCGTCGCGCAGCCGTTGCCCGGATTCGGGGGCTGTCACGCGGATGCTGAAGGACAAACTGCCGTGCGGCAGACCGCGCGCATAGGCAACCGTCACCGGGCGGTTACGGCAAGGGATTACGAGAGCTTGGTGCTGGAGCAATTCCCCGAAGTGGAAAAAGCGCAGTGCCTCACCGTGCTCCGGGAGGGGCTGCCTGCGGAAGTCTGTCTGGTGGTGTTCAGCCGCGCGGAGGATAACCGCTATTACCTTTCCCCGTCCTGGAAACTGGCGGAGATACAGAAAAGGATAGTGCAGTATGCGCCGCCTGTAGTTTCCCTACGCGTGTGTAATCCCGTTTACGAACCGGTCAGCATCCATTGTAAAGCCGTGTTGTGGCCCACGGTGGAGGACGAAGGCAAGGTATTGCGCCAGCTTATCGTGCTGGCACAGAATTACATCGCTCCCTGGTACAGACAGGGCACGCTGCCTGAACTCAGACAACGGTTTTCTTACAAGGAACTGCATGCCCGCCTGGCGAACCATGAGGACCTGATGAAACTGGCACTCCTGGAAGTGAACGGGAAAAGCCTGCCGGACACCGGCATAAAGGCCGGGGACCTGATTATAAAGGGCAGCCGTGCCTGGAACGTGCTGCTTCCCCAAATCAAGATAGAACTCCTCTCTCCCAACGACGGGATAGACGGAGCCGAGATAGAAAACAACTTCATAATAGGATAAACTTATGAACCGAAATAACCGAAAAGACAGAGAAACACTGAAGGAATACTTCCGGAAGGGCAAGACTCCCACCGAGGAACAGTTTGCGGCACTGATAGACTCCATGCCCAACATCAGGGAGGAAGGCCATGTGGCGGACACCGGAAACGGCTGGAGCTTCTATCCCGTACAAGACGGAAGCCTGAAAATCAATTTCTATACGGAAGAACCAGCCGGTGGTGCGGAGCCTCCTGTATGGTCGCTCTCAGTCACGCCCGAAAAGAACCTGCTGCTGAAGAATATGCAGGGAGATGCGGTACTGGAAATGACACAGGACAAGGCGTTCATACTGCACGGTTCCCTGACGGTGGAGAAAGAAATCACCGCACCCGGCTACCTGCTGGAGGACGGCAGCTCCCTCACTCCCGGCGGCGGGGGGTACTTTACCCTTCCAGCCGACAAGCAGTGGCACGACCTCCCGCTGGAGGTGTCAAACGAAGGCTTCAACTGCCGCATGTACGACATCTACGCCTCTTTCCGCGAACGGAGCCTGGATCTTTGCGAACTGGTACGGGCCACCGCTATCTGGCAGAACGACATGGAGCAACGGATAGAATCGCCACAGAAGCACTGGTGGGGATGGTCGGGCTGCATCCGCCTGCGCTGGCAGGAGCGGAACGGCAAGCCCTGCCTGCAGATGCGGAGTAAAAAACAGCTTCCATCCGGCCGGATACACTGCCGGATGGTGGAACTGTATAACGGTTAATGCAAAGGAGGAAGAAACATGGATAACAATACTCACTCTTATATCGAACGTCCGACAGACGGCGAACCCCTGTACCAACGGTTGCAACGCGAAACGCTGGAAGAACTCCAACGACTGTCGGGGAAGGTGTGGACGGACTTCAACGCCCACGATCCGGGCGTGACCCTGGCCGACATAACCAATTATGTACTGGGGGAAACGGCTTATAAATTCAGTTTCCCGAATCTGCCGGACTATCTGGTGCAGGGCAACGGCAAGCTCGATCCGGAAGCCTTCGGCCTTTTCTCGCCCGACAAGGTCTATACCACCGGTCCCGTCACCACGGAGGATTACCGGAAACTGTTCTTCTCCTATATCCCGGAACTGGAGAACGTGTGGGTGGACTGCCGGGCGGACACCGGCGGCTACACCGTCAGTCTGGTTTTGTCTCCTTTCGAGGAGGACCGGGAGAACCTGAGAAAACAGGCGGCGAAGGTCTATAACAGTCACCGCAACCTCTGCGAGTATCTGGAACAGGTGGTTGTCATACAGCCTGAAACGCTCACATTTCAGGCGGAGTTTGAGATAGAGGCGGGCGAAGACGCCACGGAGGTGCTGGCAAGGGTGTACTGGAAGATACTGCATTACCTGTCCGGCGGTGTGCGTATCCAGCCTCCGGTAGATTTCCTGACCTCCGGACTGTCACCTGAAGAGTGGCTGGAGGGTTCGGAAAACGCTGTCCGGGTAGTGATTCCGCAACAACAGAATACCGAATACGAACTGTACAGGGAACTGCGGAAAGTGAAAGGAATCAAATCATTCGGTACCTGCTATTTGATGAAGGACGGAAAACCACAGACCGACCTGTCGGGAGGCTTCAGCCTTTTTATCCCCAAGAAAAGAAAGGACTTGACAGTGCGCATCCGTTACGGTCGGTCCGAACCGGATGTGGATATGAAACTGTTTGTAGAACATTTGAAAAAGCTGTATTATACCAAGGGACGGGTTAGGACGAAAATAATCGGTGGAAAAGAATTTCAATGGAACAGGGCGGAAGGAGTCTGCCGGAATATCTTCCGTCATCGTCCTATTGCCGACGAGTTTCCCGACTGCTACCGCCTCCCGTCCATCAAACAGCCTCCTTCCGCTTTCGAGGCCTACCTGAAACTGTATGATCTAACCGTGGAACGGGGACTGAAAGAAGTGAAGGAGATGAAGCGGCTACTGTCCATTGACGCCAAGAACGCCCTTTGCACCGGAATGGACGTGTGGGAACCGGACATGCTGCCGCCCGAAAGCCTGCAGAAACGGAGACGTAATATCTATCCGCTGAAGAGCCGTTATCTGGATTTCCTTGATAATCTATACGGTATGGAGAGCCAGCCCGTATGGATGAATGAGTTCGGTAACTACGGTGAGACGCAGGAGGAAATCTTACTTCGCCGCATGGAATTCCTGCAACAGGCACACGATCTGACAAAGAACCGTGCACATGCAAGAAATATAAGAGAGATAGATGACAAGAAGAATATTCCTACGGCAAAAGCGTGGTTCTGCCGTCTGCTGGGCATCAATCGGGATGAAGACCGGACGGTAGGCAATATCCTGCCGGGGCACAATCTGATTCTGATGGGAACAGATGAACAGGAAAAGACATACCGTGACCAGCTGAACGCCATGCTTGTCAATGAGCGGATGCTCGACAAGAGTTATACGGAGGACGTGACACCTGTTACCCTGCCGGAAGAGGAGAAGGAGAAATTGGAACAGTACAGCCGCTTGCGCAGGGAGTTACCTGTATTCAACCATAATTTCATTGACGGCGGACTGTTCCGCGGAGGCATCCGCTCGGACAATTATAAGATAGTACAGGCCGGCACGAATGAGTTCATGCTGGTGTTCCGCAACAGGGAAGAGGGCTGCCTGATGAATCTGGGACGTACCGACGACAAGGAGGAGTTGAACCTGCTGGCCAATATCCTGCGCCGGTACCTGATGGAGCTGAACCACGTATGTGAGACGCTCTATATCATCGAACCGGTACTGTCCGACCCGTCACGTCCGTTCACGCTCTTACTCGTGCTGCCTTCATGGACGGCGCGTTTCAAATCGTCCCGTTTCCGTGAGGTGTGCAGAGAACTACTGCGCTCGCTGCTGCCCGCCCATTTGACGGGAACGCTGTATTGGCTGGACGTTTCCCCCATGCAGAATTTTGAAGATGCCTACCGCCTGTGGAGGCAGGCATTGGCAGAGAACGATACCGAAGCCGGAATGGAAATGCTGGAATGTATGGAGAACGCTTTGGGTAAGGCAGAAAAGCAGGAATCGTTGGATGATCAGGCTTGACCATATATCGTTCGGGTTCACCATGGTTGATGAACAGTTTGCACACACCCTGTATGCGGACTGGGACAATTTTTGCCGTACCTGCCTTGAAAACGTAGTGGAAGAATGCTTGTCCGCGTATGACGAAGACAAGGTGCTGCATGAAATAGAGCTGCTGGATCTGGACTTGGGCGGCATTCCGCAGGAGGATTTCTACAGAAAATTTCCCGAACGCCTCAAAGAGGAACTGCTGAAAGCACTGTCGTTGCCTGCCACACATATCGGGAACCGGACAGAAAAAGGAGAATGCTCCCGGCTGGAGAATCTGCTGTTCTATCTGGAGCACGGCTTTTGCCGGACAGAATGGAGCAAGGAGGACTACAGCCTGAAAGAAGAACTGGAATGGCTGGCACAGCAACCGGCACACTACACGGACCGGTTGTTGCGCCTCTGTACCGACAAGGAATATGCCCTGCGCCGCCTGCTTTGGCAGACGGAGGATGCGGATGCGTTGCTCCGGCTCTACACCTGCTTTCTGGCAACCCACACATCCGGCTTGTATGAAAAACGACGCTGGCTGGGAATGGTCATGGAGATCAATCCGGAACTTCCTGTGCGTTTTGTCCATGAGGCGAAGAGTGAGGCGGAATTGGCTGTGATGGCAGAACTGCTTGATACAATGACCGTCCGCAGGATGATAGAAACTGAGACGGAAGAACATGCCGAAGTTGACATACCTCCCTACTGGCATTACCTGTACGAATGGCTCATCCGAAATTATCCCTTCAACGGACTCTCCATATTCGGTGGCAAGAGCCAGTTTACACTGCATCTGCACAAGAGACTGCTCGCTTTTATCCGAAAAAGAGATGCCGCCGTTTATCTCTCCAAAGCGGAGCTGACCATCGGGTTCCTGCTGGAAGTGTTCGGTCACACTCATTATATCGAGGTGTTGAATGCCATTTACGATCTACAGCCCCATAATGTGGATGGTTCTCCTGCCTATGACAGCTATTTTAACAGAGAACTGTATCGTACATTCCTGCAACTGTCACTGTTGAAAGGGACTGACGGGGAAACGGCAAGAAATGAAGAGGATACGCGGCAACCGGACGGGCAGATAATCACTGGATTAAATTCGGATGTTATATCACATATCCGACAGGAGAAGGACAGCATTATCAGTCAACTTCAAGCTGTTCTGACGGATGGAGCTGTTTTCCAAGGATTGAAAAACAACATTCTGTACTTATTGGTGGCATATTATGAGGAGAATGATAGTGCTATGATGCCACCTTCACCCGGACAGGACTTTGAGAAATGGATACGGCAGACGAACCGTCTCACGGAATTTATTCAGATATTGGTTGAACGTCATTGGGAGACCGGCAGAGGTCTTATCGGATGGTTGGATGATGTGGCTGTTTCCCAGTATATCCGACAGATAGTGCTGCAAGGGATTGTTTGTGAACATCCCCGGCTCTGGGTACGCCTGCTCCAAAAGTTGCCCGCACAAGAGGAAAGCATTCTTCGCCTGGCGGAAAACTTGTCCGCAACGGCCTTGTTACGGGGAATGGCACAACTGGAATCCCGGCAGGCAATGGTATTGTCGCAAACGGTGGAATGGTTGCAACACAAGCCGGAAACCTGTTCGTTCCTGCCCGGTAGCGGTCAGCCCCTGTCAGTCACCCTGTCCCGGGCGTTGCTGCTCTATATGCAGGACAAAGATACACTGGGCGGCAGGACGCTGACACCTGAAGAAATGTTACGGAAGTTTCTGACGTATCTGTACATGGCATGTACAGGTAAAACTGCCACTTCGGATCAGGTGGAGTTATCCGGTTTATTGAACATCGGGAAGACCGGAGAAACTTTCCCAATTGACACACTCCAGCCGGAGGCAACATGGGAGGATAAACAGGAAGAAACAATGGACACTGTTCTGACCTGTAGGAATGTAAGCGATACGGCTATCCGCTACCGTATCTCTTCTTTGATGGAGAAACAACCGAAGGGGTTGTTGGATTGGTTGAAAAGCTGTAATGACCTCTCCCGAATGGAACGTCTTGCCGAAGTTTCAGATCATCTCCTGCTTGAGCAATGGGTAGCCCTTCTCTCAAAGGCAACCGGTATTGATTACTCCGGTATGTTCCGAAATCTGATGTGCTGGACATCGCATTGGGCAGGTGACAAATCGGGTATCCGGGAGATAGCTGGAATCTTGTTCTCATGGATAAGGGAACCGGATCGGCAAAAGCAAACCCCGGAACAGATGAAGGAATATTTCCTGCTGCATTTGTCGGCCAAGGATAGCAGGATACGCCTGCTGATGGAACGACTGTCGAACAACAGTCTATCGGATGCAACCCGGAAAAGACTGCTGCATGATTTTCTCCGTCTCCATCCGGAAGAACTGCCAGCCTATATCCGGAAGTCCTTTCCACAAAACACCGGATTACCGAATAAATGGTTGGAATGGCTGGATATCAACGACTGGATAAGGTTAACGGCAGGCCGTTCACTGTCACAAGCGGAACTTTTAAAACAGATTGTGAACTGCCTGACAGAAAACGACGGAATAACTGAGCCGGATCTACGGACAACTCTGGCACAGTTCTTCCTAAGAAAAACTGCCGGAGAACAGGTCTGTCAGGATAAGAAAGAAATAATAAACTTGTTTATTCTGTCACTTCCATCTCTCCGGGAGCAAAGTGACGAACAAAAACACGCAATTATGAAGAAAATAGAAAAAGAATTGACAACATCTATGATGGAAGAAAACGAATGGATTGAGAATGAGGTAGAAAGATCTACTTCTTTCATGATTTCAAATGCAGGGTTATGCTTGTTTGCACCCTGGTTTCCCAAGTTATTTGAGCTGCTAGGCTATCTGAATGAGGATAAGAAGGATTTCAAGGACATGGCATCCAAAGTCCGCGCCGTATTCCTGTTGCAATACCTCACCTGCTTGGAAGAAAAGAAATACCGGGAAACGGAACTGGCGTTCAACCGTCTGCTTGTCTCCCTGCCGATGCACATCCCGTTACCGGAAAGCCTGGATCTGACCGATAAGGAAAAGCAAACAGCCGAAAGCCTGCTGGGCGCTGTGAAAGCCAGCTGGCGAGCAATGGGCGGCACATCGGTAAAGGGATTCCAAGTGACTTTCATCCTCCGTACAGGACGTTTGGAACAGCAAGAGGAAAAGTGGCTGCTGACCGTGGACAACAAGACGATCGACATCCTGCTCGATACCGTCCGGTGGGGATTCAAACAGATACGTTTCCCTTGGCTGAAGAAATATGTACAGGTCGTCTGGAACGAGAAACAGGAGTTTTAAATGATACTCACAGCAGTGATCATTATGTAACTATAAATACTATAAGGTATGGAAACAGAAAAAGTATATCAGGAAAAGGCGGCGCGTACCATCCAGCAGAAGCAGGATGGAAGCGGCGCTTTGCAATTTGTAGACAACCGCCCGGTGAACCAGCTGTTGCAGCGGGTCAGTGAAGAGGATGAAGATGCATTGCAGGGCAAATTTGAAACACCCGTGCAACGTGTCGGGGAGGAGGACGACGAAGCCTCGCAGATGAAGGCGGACACCACCGTACAGCAGAAACCGAACAATACCGGGTTGCCGGACAACCTCAAGGCAGGTGTGGAAAGCCTTTCGGGATTTTCTTTGGATGATGTGAAGGTACACTACAATTCCTCCCAACCGGCTACCGTGCAGGCTCTTGCCTATACACAAGGTACGGACATCCATGTGGCTCCCGGACAGGAACAGCACCTGCCGCATGAAGCATGGCATGTAGCCCAGCAGATGGCAGGACGGGTGGACCCGACCACGGAAGTGGCAGGTATGCCGGTTAACGACAACGCTGGTCTGGAACATGAGGCGGATGTAATGGGCGCGAAGGCTGACAGTCTATAAAACAGGAAAGGATGAATGAATATATCGCTTGGTTTAATCAAGCTTTGACCACTTCCATCCAACTTTACTTCCAGCAGGAATGTGAATATTCCTTGCTGGAAGAAGTGGTGTCACCCCGAAACGGATGGTTGGAAAGAGTAACCAAAGTTCAGGATATTTCCTTTGACGAGCGGATAATCATCATGCTGGCCCTGATGCCGCATGTTTGTCCTCAGATATTGGACATCTTTTTCGTACAGAATAAGAACTTTGACCGGCAATACACCGAGTTCGGCGGATGGAAGGGTCTGTCACACGGCGGCTTCCTGCCTACGGGAGAAACCGCCTCGTTTATTCTCGCCGGAGAAGATACGGAGAAACGGAAAGAGGTAATCCGGCTTTTCCAAAAAGGACATTGGTTCTACACAAGGAATATCCTCCGCCTGGAAGGTGCGGGAGAAGGGGAACCTTTCCTTAGCGGTCAATTGCGGGTATCGGAAGAATTTCTGAGCCAAGTCCTGCTGGACAAGGATTATAAGCCCGACTACACTATCGGCTTCCCCGCCAAGCGAATCACTACGGGCCTGGACTGGGAGGATATGGTGCTGGACTATCAGGTAGCAGCCGAACTGGAAGAGATAAACACTTGGATTTCTTCCGGTAAAACCATCATGGAAGACTGGGGTTTATCCCGTTTTCTGAAGGCCGGGTACCGCTCACTGTTTTATGGCCCTCCCGGCACGGGAAAGACATTGGCTGCCACTTTGCTGGGTAAAAAGAACGAGATGGACGTGTACCGGATAGACCTTTCCATGATCGTGTCCAAGTATATCGGGGAAACGGAGAAGAACCTTGCCCGGGTGTTCGACCTTGCCGAGAACCGGAACTGGATTCTCTTCTTTGACGAGGCGGATGCCCTGTTCGGCAAACGAACCTCCACGAATACTTCCAACGATCGCCATGCAAACCAGGAGGTGGCTTACCTGCTGCAACGGATAGAGGATTTTCCGGGGATGATTATTCTGGCAACGAACCTCCGCTCCAACATTGATGAAGCCTTCTCCCGCCGTTTCCAGTCAGTGATTTATTTCCCGATGCCAACGAAAGAGCTGCGTGCTGACTTATGGCGGAAGATGCTCCCCAAACAATGGCTGGACAAAGATGCGGACAAGCTAATCGCTATTGCCGCCGAAACAGAACTGTCAGGAGGGGCTATCACGAATGTGGTGCGACGGTGCGCTCTTAGTTTGATAAATATAGATGACGGACGTCTGACTAAGACGATCTTGAAGGGGGCGTTGCAGAAAGAGAAATTGAAAAGCTGACCCTAATTATCGCGGCACCAGCCCGCTTGCGGTGCAATTGCAGGAACACTCGTTCCCAAAAGGCTTCCTTGAATTGGTTCAAAGATGCTGGTTTTAGAATGTTTGTTCATTTCTCTTTGGCAAGCTGAGTGTGATTATGCACGAAAAAATAAAGCTAATTATCTGTTAAATATTGCTCTTCGTAAAGATGGGGCTATTCATTCTGCTGACCAATCTACTTTGCAAGGTTTTGCTGATCTAAAAGACTGATAGTGTATGTGACTGATTTTGAACAGATCGATTCTTCTTTCCTCCTTTCATCTACTCTTGAAACGTCCTGCTGACAGGCGTTTTGGTAGTGACAGGACTTCCCGTCATCCTCTTTACAGCCTCCTTTCACCCGTAAGCGTCTCCGCGATTCTATATTGCTGTCCGTTTTTAGCTCTCATATCTTTG
>CAVJPC010000083.1:0-31315 GCA_963651205.1 Bacteroidaceae bacterium
GATATAATCCTTCTCTGTTTTTCTGCCATATTATTAATGATATATAATTAAATACTTATATATACTTTATTATTAAATACTATTATTATATTTGTAATCAAAATCATTAATAATATGGCAGAAAAACAGAGAAGGATTATATCCATCAAACGTGATAAAAAATCTGAGGAAAACCCTTCGCAACAAGAAAATAATTCTTCACAAAAAAATGAAGGAATAATTCTTGCTTCACAAAAACAAGAAAACGATCCGTTTAAAGCTGAATTACTCCAAAAAGGATATTCTATTATATCCGAAAATGAATTTGGAGTCATAGTTCGAAAGGCAATAGGAAAACCTACATTCATGCTTAGGACAAAAAATGGTTATTTAGAAACATTAAAACCCAACAACCTGTATTTACCTGAAAGCATTAATATAGCAATGAAAATGCGCATAGCAAGCTTAGGAATAAATTCTCAGCAATATTTAGCACAACTTGTCATGAAGGACCTAAGGGAAAACAATCTCTCATAAGGCAGATATTGTATGTATTATTTCATAGTAAATCATAATATTACCATATATGTATAATACTATAATACATACATAATTATAAATCATATAAACACTATATAAGTATTTACTTATATAATAATATAACTATAATATGAAACGTAAAGCAAAAATAATAGCCATCATTAACAACAAAGGAGGAGTAGCTAAAACAACGACAGCTCAGAACCTAGGGGCAGCATTAGCAGCCAAATCAGAAAAAGTATGCATGTTAGATTGCGACAGTCAGCATAACCTTACAAACCGTTGCCAAAATAAGAATAGAGTGAAAGAATTAAGTGAACAACAGTATAAAGGACGTGCCATTGAAAACTATTTATCTGATTCTAATTTAGATATTGAACCAATCGAAGTAAAGAAAAACTTATTTCTTATACCATCGACTATAGCATTAGCTGAGTACTCAGCTTCACTCTACAACATGGACAAAAACGAAAATCCAAGTGGCAAATTAAAAGAGTTATGCAGTTATTTGCTGGATGCATTCGACTATATCATAATAGACAGCGAACCTGGAATGGGTGCCCTCATGGTAAATGCAACGAAAGCAGCCGATTTAATTATCATACCAATAAGTTGTCTTGATGCCTTAAGCGGAGCGGATGAAGGCGTATTTGGCATCATGGATAGTAATAATCTAAAGACACCTTATTATTTCTTGCAGACGATGCACGAAGGAAGAAAAAAAAATAGCAAAGATATTCGGAGTCAGCTATTAGAGGAAGCATTTGAAAACACATTCAAGACATTCATCAAGCGTAATGAATATCTTAATAGTGCTGCTGTTTACGGGTTGGATATATTTGAACATGCTCCCAAAAGTGCTGGAGCTGATGACTACAAGGATTTAGCCATAGAAGTACTGGCAATTTTTAAGAAGTTAAATAAAATGCATCCGTAACAAGTTCATCTATTGAAACAGAAGATATTTTCAATGCATACTCTAAAGGCAGAAAAACAGTTGAAGAATCTACATTTACATAGATTATGTATATATAGATTCTTCTTCAAATAGCTTCTCTGCCCCCCAAACCCTCCGAAGGACATTTTACCAAAAACAAATATGTCTACAGGAAAATAGTTGCGAACCCTACAAATACAGAATAATAGAACATAGAAATGAAGATATATGATTCAGCAAAATAAGCACCTATGCATGTCTCATCCACACAATACACCAGCCTATTTTACTCCAGCGCAAGAAAACTATAATAAATGAATTAAATCAACAATAATTAATTAAATCTTTGAACCAGTTTCAAACCAGTTCAAAGATTTATTAAAGAAATTATTTCTTCGATGTTTCTATATGTTTCAAACGATATTCTTTAGGAGTCATACCAACATTTTTATAAAATGCTGCATAAAAGGACTGACGATTAGCAAAGCCTACCATCGAACTAATCTCTTCTACATTTTTATCAACATAGCGTTTATCAGTAAGAAGATGCATGGCTTCTTTAACGCGATATCCATTAAGCAAGCAAGAATAGTTCATATTGAAACGAGAGTTAATTACCGCTGACAAATAACGAGTATTGGTTTTCAATTCTTTAGCCAAGAACTTCGCTGAATAAGTCGGATCTTTGTACTTCTTTTGAACAACAATAATATTCAAAATCTTATCATACAGTTCATCCGCCAGTTCAGCTCTTATTAACGATCTGTAAGCAGCATCTTTCTCTTTTTTCTCTCGAAGATTATACTTTCTTTTTTCCATAACATTTATATTTAAAAATTAATTATTCAATTAAAATATAGAAGAATGTAATTCACTCAACTATAAGCCTGAAGATAAAATAAACAACTCAAAATAATTATTCCCTGAATATATGACTGAAAAAAACATACAATATCCTATACAGCTTCAGGTACTTTTCCATAGCTCATAGTTTCCCAATGCACTAAGTCAAATAACAGCGTAAAGATGCCTAATCACATCTTTGTAAATAGATAATAAAAAATTCAAATGCCATATTATTAAGATATTGAATTCAAATTTTCACTAAAGGAACAAATATTGTGACCACTCCCCAAGAAACACCTCAAAAAACATTTGTTTTTAGAGTTTATTTAAAAATTCCTCATAATTGTACTTAGAAATCGAACATAATCATAGAACTCTATCACCACATAAACATGTCATTATCATTAATCATATAATGCAGAAGAAAAAGAACACCAAACATCGAAATTGCCAATATCGCCGGAATCGCCATGACTATATAACAATAATTCCAATATCACATACTATGTCATCTCGCAGATGTCGATGCAGCATATCGTCATAATCGCCAACTTCGCCACTCAAACAATCAATAAGTTTTCGATGAATAATAAATCAGCGGAATTACCTCCTATACAGAAAAAATAGTGAGATAGTACATACACAATCCCCTATTAATCACTTGTTTATCAATAAAAAAACACTTAAATAAATATTAAACATAAAGTAAATTATGATAAAATTGGGGCGTTTTGACCGTGGTTGGCATTATGGGAGCAGACCGGTTCTCCCAGTTTGGATGGGAGATTTTAATGGTTTTGTTGACCGGTCTTCCTTGATTAAAAATTTATTGGCTTTCCCTTCCGTCTGTGGCTGTTTTGGATTTTTTGATCTATTTCTTCTATACTTTTAGCGCATGGATTCCTACGTCCGGTTTCCAACCATTTTTCCAGTTCATCTTTATACAGGTAATAGCGCTTTCCTTGCTTTATTGCCGGGATGCTTCCATTCTCAAGTTTGGCATAAAGTGTAGGCTTGGGCATTATTAAAAACTCACAGGCTTCATCCGTATTCATAAGAATACGAGAATTCTCATTGTTTGATTGTTTTGTTCTGTTGGCCTGTAATACTATCTCTTCCAGTCTCTCTAATTTGGAGTAGATCTGTGCGATAACTCTCGGAATGTCGTTAAAGCTGATATCTTCTGAAGTCATATTATATATAATTTAAAACTATGCAAAGAGATAAGATGATTTCATGCTGAAAAAACAATTCATGAAATAAGTAAATAACAAGTGATAGATAATAATCACTATTATACATATTTCTTTTAATATGACCAACAAATAATAATAAGTACTGGATACAAATAATTAGTTGGAAGTTGTATCAGCATCTAACCTTAACAAATGATTGGAAAGCTTTTAGCTGAGATGAAATCTAAAATCACCATTCTGAGGTTCATCGATGTGAATAATACAATTACCTCCTTGCTTTAGATTTTGCTCTAATGAGGATATTTCAGATTCCTTTAATTCTTGTTCAAAAACTATTTTAATAAAAGTTGCTTTACTTTTTCCAGAGTAATTTAAGCGCTTTCCTATATTCCATGCAAAGTGCCTGAAATCTATACTTCTTAATGTGCCTTTAGTAACGACTGATTCCAAATTATCCGGATATTCTTTCTCTGCATAAAGCTCGATATTTTTGCATAACTTCTCAATATTCTCTCTATTCATATGAGATGACATAATATGAACTGAGTACTTTATAATTTCTGCAAGAACTTCGGCTTTCAGCTCTTTGCTCTGCATTACGGCTGTTTTTACGATAGATTCTATATTCTCGGATAAAATGATCTGGGCATTATTTTTGCATCCTGTACTTATGGGAGTTCTGCAAGAATGAGTGTTTTCAGATTTAATAATGCCATTTTCATTCTCAGCCAAAGTAGACTGGACAATATCTGTCCCGTTAGCTTCATCCTTTTTATGGTGTTTCATTAATGTGAATAGCAAAATGAGATTGCTAACTAAATATTGGATTAAGAAATATAGTCCGAATAAGGATATGACGCACCAAATAAAGGTAATAATTTTAGTAAAACTATCATTGTTAAAATCAAGGCTTACCATGTTTGCTATTAAAAATGCAATAGGTATAATAGCTATCCCAGGAAAAATCCACCATAAAATTATATTTTCGTATTTATGATCCATACACAAGAAGTTATAATATAATTATTTATTGCAAATGTATCTCATGTATTTAATAAGTTGCCGTATAAATGGTTATTCTTAGCATTTATTAAAGTGAATATTTAATAAATGCTAATATAACCACTTGAGAGATTATGCGATGTTATTCTAGAAGAGAAATCTTATTTGCTGATTCTCGCTTGGTAGCATCCACCAAGTCCGCGTAAATTTGTGTTGTACTGACATTCCTATGTAGTAACATTTTGGAAACAACGTAAATGTCTGTACCAAGATTACACTGGATAGTGGCAAAAGTATGCCGGAAACAGTGAAAAGTTATATGTTTGGTTATTCCAGCAGATTTAATCCATTCTTCCAAAGGGGCCTGTGTCATTGTTCTTTTTAATCCTTCGAATACCAGACCCGTTTTTTCTTCACCACAAAGGGCGAAAGCTTCATCACTGATTGGTAACTCTGCTTCCGTTTTTGTCTTTTGCGAACGAATACGGACTCCCAGGCCTCCATCGGAAAAACGCTGAATGTCCTCCCATCTAAGTTTAAGGATGTCACTGATTCGTAATCCCGTCAAGCATGAAAAGATGGAGGCTGATTTTAAAACTGGAATATCGCAAGGAGTATTATTCAATATCTTGACTTCATCCAGAGTAAGAAACTGTTTGCGTACATCTTCAGTGTCTATTCGGTCTAAGAAATCATTTATATTTTCTCGTATCATTTTGTCTCGATATGCTATTTTCAATAATCCTCTAAATGTGGAAAAATAACCAGCAGCAGAATTTACATTAAGCTTTTGCTCGCTTCTCTTTAATTTGTGTGCATTTAATAAATACTCTCTAAATTTCTGGCATAATTCAACATCTATTTCTTCAAACGTACATTGTCCTTGTACAAAATGGCAAAAGTGTAAATATACGAAATTCCATTTCTGGTTTTTCTTCACAAGTTTTTTTTTGAAATACTCCAAAAAATCACTTTTTAATTTTTCTTTATCAAGAAAGTCGTATCGTTCGTTTACCACAGAGTCAAACCGCCTGCAGCGGATAATTTCAGCTTTGATCATCATGGATTCGTTGAAATTTCTTTCTATCTGATTCTTTGGCGAAGCATAGATATAGATATTTAAGGATTCATGACGATGAACTTTCATAGTTTCTTTATCACGAATACCAGGATAATAATCAAGGTATAGCGAAAGCATCCCATTATTTATAGGTCTCTTTCTGAGTGTTACAGTTTTACAATCTAACATAGTTTATTTTTTTAATGGTTATTACTTGTTTTCATACAAAATTGAATGATTATTTTTAGCTGATAGAAATAATCGTGAAATAAGTTATTGATAATAATAAAATAAGTTGTAGTTACTTATTGACATTATATCTTATTCCTACTATTTTATCAGATTCAAAAGGCTTTGCACAAAGAGCCATTTCTTCTCCTTGGTACGTACTAGCTCTCGGTAATATTTTAAATAATAACCTTTCACTGGTCTCTTGTTAAAGAGGGTGTAAAGTTGGTAGACCATTGCTCCATGCTTGCGGCTCCGGATAGGTTTTATCATCGTTGTGTCTCTATAACCGAAATAGAGGTTAGGACGATAAAGGAACTTTTCATTTTTCATGGAACATGTCCTTAATGTTGCGTTCTTACAATAATGCATTGCTTAAGCTTTTCCTGTTGTATTTATCATATTACAAATTTTTAGACTGAGCTATTTTTGAAATCTGTCATTCATGGATTAACTATGGATAGTCGAAATAAGAAGAATCTGCTCACTTCTTACCTAAGCTTTCCAGCATGACTCGATCAAAATCTTCTTTCAGCATGTACATAGATTTCCCTTGATAATACTTCCGAATCTTATTGAACCTAGAGTAACTATATATCTCATCACGTCTTAGATTAAACCTTTCCATAGCTTCTGTGACTGAGTAATAGTTTTCTTTATTGTCAAAATCACCGTTCTTTACCATATCAATGTGGTCTTTAGAGTAATAAGGTTTCCCATATACCATTTTGGTAGGGATGCTATGACGGCTGGCAAAACTTCTTCGGGTAGCAGGAGTCATCAGATAGATATTCTCCACCTGTTCGCTAGTTAGCCATTCCTTGACATCATCTTTGGATTTGTATTTTGCAAAAAATGTGTTGACGGAAAGATGTTCATAATATGCAAACCCTTTATAATTTATTCTAGGGATATTATTCTCTCTCGCCAATTTACATACAGTCCTTTTATTGATACTGTACATTTGTGCTATTTCTTCAGCGGAATAATAGCCTTCTGGAGTAAAATTTTCATCTACTTTAGGTTTAGATTTGCTTTTGGGGGAATTCGCTGCTTTGTTTTGTTTATATGTACCGTCTTTATGTTCTTTCAAAATTCTATCAAATTCCACTCTTGAAACCAGAGTTCTGCTACCTTTCTTGCATCGGTTTATATCGTACTTGTTTACATAATAACTGATATTGATAGTTGTTAATCCATACTTTTCTTTGATTTCATCATAAGTGTAATATTCGGGACTCACTTCCGTACTCTTTTCCTTTAATCTGTCGATATATACTTTGGAATAAAACACATCATGATGCCTGTTTATGCGTGGTACATTATGTCTCATTGCATACGCTCTAACGGCAGCACGCGTCATATTATATTTTTCCATTATTTGCTCCGGGGTGTAATAAGCATTAGGGTCAATCTCTTCTATCAATTCTGCAAAGTGTTTATCAATGGCAGCTTTGTTATAATACACCTTACCTTTTTCTGATATTTTGGGGATACCAAAACGTTCACATCTGCTGTAGATGGTCTTTTTCATAACCTTGAATTTCTCTATAATTTCATTTAAAGTGTAATATAGTGTTGACTCTTTTCTGCCGTAACTCCGTTTTTTGTAAGCAGGTGCTTCATTGAACATTCTCTCCACATCCGATCTACGAATAATTGTTCTGGCCTTTAACTGTAAAACTCGAATTACCCCGGAAGCCATGTAGCGATAGATTGTGGCACGACTTACCCCAAGTAATGTCGCTACCTCTGTAGGGGACAAGAAATCTTTGTCTCCAACACATCTTATAGAAGCGACCTGTTGTAATTCTTCTTTATCTATGTACTCTTGTAGTTTCTCTTTCTTTTTTTCTTCCTTATATGCTCTGCCATTGCATATATGGGAACAGTAGAGAGTTGTCATTTTGTGCGCAACAAATGACTTTCCACACCATAAACATCTTTTCTGGATTTCCATTATTCGTCACCATTTAACTCGTCTATTTTGTCTCATACCGTCTCATATTTTCTCACAGCGTCTCATAGTGTGTCCAAAATGACGTTCACTAGATTCTCATAGTGTCTCATGTGTGTCTTTTATATCGCTTAATGAAACTATATTCTGTATAATATGCTTTCGCGGTAGAAATACGGTACGAAAATAGGTATAATATCTATAAACAAGAAATAATGACTGTGAAGTGTTAAAATAGAAAAGCTCTCATAATGAGAGTTTTATATATAGTTACTTATGGTTAGTAATAGTTATTTGTAACATTTATTTTCCGATGCAAAAATTCTTAAATATATTTCCTAGCACCTCATCATTAGTCACATCCCCTATGATATCCGAAAGATGAAAAATACATTGCCTCAAATCCTCGCTTACCAAGTCCCCAGATAATTCCATATTTAATCCTTCCTGTACTCTATGAATGGAATCCAAGGCCCGTATCAAAGCTTCGTAATGCCTTGTATTTGTCACAATAACATCATTTTGACTAATCTCTGGTAAAGCGGCTGCTTGTACTAATTTATTCTCCAAGATAGATATATTCTCACGTTTCTTGGCAGAGATAAAAAGTTTTTCCGCGTCTATATCAACAAACATAGCCAACAACTCTTCTTTCTGTACAGCCAGTAACAGATCTGACTTGTTGAACAAAATAATCAACTTCTTGCCTTTGCAATGCGGAAGAATTTCAGATTTCAATTCTTCGGAACGTGTCTTCGCATCTGTAGAGTCTATCATCCATAGAATGATATGAGCCTGGTCCATCTTTTGGAAAGTACGCTCTATGCCCAGACTTTCGATAGTATCAGTAGTCTGGCGGATTCCTGCCGTATCAATGAACCGGAAAGTGATGCCTTGTAAATTAATGGTATCCTCTATTACATCGCGGGTGGTTCCATGAATATTGCTTACAATCGCTTTTTCCTCATTCAGCAATGCATTCAGCAAAGTGGATTTTCCGGCATTCGTTTCTCCGATAATGGCTACCGGGATTCCGTTTTTAATTGCGTTTCCTACACTGAAGGAATGTGCCAGCCGGGCAATTACCTGTTCAATGTGGGAGGCCAGTTCGTTCAGTTCATCGCGGTTGGCGAACTCCAGTTCTTCATGGTCGCTGAAATCCAGTTCCAGTTCCATCAGCGAGGTAAAATGAAGCAGTTGGTTACGCAGGTCGGAAAGTTTTTTACTGAAACCTCCGCGCATCTGACTCATGGCCAGGCGATGGGTAGCGGCTGAAGAAGAGGCTATCAAGTCGGCTACAGCTTCGGCCTGACTCAAATCCATTTTCCCGTTCAGGAAAGCACGTTGGGTGTATTCACCGGGCAGGGCAAAGCGGCATCCGTTATGAATGAGGAGCTGCATCACTTGTTGCAAAATATAAGATGAACCGTGACACATTATTTCTGTACTGTCTTCACCGGTATAGGAATGAGGAGCGTGGAACAAGGAAACCAGTACCTCGTCAATGACTTCTCCTTGCGGGGAAAGAATCTTTCCGAAAGTAAGGGTGTAAGGCTTCCGCTCGGTCAATGGTTTTCCTTGTATAGGAGTAAATAATTGTGAAGTTATTTCAATGGCTTTCGGACCGGACACACGGATTATTCCGATGGCTCCTCCCTGAGCGGTGGCAATGGCACAGATAGTATCTTGATTTATCATTTTCATCTAACTTAATAATACAATGTTTTTGCAATGACAGCGGTAACTTCTTCCAGATATCGACGATCTGTTTCATCGAAAGAATTTAACTGGTCACTATCAATGTCAAGCACTCCCTTTACCTGACCACCGGCAAGGATCGGGACTACAATTTCGGAACGGGACAGGGAACTGCACGCTATGTGTCCTGGAAATTGATCCACATCGGGTACTACCAGGGTGCGAGCTTCGGCCCATGAAGTTCCGCATACTCCTTTTCCTTTGCGGATGCGGTAACAGGCGGCACTTCCCTGGAATGGACCGAGGATGAGCCGGTCGTCTTTGACCAGATAGAAACCTACCCAGAAAAAGCCGAAGGCTTCACGAAGGGCGGCAGCAGCATTAGCCAGAACACTTACTTCTTCCTTTTCATCTGAAATCAAGAGTTCGAATTGGGGGAGGAAAAGGCGGTAACATTCCGCTTTATCGGTAGTTGTTTGTTTAAAACTGGCTTCCATTTCTATAATTTATTTTGTCGAGGCATTCATTGACTTTAGAGTGTATTTTTAAAAGAGTATCAAAATAGAGGAGTTATGATAACCCCTCTATTTCGCCATTTACTATATCAATATGCAATGCCTGTGGCTCCTTGGGCAGCCCCGGCATACGCATGATCTCTCCGGCAACAACTACCAGCATCTCTGCACCGGCATTCATTACAATGTCTTGTACATGAAACTCGAAATTATCCACCGCACCGTAAATTTTGGGATCAGTAGAAAAAGAATATTGCGTTTTGGCAATGCAAATAGGAAAATTCTCATAACCCAGTTCTACAATGTGTTTCAGCTTCTTGCGGGCTGCGGCACTATAAGTAATAATGCTGGCACCATACAAGTTACAAGCCACCTTTGAGATCTTGGTTTCTACACTGTCATCATCCTTATAAGCGTACTGTAAAGGCTCGGAAGGCTGTTCTTCAATAGTTTTCACAACCAGTTCCGCCAATTCTACCGCTCCCTCACCTCCATCGGTAAAAGCGTTGTTTACGGCAAAGCCTACACCTTTCTTTTCACAATGGGTGCGAATGTAATCTACTTCCTCATCTGTATCATCTCCATAGCGGTTGAAGGCAACCACTACTGTCTGACCGAAATACTTCAAGTTGCGCAAGTGTTTGTCCATATTCGCTATCCCCTGTTTCAATGCCTCCAGATTGGGTTCCTTAATCTTATCCTGTGAAATTCCACCATGCATCTTCAAGGCACGGGCGGTAACGACCAATACGGTAAGTTTAGGTGCAATACCTGCCTTACGGCACTTGATATCATAGAACTTCTCCGCTCCCAGGTCTGCCCCGAATCCGGCTTCAGTAATGGTATAGTCACCATAAGTCATCGCCATCTTAGTTGCCAAAATAGAGTTACAACCGTGAGCAATATTGGCAAAAGGTCCTCCGTGAACGAAGGCGGCAGTGTGCTCCGTAGTCTGCACCAAGTTGGGAGAAAGGGCATCTTTCAGCAGGACGGTGATGGCTCCCGCCACTCCCAAATCTTTAACTGTGAAAGATTTGTTGTCATATGTAAAACCCAGCAAGATATTCTCGATGCGGCGGCGCAAATCTTCTTCGTCCTTTGCCAGACAGAGAATAGCCATGATTTCGGAAGCAGGCGTAATATCAAAACCTGACTCCTGTGTGATGCCATTGGTCTTCGGGCCTAACCCTGTAACGACATATCGCAAGGAGCGGTCGTTTACATCCAGTACACGGCGCCACAACACTTCTTTCAGCCCGAAACCATTGTCACGATTCTGGTAAAGATAATTGTCCAGCAAAGCTGAAATCATATTATGGGCGGAAGTAATTGCATGAAAATCTCCTGTAAAATGAAGGTTGATCTTATCCATTGGCAATACTTGGGCATACCCACCTCCGGCAGCTCCCCCTTTCATACCGAAACAGGGGCCTAATGATGGTTCGCGCAGGGCAACTATGGTTTTCTTTCCTATTTTATTAAGTCCCAAAGCCAATCCGATGGAAACGGTAGTTTTACCGATACCGGCTTTTGTCGGGGTGATGGCAGTGACTAGAATAAGGTTGCTTTGTTGCACCTTTTCTTCATCTATCTGGTTTTCGTCCACTTTGGCGATATAACGCCCGTAGTTACTGATGTGCTCCACAGGAATACCGGTTTCCCGAGCCACCTGTTTAATTTTGGTCAGCTCAATGCTGCGTGCTATTTCAATATCCGATTTCATCTTTTCACTAAATTTAGGCGGCAAAGGTAATATATTTCCTTAACTTTGCTTCGGTTTCATACAACAAAATAATAAAGGAACAAGCAAATGAACAATTTCGTATTTTATAGCCCTACCGAGTTTGTATTTGGTAAGGATACAGAAGCCCTGACAGGTGCTCTTGCTAAAAAGTATAACGCCCGAAAGGTGATGATTGTTTACGGTGGAGGGTCTATTATCCATAGCGGATTGTTACAACGCATAGAAGAATCCCTACAAACAGCCGGAGTGGAATATGTAAAATTGGGAGGCGTACAGCCCAACCCTACTGATCCGAAGGTGTATGAGGGCATAGAACTGGCCCGCAAAGAAGGGGTGGATTTCATGCTTCCCGTAGGTGGAGGTTCTGTCATTGACACGGCAAAGGCTATTGCCGCAGGTGTACCCTACGAAGGTGATTTTTGGGATTTCTATGCAGGAAAGGCAAAAGTGAAAAAGGCATTGAAAGTAGGTGTGGTACTTACCATTCCCGCTGCCGGCAGTGAAGGTTCGGGCAATACGGTAATTACCAAAGTGGAGGGATTACGTAAACTGAGCCTGCGCGTCCCCGAACTGCTCCGGCCTGTTTTTGCAGTGATGAATCCGGAACTGACCTATACGCTCCCACCCTATCAGACAGCTTGCGGCATTGCCGATATGATGGTGCACATCATGGAAAGGTATTTTACCAACACCCCCGATGTAGAAATCAGCGACCGATTGTGTGAAGGGACTTTAATGGCTATCATCAAGGAGGCATATAAAATAAAACAGAATCCGAATGATTACGAAGCACGTGCCAACATTATGTGGTGTGGAACAATATCTCACAACGGCACTTGTGGAGTAGGTTGTGAGGAGGATTGGGCTTCACACTTCCTGGAACACGAAGTAAGTGCAGTATATAATGTAACTCATGGTGCAGGGCTGGCGGTTATCGTACCGGCATGGATGACATTCATGGCAGAACACAACCCCAAAAAGATAGCCCAGTTTGCAAACCGTGTTTTCGGAGTCCCCGACAGCGAGGATTTGGAGGAAATGGCACTAACCGGTGTTTCACGGTTAAAGCACTTCTTCAGATATATGGGACTGCCCGTTAACTTCAATGAATTAGGTATAGAAAATCCTGATATTGATTTGCTGGTAAAGAAACTGCACGAAAATAAAGGTGAACTGGTAGGGAATTATGTGAAACTGGATAAAGAATATAGTAAACAGATATTCGAATTAGCCTGCAAATAACAAGAGATACCCCACCTCAGAATTTGCCAAACAACAACGCATCCACCGTAAGGGCGGGGTTCGGTCGCCCGGATGCATCCATAAATACATCCTTCGGAGTGTTATCGGGCGCATTGAATGCCATAGCCGTCAAGCTAAGGCATTCAATGCGCCCCTACGTGTGGATGCTGACACAGGTTCGTCTTCCTATAACAAGTAATTTCCTGTTCTCCTTATCGTTTGTATCTCAGCATTTTCTATCTTTCACGTACCATTTATATGCTTTTTAGCATAATATTTTAGGTTTTTCCAACCTTTTGAACTAACTTCGCCGGACTTTTTTGGAGAAAAAACAATGTATATATTCCGGTCAATTCACGAAATAATAAATACGATTTTTGTAGCCAAAGGGCTGTTGGTAGAGATGTTTGAGAAGAGAAAAGTACTTAGTTTTCGATACTCGGACGCACTCACCCTATTGAAGGAAGACGAAAATCGGCTGAAGATACTTATCGAAAAGGAAATCATACACCAAAACGGAAACTTTGTGGAACTGGATGCCCGGTTCCTCGATTTCTTCGAACTGCTGCTGGAAGCTAACGAAGAAATAAACACAGCCACCGTTGAGGAAAACATAGAATACCTGCACGAATTGATGGACTACTATCTGAAAGAAAAAATCCAGTCACGCAAGGAAAGCTATGTACGCAATATCAAGATTACCTTTCAGAAAATAGCACGGGTAACCATACGAAACATTATCAATCTGCAACACAACATTGATAATGCCTTCAAGCATGAACCTACGTATCAGATAAAGATTGCCAAACTGGAGAATCTGGATAAGAAACGAATCAACATCCAGCGGTTGATAGACTCTACCGAGCACCTGATCTTGCATGAGGAACGGGATTTCTTCCGTCAGGCCACTGACGAAGAACTGACGCGCATTCTGCTGGAACTGCGGCAGGAACTGCAACTATCGGCGCACAGCCTGATCCGTGCCCAGCAAGATATCATCAATTACCTGAACCAGATTAAGAATCAGGTGATATTGGTAGAAAAGATACGAAAAGTAAAATACCTGCAAGACCAGTTCGAACTGCGTGCCCGGAGCAACCTGTCCGAAGTGATGGAACGGGAACACTCCCTCCTGCTGGAAGGCAGTCCGCAAACGTCGTTCAAACTCTCGCCCACCTATCTGGCCAGTGATGAAGCACGCCCCATTATTCTAAAAGTAATCAGCAACCAGAAGTATCGTGAAATAGTGCGGAAAAACGAAGCCGGAGCCTTCAGCGAAGAAGACCTGGAAGCACAGGCCATGTACGAAGAAGTGATCAATCTGGATGAAGTGGTTACCGCCTTTGTACAGTCGGGAGCAGAAGCCCGTTGGAAAGGAGAACCCGCCACGGATCTTTTCTCCTTTCTGCTGCAATACCGCTTCCATCGCGAAGTGGACGAGAAGGAACGTACCACCCTTTTCTGTCAGATCGTTTCTCTTTACGAAAACCAACTGGAAATCCGGGATGAGTTCGGAATCCACACCCCATACGAATACGCAAAAATATATCCACTCTGAAAACTATGGATTTAAATATACAAATACCCGATAATACCGCGTCCATCTTTGAATATCTGCAAAAAGGACTGTTCATCAGTTCCAACAGTACCAGCGAAGAGGTGCGCGACATGTATAATGAAATAGATGACAACTACGAGCCACTCTATCAGTATTTTTCACAGATAAACTATACACTGGAACGTGGAAATGAATATTTCTTCTTCTCGCGCATAGAACCTAAAGCCACGCTGGAACAAAAAATCATGCGTGCCTATTACTGGATAGATGTGCTCGACTTTTTCAAGACTTACGATGAAACTTTCGGCCCCGGATTTCGCTTCCAGCCCGAACAGATATTGGTGGAAACCAACATCAACATGCTGCTTCAAAACAAACTGGACGGCATGCGGAAACACTTCTCGGACAAAGACATCCGCAAGGAAGTACTGGAGAACATGATACGCCAGCTCACCAAAGATGCTTTTCTGGAACTGGAAAACGAGAAAAGCAATACCTACAAGGTGATGAGTGCCTGGCATTATCTGGAAAGACTGATTGAAAGTATCAACATTTACGACGAAACCGAAGATGAGAAACCTGAGTAGAATTATCTTTATCAACAGTGCGAATATCCCTTATTCGGACGATATCTATCTGGACGGGAACGTCCACTTTATCGGTACGCAGGGAGTGGGAAAAAGTACCCTTCTGCGTGCGATTCTTTTCTTTTATAATGCCGATACGCAACGGCTAGGTATTTCTGTGGAAAAGCAGAACTATGCGGATTACTACTTCCCCTACTCCAATTCGTATATTGTTTACGAAGTGGCAACGGAGAATGATGCGTTCTGCATCCTGAGCTTCAAGTCGATGAACCGTGTATGCTACCGCTTCATCAACTCCCCCTACCGCAAAGAATTCTTTATAGACGAGAACCGTGTGGCCTACAGCGAAAACGACCGCGTGCGCGCGGTGCTGGATCAGCATGGAGTAGAATATTCACGCATCATCTACACCTATGACGAATATCGGAACATCCTGTACGGTAACGGCACAAGCCCTGAATTCAGCCGATACTCCCTGATGGAAAGCAAGCAGTACCAGAATATTCCGCGAACCATACAAAACGTATTGCTGAACTCGAAACTGGATGCCGAGTTTATCAAGAAAACCATCATTTCTTCCCTGAACGAAGACGAAACCGCCATCGACCTGAACAGCTATAAGGAACATCTGAAAAACTTTGAAACGCGCCTCAAGGATATCGAAGAATTTCAGAAACGGGAAACCCGGAAGCAGGCTAGGGAAATCACGCTGTTATCCCAACAAACGTCCAAACTGCAAAGCGGACTGGTACAGAACTGCCGCGAACTGGTTACCGCCTTCCGCAAAGCCGAAAACACCCTTCCCCAATGGAAAGAGAAACAAGACCGCGCAGAAGCCGACAAAGGAAAGCTGATACGCCGCAAACAGGAACTGCAAGACGAATCGCGCAAGCGCAGTGACAAGTTGCAGGAAGCGCTGGCAGTGCTGAACAACGAGTTACAAAAAGCATTAGCCAAGGAAAAGGATTACCAGAGAAGAAATATAGAGGAAACCATAGAGCGTTCTTCCAAGAAAGAAGAATGGAAGAACCGCCAGGTGGGATTGCTGGAAGAGCAACGTATCCTCACCTCGCAATATATGGAAATCTCAACCAAGTATAAATCCCTGATCCAAACCCTGGACGAGCAATGGAACAAGATCCATGAAGCGAAAATCAAGCAACTGGATACGTTAAACAATTCGTATAACGAGCGTCTGGAAGAAGCGCGCAAGGAGTATCAACAATTTACCGACTCACTTTATCAGGAATTCGAAACCTTGTCCCAGCAACTTCATCCTCTGAAAGCCGAAAAGCAGAATGAACTGAACGCTATGGACTACCGGATAAAGCTATGCCGGAAAGAGAATTTCTTTGAGGAAGAACAACACGAATTGAAAGCACGCATCCAGAATTATGCCAGCTTCCACATGGAACGAAAAAACCGTATCAGCAATGCGCAGCTCACCATCAAGGAACTGACCATGACCTGGGAAGAGGAACAACAAAAGCAGCTGAAAGAAAAAGATGCCACCTTGCAGCAACTCCAACAGGAGATGCAGCAACTCCGTACCCGTATGGATGAATTGCAAGTTTTCCTGAACAACAGCAAAGACACCTTGCAGGGCTGGTTGAAAGAGAACAAAAAAGGATGGGAAGAAAACATCGGCAAACTGTGTGATGAAAGTATCCTGTGGCAACGGGGGCTTTTCCCACAAACCACCATCGAAGGGGGAAACTCATTCTATGGCATCTCCATTAATTTGGACGGCATTCATCGCCCCATCAAGTCCATAGACGATTACATCACCGAGAAAGAAAACGGTGAAAAGCGTCTGGAAGAGATCACCGCCGCCATGCAACGCCTGCAAACCGAAAAGGAAGAATTGCAGGAGCAGCTGAAACGCAAGTACCAGCCGCAGATAAAGGAGCAGAAAGCCCTTATCAGCCAGATTGAATATGAACTGGAGCAGCTGGAACGCCAATACCAGCAGGACATGCTCGACCTGGAAGAATGGAAAAAGAAAGCCAATGACGAGCGTACTGCCAAAACCGCCCAACTGGAAAGCGGAAAGCACAAACTGGCTGCCGAACTGGAAGAGATAAACAACAAGCTGAAAAATCTGAATCAGGAAAAGGCAGAAAAGCTGAATAACCTGAAACGGGAATGGGACAGGCAGCAACAGACGCTTGCCACCGAAAAAAAGACGCAGGCAGAGGTCATCAGCAAGGAAGAAAAAGAAGAACAGCGAAGAATATCCTCCATCAAAGCCGAATATGAAGCGGACATGCAGAAAGAGCTTCACTCGCAGGGTGCAGATACCGAACGTCTGCAAGATATCGCCAACCAACTGGTTCAAATAGAGAAGGAACTTTCCTTCATCAAGGAAAATGCTACCCTGGTCATCGAATACCAAAAAGACAAGCGCGACCTGATAGACCGCATCCCCGGATGGCAACGGGAGCACGACGAACAGAAGCGTCTGCTCGCTCTGGAACGGGAAACCTTGCGGACGGAAACTTCCTCCCTGCAAGAAAAGATAGACCGATTGAACAAGGAACTGGAAGAAGCCGAAGAAAACGTAAGGGAACTGCAAAAGAATCTGGAAGCCTATAACAAGATTTCGGCTTACGACTGGTACAAACCGCATCAGGATATATTCCGCCCCGAAAACACACAAACCATGCAGACTACCAAAACCTGTATGGAACTGATAGACGAACTAACCCGTCAGGCCAACCAGTACATGCAGGTGCAAAGCAAGCTTCGCAAGGAAGTGAATCTTTTCACCGGACATTTTGATGAAGACAATACCTTTAAGTTCTCCGTAAAGTTCAACGAGGACTGGGAATATGTACGCTTTGCCGACGAACTGCACGACTTTGTGGAAGAAAACCGCATAGACGAGTATATCCGTCGTATCAACAACGAGCATTGGGATACATTCAAGCGCATCAGTATGGACACCTCCATGCTGACCTCTTCGGAAGATGATATTCAGGACGTTATCAGCGAAATCAATAAAGGTTTTGCCACCTGCAACTTTGTGGGGGTGATTCAGCGTATTGAAATGAAAGTGGAAGAAAGCAGCAACCGGGTAGTAAATATCCTGCGTGAAATACAGAAATATTACCATGATTACGGCTATGACCTCTCACCGGAAACCAACCTCTTCTCCTCTGCCAAAGAGCAGTTGGTGAAAGAGGAAGCGATCACCTTGCTGCGCACCTTCATCAAGGAGATACATGCCTACCGCTATGACAGCATCCGCCTGTATGATTCCTTCGAGTTGCGTTTCCGGATTGTGGAGAACGGCAATGATACCGGATTCATCGAGAAGATAGCCAATGTAGGTTCGGAAGGAACCGATATCCTGGTAAAAGCGATGATAAACATCATGTTGCTGAATGTGTTCAAGGAAGGGGCATCCCGTAAGTTCAAGGATTTCAAGCTACACTGCATGATGGATGAAATCGGCAAACTGCATCCCAACAACATCAGCGGTATCCTGAAATTCGCCAATGACCGGAATATCATTCTCATCAACGGCTCCCCCACCGAACTGAACCGGGATGCCTACAAGCATGTTTACCTGCTCACCAAAGGAGCACAGAACAAAACCCGCATTGCAAGGTTAATTTCGGACAAACAGTTATAAAAGCAAGTAACAGACAGGTATTCATATCTATATTATAAGCGGTCACGACCTTGGGAGTAATACACAAAGCGGACCGCATTCGGGGAGGGCAAACCCCATAACCGTCAAGCCAAGAGACAAATCACGCTCTCATCCACTGTAGGGGCGCATTGAATGCGCCCGATAACCCTCCGAAAGGTGTATTTGTAGATGCATTCGGGCGGAAGCATTCCGCCCCTACGGTGGGTGAAAACGCCATTGGCCGACTTAGCCTGACACCTATGGCCCTCCCGCCCCTGCAACTAAATGATAGTCAAATTTACTTCCGACACAGCCACATTATTTTTTTTCGGTGAACATTTTCATCCCTTTGATAATTAAAGGTTATAGGCTATAAAAAATTAAATTCGGTGTATACCAATCAAAAGTTGTTATTTTGCATAACACTTTTAAACACCCTAAACAAATTGAATTATGTTAAGCGAAAAAAGAAGTAGTATGCTCCACGGGGTTCTCTTGATAGCCCTGTTCTCATGTGCTGCCTTTTACATCGGCGAAATGAACTTTGTGAAAGAGCTTTCATTCAGTCCGATGATTGTCGGTATTATTTTAGGTATGCTCTATGCCAACAGTCTCCGAAACAATTTGCCCGAAACATGGGTTCCCGGTATTCAGTTCTGTTCCAAACGAATCTTGCGTATCGGTATTATTCTCTATGGTTTCCGGCTGACATTTCAAGATGTACTGGCCGTGGGACTTCCCGCCATATTTATTGATGCCATTATAGTAGCTGTGACTATTTGCGGCGGTATCCTAATAGGACGGATGCTGAAAATGGACCGAGGCATTGCATTGCTCACTTCCATAGGCAGCGGTATATGTGGGGCAGCCGCCATTCTGGGCGCAGAATCGACCATTCAGACCAAACCTTATAAAACCGCAGTAGCTGTTTCCACTGTGGTTATATTCGGTACAGTATCCATGTTCATATACCCTATACTGTATGCTAACGGTACCTTTGTGCTCCCACCCAATGAAATGGGCATATTCACCGGGGCAACCTTGCATGAAGTGGCGCACACGGTAGGCGCCGGCAATGCGATGGGTAAGGAAATTTCCGATGTTGCCATTATCGTGAAGATGATCCGCGTAATGATGCTTGTTCCCGTGCTGCTCATTACCAGCTTCATGGCATCCAGATCGGCAGCCAAAGCCGGAGAACAAGGCGGAAGTATGAAAAATATATCCATTCCCTGGTTTGCCATCGGCTTCCTGGCAATTATCGGTTTCAATTCTTTCGACCTGATGCCACAAAACCTGATTACTTTTATTAATAATATTGATACTTTTCTACTGACAATGGCCATGACTGCCCTTGGTGCAGAAACCAGTATTGATAAATTCCGCAAAGCCGGAGCAAAGCCATTTGTACTAGCCTCCATTCTCTATATATGGCTGGTGGTAGGCGGATACTTTCTGGTGAAATACCTAGCACCTGTCTTGATGTAAAAATAGCATCATCCATAACCCACAAACCGGAAACTGTTTATTTTTGATTTTTGGGTACACCTTGATGTGTACCTACTACGGTTGAAGTGGAGGGCTTGTGAAAGTCTTCCACTTTATGCTTAATGACTTTTCTGTTTCTCAGCCCATTCCAAACGACGCTGGTCGGGCAACGGAGTTACCTTGAATTCTTCAAACGTAGCCGTAAAACCTTTACCGTCAGGACATGCTCCCATCAGTCCAACCATTACCGGACAATGATCCTGCAACCAGCAAGTGCGCATCATGGTATATTCTTTATCGTCCCGCGAAAAGAATACCTCTACCGCATCCAGTCTGCGCACAGCCTTGATCCACAGGGAACGTGGAGCATCGTTCAGTTGTACCACACTCCAATCACTGGTCCGGTGGGTAACTACTGCACTTACATTCTGTTTACCGTCCACATACTCCACTCCTGCCTTTATCCAGTTCTCATGATCTATGCGCAACATCAATCCCATCTGATCGAAAGTAGTTACATAATTGCCCGTAATCTTTACTTTTACTTCAAACTCCCCTCCATAAGTCGCGTAATAGAAAGGTCCGTCATCTACCGTAAAGCCATAATGAGAGATACGCCAGAAATCGGTTTTGGCGGGCACATCCATAACCAAAGCCTTTCCTTCCTTTATTTCCCATTGTTGCGGTTCATTGAACCAGTTCATTTTTTCCAAGCTCTGTCCCATAGTCGTAGTTGCCGCCAGCAAGGCAAGCGATGCTAATTTGATTTTCAAAATTTTCATTATCATTTCTTATTTGTTTATCTTTGTGCGGCAAAGTTACTTCAAACCATAGAGGTATGCAATACTGAATAATAACCATTTTAAGAGAGAATGGACGTATTACAAAAAGAAATAGAGGAAGTTTACGCCACACAATCCATTGACAGGGATACTTTGGACTGTTCCATAGTGAAACAACATAAACAGTTCATCCACTCCCTTACCAGGATTAACGGCGGATGTGCCGTCATCTCAGACCTATCCAACCGGATAAGTTACATTGATATCTATCCTGCCGCCCGTTTTCCAGGCTTATCCTCCGAAGAGATCGCCCTCAATACCATCGACTCTATGGATGAGGATTACATTTACCGCCGCATCCATCCCGAAGATCTGGTAGAAAAACGATTGCTGGAACATAGGTTTTTCCAGAGAACCTTTGCCATGACTCCCGAAGAACGATTGAAATACAAGGGCAGATGCCGACTCCGAATGATGAACAATGAGGGTAAATACCAATATGTAGACAATCTGGTACAGATTATACAAAACACTCCGGACGGCAATGTATGGCTCATTTTCTGTCTTTATTCTCTTTCTGCGGACCAGCGTCCGGAACAAGGCATCTATCCCACCATTACCCAAATGGAAAGTGGAGAAGTGGAATTATTCTCTTTTTCCGAGGAACATCAAAACATCTTGTCCCAAAGAGAAAAAGAAATTCTGGGGCTGATAAAGAAAGGTATGTCAAGTAAAGAAATAGCAGCTACCTTATATATTAGTGTGAATACCGTGAACCGCCATCGACAGAATATATTGGAGAAGTTATCTGTCAGTAATTCCATAGAAGCATGTAGGGCGGCAGAGGCGATGAAACTGCTATAAAGTTAATAACTACTAATATTAGTATTTCTACTAAGACATTTCACATTCCATCAGTATGCTTTTTATGGATGGAGGGTTTATATTCTTCTTTTCTTGCTGAAACCAAGATCGTCTGACGATTATAAGACGCATGTTTTACGACTATAAGACGATCATCTCATATACGTCAAACGGTCGTCTTATAATCGTCAGACGATCTTGGTTTCAGTAGAAAAACATAAAATCATGCAGGAGGAAAGACGAAGTTCTCCTTAGGAACAAGAGAGATGCCGGAAGAGAATGTACACAACACCCGGACTATACGGCTCAGATTGTCAGAATCTTTTTTTCTCTCTCCAAATCATTTTCATTCAGTTGGGGCGAAGGAACCATGCAGGTACGGATACAATCCCCTTCCTGACAAGTATAGTCATAATACTTCCTTTGCAACTCCGTCAATTTATCAAGCGGAACCAGTTCTCCTTTCAACTCCAAGAATTCCTCCATATCCGTGCTGTCACTTTGTTTTACAAACAAGATGCGACGGGCTATCGGATTCCTGTTGTAATCCAGACTAAGATATAACCCTTTTAGAAAAGGCGGAAAATCATACATGGGCAATTGCAGGTAAATGCTGAACAAAGCCATTTGCGGTGCCTCGCGCTCATTAAAGAAAATGTACCCGTTTTGATGATTATTGAATAATCCCACTCCCCGGTGAGTCGTATTATAAGCACTCATGTGGGTCACTTTCACATACGTATTATCTTCGGAAGACTCTATCAGATAGGGTTCCACCTTCAAGCACTGGCACGAGGAAGAAAGACTGTAACTTAAATAACTCCCGCTATAATTATACACTTCCTGTACGGAACGCTGCATCTCGGTGGTCATCATCTCCATAAACGGATGAGGCTTTGTCTCACCATTGGCAGGCTCTAGACTGAAAAGCAGTTCTTTGGTACTTGCCAAATTACCCAACAACCGTTTTTTTGAAACATTATTGACCTGCGCCAAGGCCAGGTCCAATGAATCTTCTTCAGAATGCCCTTGTTTCAATGAAGTTACATACGTAGGCAAAACACTGGAATAAAGAGCGGACAACACACTGGGAGCCATATCCACATAATCCGCTATTTCTTTCATTTTCAATCCGTTGTTACGGAGGTACTCTATTCTTCTATATATTTCTATCAAGTCGTTCATAGCTGTTCTCTTCTTTAATGAATTGGCAAAATACGAGTTTTTATATGAACTTACAATGACATATACATTACATTAATGTTACATCATGCCAGGGGTGAAATATGAAAAATATGAATCATAAAGATTCATTTTTTCTCTCTCGCAAGCCCCCTACTTTTGCTTCCGGATTCTGACACACCATTCAGAAACCGTTTTCAAAAAACAAGGATTACAAGTCAATTATAAAATAAAAAATGGAAGCAAAAAGCGAAACAAACAAACGGATGTCCAATTTCCTGTTTATCCTGTGGGCAGGAGGAGCAGCGCTGCTCTCTTATTCTCTGGTGTATGCCCTGCGCAAACCTTTTACGGCTGCTACCTTTGACGGAATGGATTTCTTCGGAATGGATTATAAGGTGGCTACCACTATTATGCAAATCTTCGGTTATCTTATCTCAAAGTTCTTTGCCATCAAGATTGTTTCAGAATTGAAGCGCGAAAGCCGGTTGAAGTTTATGATATTCTCCGTAGCCCTTGCAGAACTCGCTTTAGTCTTCTTCGGACTGCTTCCCCACCCTTTTAATGTTTTTGCCCTATTCTTCAACGGTCTGGCACTGGGATGTATGTGGGGGGTAATCTTCAGTTTTATAGAAGGACGTAAGGTTACTGATATTTTGGCCAGCCTGCTGGGGGTAAGTATGGCGGTAAGTTCGGGAATGGCTAAATCTCTGGGATTGTTTGTTGTCAATACATTGGGTGTCACAGAGTTCTGGATGCCTGCCCTGATAGGCGGTTTAGCCTTCCCTCTCCTTATCTTTATGGGATGGGCACTCAACAAATTACCACAACCCACCGACGAAGACCGCGTCCTCCGCTCGGAACGTGTCACCCTGAACGGGGAACAACGGCGGCAACTTTTCAAAAGTTATATGCCTTTGCTGATTATGTTGTTCTTTGCCAATCTGTTCATTACTATTTTGCGGGATATCAAAGAAGATTTCCTAGTCAACATTATAGATGTCAGTACTATATCCTCATGGCTGTTTGCACAAGTGGACGGTATGGTCACTCTGATTATTCTGGGAATCTTTGCCATGATGTCACTCATTAACAGCAACTACAGAGTATTGCTGGTTCTGCTGGCGATGGTTATTGGCGGATCGGCTACTATCAGCTATCTGGCTTTTAATTATGATGCATTGCAATTGCCCACTCTTTACTGGCTGTTTATCCAAAGTCTGAGTCTGTACATGGTTTATCTCAGTTTCCAGACTTTATTCTTCGAGCGGTTCATCGCCTGCTTCAAGATCAAAGGGAATGTAGGATTCTTTATTGCCACTATTGATTTCATCGGGTATACCGGAACTGTCTGCGTACTGCTGTTCAAGGAGTTTTGCAGTCCGGACATCAACTGGATGGAATTTTATAATCAATTCTCAGGCTGGGTAGGAATTATTGGTGTCATCGCATTTATCGGATCAGCCGTTTATCTGGTGCAACGATATAAAATGGAAAAGCAACTGATCAGAGAAGCACTCAGTCCATCTATGGAAAAAGAGGATGGAAAGCGCAGGATAAGTACGCAACCATGCAACCAAGCTGATGTAATATAGCATAAAAAAATAAATAACTAAGTAACAAAAAGCAAGAATATGAGAAAAATTGAATGTGTAATTATGGACTGGGCCGGAACGGCTGTAGACTACGGATGCTTCGCTCCGGTTGCCGCTTTCCTGAAAGCCTTTGCTGAAAAAGGATTGACCGTGACAATGGAAGAAGCGCGCGGACCTATGGGAATGACCAAAATAGACCATATCCGCGAATTATTCAAACTGCCGGATGTAACGGAGCAATTCAAGCAACATTTTAACCGCAACTGGACAGAAGAAGATGTGGTATCCATTTACAAGGAGTTCGAAAAACATCTGTTTGCCTCCCTGGAGGAATATACCACCCCCATACCCGGTGTAATCGAAGTTATTGAAAGACTGAAAAAAGAAGGCATCAAGATAGGCTCCACCACCGGATACACCACTGACATGATGGATATCGTACTACCCGGCGCCGCCGCCCAAGGATATACCACAGACAATTGTGTCACCTCCAACCATCTTCCGGCAGGACGGCCGCAACCCTATATGATCTATCAGAACATGATTGACCTGGCTGTTCCTTCCGTACAGAATGTCATAAAATATGGTGATACCATTGCCGACATCAAAGAAGGTGTCAATGCCGGTGTATGGACCATCGGCGTGATTCTGGGGAGCAACGAAATGGGACTTACCCTGGAAGAAACCGAAAGCCTTCCTCCGGAGGAACTGAACCGGCGCATGGCAACCGTCAGAAACCGCATGTACAGGGCAGGTGCTCACTATGTAGTTAACACCATTGCCGAACTTCCCGAAATGATTGAAATTATTAACCATAAAATGAAATAAAGAATTATGAGACCCTACTTACTTTTAACCCCCGGCCCGCTAACCACTTCCGAAACTGTAAAAACAGCCATGATGACCGACTGGTGTACATGGGACGAAGATTACAATGTTCATATAGTAGAAGAAATTCGCAAAGGATTAGTACAACTGGCCACCAAGAAAACAGATGAGTACACCAGTATCCTGATGCAGGGAAGCGGTACTTATTGTGTAGAAGCAACCTTGGGAAGTGTAATCACTCCGAAACACAAATTATTGATTCTGAGCAACGGCGCATACGGTGACCGCATGGGAAACATCGCGGAATATCATGGAATGAACTATGATATGCTGGCTTTTGATGAAACGGAACAGGTTTCAGTGGAGTATGTAGATGATTATTTGGCTCACAATGCAGAAGTTACTCACGTGGCAGTGGTACATTGCGAAACGACAACCGGTATTCTGAATCCTCTGAAAGAAATATCCCATATGGTGAAAATGCATGGCAAAAAACTGATAGTGGATGCTATGAGCAGTTTTGGCGGTGTACCTCTGGATGTAGAGGAACTGGGGATTGATTTTATGATCAGCAGTGCTAATAAATGTATTCAGGGAGTTCCGGGCTTCGGCTTCATCATTGCCCGCAAGTCTGAATTGCAACACTGTAAAGGAGTCTCAAAGAGTCTTTCGCTGGATATGTATGACCAGTGGGATGCCATGGAAAAAGGACATGGAAAATGGCGTTTCACCTCTCCTACCCATGTGGTACGTGCTTTCAAACAAGCAATGGACGAACTGGAAGCAGAAGGGGGTGTGGAAGCACGTCATGCACGTTACTGCCGCAACCATGATGTACTGGTAGAGGGGATGCGTTCATTAGGATTCCAGACATTACTGAAAGACGAGATCCAGTCTCCCATCATTACTTCCTTCCTTTATCCTGACAAGACATTCCAGTTCAAGGATTTCTATTACCAGTTGAAAGATAAAGGGTTCGTAATCTATCCGGGCAAGATTTCACAGGCAGATACTTTCCGTATCGGAAACATCGGTGATGTATTCCCCGAAGATTTCAGCAGACTGATTGAAACGATCAAGGGGACCGCTAAATAAAGAGAAAACAAGTAGAATTTCAGGAGGCGGGCGGATTGAGTTCCATAGTCGTCAAGCTGAGGGTATCGTCCACCGTAGGGGCGGAATGCTTCCGCCCGAATGCATCTACAAATACACCTTTCCTTGTGTTATCAGGCAGATTCAATCTCATAGCCGTCAAGCTAAGAGACAAATCACGCTTTCGTCCACTGAGGGGCGCATTGAATGCGCCCGATAACACTCCGAAAGGTGTATTTGTGGATGCGTTCGGGCGGAAGCATTCCGCCCCTACAGCGGGTGGAAACGCCATTTGCCGGCTTAACCCGATGTTTAGGGGATTTCATTACGTCCGGATACACGAAGCCCCCCCTGCCCGCATCATAAGATCATCTGAAATCTAAGCTGCAAAACACTGAAATTCTTATCACTAATCTCCTTTACATACTTTCCCGGCATCACCCAGCTATAAGCCAGTTTCATCCCAATATGCTTATTCATGTAATAATTCAGCCCTAATGAGAAATCTTTTTGTGCACCTCCCCATATACCGGCCTGTTCATTATTCATATCAAGCATATTAAATCTTCCACACAATTCCAGTGCCCTTCCCACCGGTCGTCCCGGACAAGCCAACGCTTCATCATACCCATATTGGCTGCCCATTAACAACCAAGAGCACTGCACGTATCCCCCCTGCCCCGTATAATTAGTAAAATTCTCCTTACGCTTCACCATAGTACGGATATATTCACTTTGCAGAAAGAACTTCTGACAAGCAATCATCAACTCCACTCCCTGTTTCAACTGAAACTCCGCATGATCCACCTTGGCATAAATGATATTCCGGTTATCAATGGTGCTCACCCCCGGAGATTTATAAATAAAGGTATGCTCATCCTCATCTCCCGGCAACGCACTATCCGGTGTACGGTAAACCACCGCCGCACCGACATGCAGCAATTTCCCATCCTCATTCACAGGACGATATACCAAACGCCCGTCTACCGCATATCCTTGCGAAACATTCTTCACATTACCAAGATCGCCATCTGTAAAGAAACCGCCACATGCATAGTAATGCTTTGCATTGTAAGTATAAGAGGCTCCCATCCGCCTGCTGTTGGTCAAAGCCAGCACAATGCCCGGCGACTGATGAAAGCGGAGATCATACGTGCTGCAAAGCATATCCAATGTAAAAGGTTCATAGAATTGTCCCACTTGGATCATATGCTTTCCAGAGGTATATGCGGCAAAAGCATCCTTTACAGATACTTTATTCCCCACATAGCCCACCTCCATTTTCATGGTCCAGTTCTGGTAAGTGGCTTTTACTCCCAATCGCAGATCATTAAATTCCGTTCCATTCCCAAACCGGTTGTCATTCCTGAAATAAATTCCTCCGTCCATAATCATACGTCCGGTCAGTTTGCATTGCAATTCGTCAGCAGCAGTTTTCTGTGCCTCTGCAAGCAGAGTGGCAGAAGGAAATAACAAGCACATCAGCGCCTTAGCGTAAGTCATTCTTTTCATTCGTTTCTTTATTTGTTTCTTCATAGCAAAAATAGCAGGAATGGATTACTCTTAAAATGAATATCCATTAATTTGATTATGAACTTATTACGCCCAAAAAAGAAGCAATATTCATTTCATATTTATGTAATGGGATTGTAACCTACATTTCCCAATAACGTTCACAAAGGTTCAAATATTCCATTTCAGGCTTATTGCCGAACACCAAACCGAAGAAAGAAGTCTTCCGGCGTTTGATCTGTTTAACCTGTTCCATCAAATCACGGGACAATGGAGGCATCTCGAAGTCAGAAATCAATACAATATCCGATTCACGAAAGTCGTTACCGTTGATGATATGCGCTGCTTCCCGGAGAGCCGGCTCTATATCTGTTCCACCATCAAAACTCTTATTCAGAAACTCCGCCAGTTTGGGCATATCACGTCCCAAATCTTCAATTAATAAAGATACGGCTTCATCCGAGAAATTTATGACATAGCATTTTCGATGTGTTTTCTCGGTAAGCTGGGCTATTGCCAGAATAGCCGATTTAGACAGTATCTCCCTGTTCCCTTGCATGGAGCCGGAAGTATCCACGCAAATAATATACGGTCCCTGTCCCGAAATTTTATGCTTGTCATCCTTCACCGAGTCCATTTCCCTGGACTTATAATCAAACAATTGCAATCGTTTTTCGGTATAACGCTCCATAAACAGGGTACGCAGCGCATCATCCGCCAGGTAACAATACTCTATAGGCAGCAGACTGTTCAAGTCATTTCCCAGAGTCACCCCCGTGATATCACTGTGTGGGGAGTGCCGGATCAACTTCTTTTTATCTATCCCCGACAGAGAATCATATTTTTGTTGGTCCCGATGTTTTTTACCCAGCAGACGGGCCAGTTGCCGGATAGACGGATTGCGTTTCATCACCGTTTCATAGGGCAGCATCTTCTGATACAGATCGGGATAATTATGAAGCAGCCACTCCATGCGTGATCCCAGCAGTTTATTGCCCGATTCCCTTCCCTGTTTCCGGGTGATCAGATCAAAACTTTCGCACAAACTGTCTATGTGCATATACTGGTAGTCATACTCTTTGCGAGTGAGCAGCTGATGCCATTTATCCAAAAAGAACTCCTTCGTTTGCGCACCTTCCCCTTTCAGCAAAGAGCCATTTTCCATAAGGCGGATATAATAGTCAATGTTCAGTTCTGCCAGCTCATACCGCTTCTTGAAAGCTCCCCGCATCTGCTTCAAGTATTGCAGAAAAGCCATAGCAGAGAGATGTTCCGAAGAGTAGAATGCCTCCCACTCCGGAGTGTACCGCGAATAATATTCCTGCAAAGAAGGGGTGGTACGCCTGTAGTACATCAACACCTTCTCTTCCAGTTCGCGCTGGCGCACTATGCCGTTGTTCACATCCTCTTCGTAAGCCTTGAATGTCCTATCTTTTAGTTCTTGAGAATAGATCATCTTCAGATCTCTCAACCTTATACTCCTGGTTCTCCTTTCGGTATGCATCTGCCATTTCGTTCAAATCATTCTTATATCGGTCTATGGTATTCTTTTGGTGACGAAGCATTCTCCGCATGGAAGCCTTCTGTCTTTCGCCGAGAAACAGATGCTTTTCATAATATTCCGTTTCCGCATCCAACAATTCAGACCAATCCTTTTCCACTCTCCCCAACGCTTCGGCCGCCGATTCATATTTGGCTCCGAAATCTTCCGGTTCGGGCTCAGGAGGCGGTGGCGGACAATCTTCATAACACATCAAGTGATATTCATAACTATTGATATAAACCGAGCGAAGTCCTCTTTTCAGCGTATATATTTTATTACGCGGCACCTTGGCATGAAGTATGGAATCGTACTTTTTCAAAATGCAGCAGTTGGCTTTATACTTGTCTTTATGCAGATAGAATAATTTACCTGTCTGGTCCAAGTGCTGATAATCGGCGGCAAAAATAAGGAGGCGTTCTTTCATGCGAACTCCCTCTATCTGATAATAATAGGTATCCACTATCTGAATGCCCGGATCATTCACCTCACGCAAGCTATGTTCGGAGGATTGCTTCTCCTTCAGTTCTTCTATATCCTGTTCCAGCCCTTTTATGTTCAGCAGATAGCCTTCGGCGCTTTTCTGAATGGCAGCGGCCACCATTTCTTCTACCGCCTCCATTTGGTCTATTTCACTCCATAGACAAAAAGACAACAGCGTACAGTCCGAAAGACGGATGGTGTCCGATCCGTTCAAGAAAGCGGAAGCCTTGAGTAGTTTTACCATCTTCTTCCACCGGCGGTCAGAGACATAGAGAGGTGACACCACGCCACCTTCATTCTGCACTTGGAGGTTGTATTGTTCTATCCGTTCTTTCAGTGCATGGATCACTTCGAAGATGGAGTAATGAATTTTAATGGCAGCCATCTCTTTCTCCCACAGGATATATTCTTCATCGGTGATTAGCAGTTGCTCATCCACTACCGGTTCCGTTTCATCCGTAGAGGAAATCATCCGGTCAAATTCGCCCATATCCTCAATACCGCCCACCAGACATCGGAGCAGGAAACGATCCCACAAAGCTTCAAGTCCCTGTCCCTGGGCAGGCAGTTCATTGGAAGCGGCAATCAGTCCTTTCAGGGGAACATGGATGGAGAACTGTCCGTTACGGTATATCTTTTCATTGATAATGGTGAGCAACGCATTTTGGATAGCAGGTCCGGCTTTCCATATCTCATCCAGAAAAGCAATGGTGGCAGCGGGCAGATAACCATCTACCATACGCTCATAGGTATCTTCGTCTTTCAGTTTGGAAATGGAAACGGGACCGAAAATTTCGTCCGGTGTACTGAATCGTGACATCAGGTATTCAAATGCGGAAGCGTTGCGGAATGCCAGTTTCAGCCGGCGTCCTACCATACTTTTAGCTACTCCCGGAGGACCTAAAAGAAAGATGCTTTCTCCTGCCACAGCCGAAAGCAAAGCCAAGGCCACAACGTGCTCTTTCTCAAAAACTCTTTCATTCAGTTGTTGTAACAGAGATGCTATACGAGGTTTCAATGTATTCATTTGTAAATGTTTTCACAAAGATAAGCATAAAAAAAACAAGCAAGCTTTATAGCTTGCTTGTTTTTATACTTTTTCATACTCACCTCATTTATGTTCTGTTCCTGAGACGCTCATAGTTTGATGCTCTTCACCGTACCGGGAATGATGGTCAGGTGCACCGTGCCGTTGTTTTCTATATTTACCTCCTGGTAGCGGG
>CAVJPC010000084.1:0-2100 GCA_963651205.1 Bacteroidaceae bacterium
TGCCACATTCAAGGTCTGTACCGTTCAATACAGCATCGACTACCGCTTCCGTATCGTTGCTATGCGTTTTATGATACTGGGCAAAGTCGCTGACCGCCCAACAGTCGGAAGTCACATACCCGTCGAACTTCCACTGGTTACGGAGAATATCCTGTAACAGCTCATTGTGACCACAACAGGGAGTTCCCTCAAAACGGTTATAAGCACACATGACACCGTGTACTTTCGCCTTGGTCACCAATTCGCGGAAAGCAGGCAGATAAGTATCCCACAGGTCATACATGGAAACGCGGGCATCATAGGAATGACGGTTATGCTCGGGGCCGCTATGAACGGCATAGTGCTTGGCACAGGCCACAGCTTTCAGGTAATACGGGTCGTTACCTTCCAGGCCGCGAACGATTGCCGATCCCATTTTGGCCGTCAGATACGGGTCTTCCCCGTAGGTTTCCTGGCCACGTCCCCAGCGGGGATCACGAAAAATATTGATGTTGGGTGTCCAATAAGTCAGTCCGCGATAAATATCTCCGGTCTTGCCTTCCCGCAAGTCTTCGTTGAAAAGGGCACGGCCTTCCGAAGAGGTCATGTCTCCCATCTTCTGAAGGGCTTCCGGATCGAATGTGGCAGCCATACCGATCGCCTGGGGGAAAACAGTCACCTTTTCCTTCGTACGAGCCACGCCATGCAACGCTTCGTTCCACCAGTTATAAGCAGGAATACCCAAACGGGGAACAGCCGGGGCGGCATGCTTCATCAACTGGACTTTTTCTTCCAGCGTCAGACGGGAAATGATATCCTGTACCCGGACATCCAAAGGAAGGTCCGGATTACGAAACGGATAGTCGTACGTTTGTGCCGTCAGGCCGCCCCAAAAGAGAGCGGCCAGTAACATGATACTTTTCAGTTTGCTTTTCATGTGATTGCCTATTTTATTTGGTTACTTCTACAATAATCTTGCTCTCTTTCAACCCATCCGATACAGCAGTCAATTCGATAGGTTGTCCGGAACGGTCACTGGTGACAAGTACCTGGGCATAGCCGTTAAAAGCATTCCGGTGTACATCGCTGCCGGCAGAGAAGACATCCGGTTCCTGACTACAAGGATTACCATTACCCACTCCCAGAATTTTGCCGTTACGGACATCGAAGTGAATTCCGTTTTCAGCAGTAGGTACGACACGTCCTTTGGCATCCAATACTTTAACGGTTATGATTGCCACGTCGTTACCATCACCTTGGATAGAAGAACCGTTTTCACTGACCAGTTGCAGAGAAGCCGGCTTTCCGGTAGTTTCCACCAACTCGGTGTATTTCTTTCCATTCTTCTTCCCTTTGGCCAACAGCTTACCCGAGGTATATTTAACACGCCAAGCAGGAATATCAAACTTTTCAACCGTCTTTTTGCCCAGGCTTTTACCATTCAGGAACAATTCCACCTCATCCATATTGGTATACAGATGTACATCGACCGAATCCGTACCGATTCCATTCCAATGCGGAAGCACGTGCAACACCGGTTCTTCCGTCCACCAAGCCTTGTAATACCAGAATGCATCTTTCGGGAAACCGCAATAGTCTAATATTCCGAAATGAGAAACTACACCCGGCCAGAAATGCAACTGCGCCTCGCCTCCATAATCGAACCCGGTCCATACGAAAGCACCGGCAACAAACTTGCGTGCATCGACATAACGCATCCATTCTTGTGCACGTGCTCCCCATCCCGGAACATCACGGTCGTAAGCCTGGTGGAAACCTTTCTTTGCATCAGTCTCATAAATACCACGCGTCATCACCGTACTTGCCTCTTCGGTGAAGATACAAGGTAGGTTCGGGAACTTTTCATGTACGGCATCGATATTGCCTATTTTATAATAATTAGAACCTTGTACATCTACGGCATAGGTAAAACCTTCCCCCCAACTACCGTTCATGGCTGCCGTGCACGGACGGGTAGGATCCAGTTTGCGCTGAACGGCTTTCATGCGCTCAACAATCATACGTCCCTTCTCTGTTCCCTGTATCGCTGGTTCTTCGTTTCCCAAACACCAAATGATAACAGACGGATGATTCCTGTCACGGCGAATGATTGTCTTCAGC
>CAVJPC010000085.1:0-2492 GCA_963651205.1 Bacteroidaceae bacterium
GTCTGCAACTCCTTTTCCAGCGCGCTGCCTTTTCCGCCGTCATAGGCCGTGCCGGGTGTCGTGCCTATCTCCAAGCCCGTACCTCCACCGCCTGTGCTTTCAGATATCTGTTTTTTTAAATTCTCGATAACCGCCGGCAGGTCCGCCACTTCGTTATCCTGCAAGTCGTTGATGGAACTCACTATCTCGTTGAACTCGGTATGCGTTACCTTGTCCCCCTTATCCTTCGTGTCTATATATAATTTGCCCATATCAGCTTAGTTCAAATGGTAATGTATAAGGAAATCCGTTGTTCTCTTTAATCACGTTCCCAGCCCCTGCCAGTGAGTGCAGTATGCGCGTGAGGTCATTTACGCTCCCCGGCTCCACGTTGCTCTCCAGTTGCTTGACGGACGTTCTTCTCGTGCGCCCGTCCGCTCCCGTCTCTCCGCCGGATATTCGGAACTTGATGTATCTTATCATACGCCCAGCTCCTTGATGAGTTCTCTCTTCACGGCTGCGATAAATGGGGACTGTCTCACCACCTCTTTTATCGCTGTCCTGTAGTCGTCCGGCACTTCCACCTCTCCCTCGCTAAAGTATATCTCCTTTGCCAGTTCCTCAAAACCTATATCCAGCAGGATGGATGAATTATACATCATGGCGTTGCCTAACGCTTTTGCCACATCGAATACTTGTGTCGTACCGTCGAATGAGGTCTGCGCCTCCACTTGTTTGAAATTGATTCTGTTCATGGTTATATCGTTTCTTGTTTATAAAAATCTGTTATCCGCAATAATAGATAATCCATTGGCCCCTTGCATCATGCACCAGCATGAAGCTCATCTGTAACGGGTCAAAGGATGTGGATGTGCCTCCGTCCACCTGACTCCTGAAAGTGCCTCCTGTCAGGGTTACTTTTGCCGTGTAATACTTCTTTATGAATAATACTTTCCCGGCATACGCATTTGGCATCGTGACGGTTATATTGGACGTGTTGGTAAATGATATTATATCATCATTTGAGTTCAACGTCGTACTGGTAGCCACAACCCTTGCGTTCAGTGTAAGTCCATGTATGGATACGTAGCTGGATATATTCGGATGAAGGGCGATATTACCACCCTCCACTAAAAGGGGAATACTTGGCGTGTCTATATGAATCCCCATCAGAACGTTCGGACTGGTAATGTTAATCCCTACATTATAATTTACCCCTTCCCAGGTGACCCAATTTGAATTTCCACCCATCTTCACTTCCGTACGTGTTCTCTCGTTGTAAAATACTATTTCATCGGCTGTCAATTTCAAGCCGGTGTAATAACCTGTCTGTACAAGCGACTTGGATATAAGCCCGTCTTCCGAAATGGAGAACGGGCCTATATTTCCTTCTATGGATGCTATCTTTCCATTAACGGTCAGGTTTCCGTCCGTATCCACTATGAAGTTTCCGTTTATCATTGTCTTGCCGATGAAATTAATTTTGTCCGCTTGGATGGTGGCGTTACTAATCAGCCTTCCCGCACCATCCTCCGTGATAAATGTACTTATCTCGGCACGTTTCACATAGCCGTCAGCTTCGGCCCGTTCGGAAAACATCTGTGCGAATGCTGTTGTGGTCACCAGTCCGTTCGTGCTGATATTGCTTACATGTCCGGAACTGTCAAACGTCACTTTTTTCGATAACAGTGTATTGAAATCAGCCGTAGTCACCAGCCCCGAAGTGTTGATGTTCGAGACATTCCCGTTGCTGTCAAATCTGATTTTGTTTGCCAGGGCGGTAATGGACTCCTTCGTCTGCTGTATGACCGTTGTGTTTGTGGAAGCGGTGCCGCTTGCATCTCCCGCCAGTCCAAATGCTTCCAAAGCCTTGCGGTAGGCATTATTCGCATCACTGATTCCCTGATTGGCCAGCCTTCCGGCAGCGGCTATGGCTTCGTTAGCATCTCCCAGATCGCTCACCACCTGTACAATCTGATTTCCAAGGTTCTTTATGACAGCCGTAGTCGCCGTGCTTGCAGGTTTCCAATGGGTGATGGAGAACGCCTCGCCTGCCGCCTTGGCGGTGGTACAGACCAGTTCGTCATTCTCATAACTCACTCCTGAGCCAGTATAGGTCGCGTTCACCCACATGTCGCCCGTGTCGTACTCCTGCTCCGTGGTGGGACGGGATACGAATATCTGCTTCTTCCGGTCGGCCGTCTTCTGCGCCTCCGCCGACTGTTCCAGCGCGGCTATGGTGTCTTTGTCCGTTATTTCCTTCCAGTAGTATGATCCTTCCTCGAAAACGTACCTGTACGCCCGTCCTCCCTGTCCTGCCGTGCGTGAGGTATTGTAGAACATATCCTCCACGTGCTCGGCTCTCAGCGCGTCCGTGGTCCATTCGTTTGCCGGAGAGTTGCCGGATGTGGGTGTGTAATCCTCGAACCATATCACGTACATCTTGTCGGTCTGCGCTTTCACCGTTTCAATCTTGGCGTTAAGCATCTCTATGTCATCGCTGACATCGGTCC
>CAVJPC010000086.1:0-2000 GCA_963651205.1 Bacteroidaceae bacterium
AGATCGATACCCTGATCAGTGCGGGGAAGCAGGATTACGGCCTGTTCGACGACCTGCTGCGCAAGGCTTTCCACCATGAAATGGTGGCTTCGTCGCGTAAGACCGACCACGAAATGATACGCGTGGAACGTCCCCGCCTGGCTATTCTGCTGGCCGGTACGCCGGGGCAGTTTCTTCGCCTGGTACCCAATGTAGAGAACGGTCTGGCCAGCCGCCTGTTGCTGTACACCTGCCGGAGTGAGGCGGTATGGCAGGATGTGTCGTCGGCGGGGGAAGCGGAGCAGTTCGAGCTTTATCTGGGCGAACTGTCCGAACGGGTGTTGCAGGTCGCCATGTTATTGCGTAAACGCCGTTTACAGGTCAGGCTCACCCCGTTGCAATGGCAGGAGCTGAATGTGCATTTCGAGCGGTTGCTGCGCGAAACCGACCTCTTTGGCAGTGAACATTTCCTGAGTGTGGTAAAACGTCACGGATTGATGGCGTACCGTCTGTGCATGCTTTTTACCGCCCTCGATGCGGCTTCGCTCGATTACGGGGTAGACGAGCGTTATTGCAGTGCCGCCCATTTCCGTGCCGCCCTGTCGATCGTCGATGTCTGCCTCGAACACAGCCGCCTGCTGATGACGCAACTGGAGGAGTCTTCTCCCGTTCCCGAGCTGACCTGTCCCGATTATTTCCGGAAGATATTTGAACAGCTACCGGAGCAGTTCACCCTTTCCGACCTCTATGCATTGACCCAGGCCGCGCAGATAAACGACCGTACTGTACGCCGCCATCTTTCCCGTCTGGAACCGCAGTACATCACCCGCCTATCGGCAGGCGTTTACAGCAAAAAGACTCCGCCGGCGGCCTGAAAAAAGTGGCGGTGTCCTTTTTGTCCTTTTGTGTCCTTCTTGTTTGTTTATCTCTGTTTTACAGTGTTTTACCCTTTAGGGTGGCGTGCAACACCCTATATCGCAGGCGGGGGTACCCTTTAGGGGGACGGGGGATAGGTTATAGGGTAGAAAAACTTAGATTAAATCCTTCAATATTCAATAGGAGAAATCAAAAAAAGTAATATCTTTGCCTTGTAGCCTGCTAGTAGGTTGCACAACCAATAAAATCCTTAGTTATGGGAAAATTTTTGAATCCCTTTACCGATGTCGGCTTCAAGAAGCTGTTCGGTCAGGAAGTGAACAAAGAGTTGCTAATCGAGTTTCTGAACGATCTATTGATTGGCGAGCGGCAAGTGAGAGATATCTCCTTTATGAATAAGGAGCTTGTTCCCGAATCATTGCCAGGAAGAGTGGTCATCTTCGATATCTTGTGTCGGAGTTCTGACGGAACCTGTTTTATTGTTGAGATCCAGAACCAGTGTCAGGATTATTTCTTCGATCGTGGTTTATATTATCTTTGCCGTATGATGAATGAACAGGGAAAACGAGGCCAGAATTGGAATTATGCAATATGCCCCGTGTACGGAATCTACTTTATGAATTTCAGATTACCGAATTTGTCAAAGTTCCGAACGGATATTGTGCTCTCTGATCGCGAAAGCGGCTTATTGATGAATGATAAGTTACGTCAGATCTATTTGTCATTACCTTATTTTGATTTGGAGGAAGATGAATGTGAGACAGATTTTGATTGTTGGATTTATTTACTAAAGCATATGGAAACATTAGAAAGAATGCCCTTTGAAGCCAGGAAAGCTGTCTTCAAGAAATTATTGGAAGTAGCGAATGTGGAGAATATGACTCCCGAGGAACGCTATTGCTATGATGAGTCGCTGAAAGCTTACCGCGATTACTATAATACGATCGCTTCGGCTGAACGTATCAGTAGAGAGAAGGGGCAAGCTGAAGGAGAAGCTAAAGGGAAGGCTGAGGGGGTGATCCTTGTTGCATCCAATATGAAAAAGGGCGGTATCGATCTGGCTTCGATTATTAAATATACCGGATTGGATGAAGAGACTATTAACGCGTTATGAAGTGTTAGTAAAGAAAAGAACGATCATATAA
>CAVJPC010000087.1:0-99386 GCA_963651205.1 Bacteroidaceae bacterium
TGGTAAAACTGGCATCGATTAGGATGCTGCTAAATAAAATTTAAACAGGCTCTTAGCTCTATTTTTCTACAAATATATTAATTTGTTTAGAACAGAAAGCAAATACAAGTATTTTTAAGTCTCCAGACTGCAACATCCTCTCCTCACTAAAGTGAAAAGATAACTGTATTTATTTTTTTCACACCCGCATCTTTGCTATCTTTGTCCGTGGAAAACTAAAGACAAAATTGCTATGCGCTCATTTATTTGGAACTTAAATATCATAGGTTTACTGGCTGTTTGCTTGTTTGGCTGTAACCGTCATTCTTCCAATCCACTGTTGCATCAGGTGCATTCATTGTTAGAAGTGAGGCCGGATAGTGCATTGACTGTTTTAAAGAATCTATCTGCTGTAGAAGAAATGCCGGAAGTAGACAGGGCGTATTATGCCTTGCTGCTGGCTGAGGCTACGGATAAAAATGCATTACCCTTATTACCTTGTGATTCATTATTGGATTTTGCGTTGGATTATTATGAAGATGGTGATAAAGAAATGGCTGTGGCTTTACTTTATAAAGGGCGGTTATTGGCTCAGATGAACGATGAAAAGGCGGCGATAGAGAATAATCTGAAAGCGTTGGAAGTGTTGCAAAATTATCCCGAAGATACAAAATATAGGGGGTTGATTTATAGTGCTCTGGGTGTATGGTATGGAGATTGCGGTTTGTATGACAAAGCATTGGAAATGCAGAATAAGTCTCTACTTTATTCTTTTAATGCTAAAGATACTGCTATTGCCTATCATAACATCGGATATATATATACCATGAGAGGCTTGCAGGATTCTTCCATTGCTTATCAGCGTAAAGCTGTGGAGTATGCAGTATTGTCTAAAGATATGAACATGATGGTTACTTCCTGGCACAGCTTGAGTTTGGATTATGAACAATTAGATAAAATAGATTCTGCTGTAGTTTATGCACGTAAAGTTTTGCAATATGTATCTGATGAACATAAAACATTTAGTGGCTATTTCTATAATATGGGTGCTTTGTATGTTGATTTGGAACAATATGATTCAGCCAGGTATTATTTAGAGAAGAGTCTGCTTCTGTCTAAATCTCAGGCAATATCTTATTGGTCGCTTGCCGTTATGGAAGCCGAATTGGGGAATTTCCGGTCTGCCTATCATTATTTGGATACTTTTGTGATGGTTCAGGACTCATTAGATGCTAGTGAAGTATTGACTGAAGTGCAGCATCTGGTCTATAAGCATCAAACGGAACTGGAGGTAAAGGATGAGCAGATAAAATCGAGAAGAATAATAGGATGGATTGTTTGTATGGCTATAGTAGTTTGCTTTGTACTCATCTTGATTTACCAACATCGGATTGATCGAAAAAATAGTCAGCAGGCACTCTATGAGCAGTCGCTGCAACATGCCAATGAAAAACTGAGTGTCATGCAGCAGCGTATAAAAGAAAATGAATCCAGCCTTGCGTTATTGCAAGAAAAGGAGAGCCAAAATCTCGATGAAATCGCTAAAAAAGAGCAATTAATAGCTCAATTGAGGCAAGAAAAGTTGACACTCCGCACATGGCTGTTCCAGCGAACTTCCATATATAAAAAGGTTGATTCTTTGTATGAACAGCAGGAAGTGGATAAAAAGGCACGGAAAGTAATGACAAACTCTGACTGTGAAAAACTAAAGAAAACGGTATTTGAGATATATGCTGACTATATTTCCCCTTTGCAAATACAATATTCTCAATTGACGGAGGATGACTTATTATGTCTTTGCCTGCAAGAGGCTGGTATCCCTTCGCTGGTTATTGCTTTATGCCTCGGACATACTGATACTGTGGCACTCAACAAACGGAAATCGCGCTTAAAAGTGAAGATGTCAGAGTTGTAAATTGCAATTGCTTGTTTATCAGTGGTTTGTAGAAGTTAAATGTCACAGCAAATAGTTGTGTGCCTTGTCTTTTCCCTATAACTTTGCAGCATCATTTTAAAACAAAAAGATTTATGAAAGCAAAGTTATTATTGGTACTATTTTTAGTTTCTTTGAGTTTGGGAGTATTTGCTTCGGAGCGTCATAGGAAGAGACCTCATGCACGTTGTCAAGCTGATCAAGAGATTATGCGTAGAAGTCCTTTTGATCCTTCTATACAAGCTGAAAATATAAACGATTGTCTGTATCTCACATTTCAATTCTCATTAGATGATGCTGACATTACTATAATAGATAAGGATGGTAATGAAGTGGTAAAAGAGCAACAAACCATTATTTATGAAGGACGTACTACAGTTATTCAAGAATCAGATGGTTATCCATATTCTATTCAAATAACTTCTCCGACTGAGGAAATACAGGGGGAGATTGTCTTGGAATAATAAAATGAATAAAAGAAAAAAGATGGAAGATGAATTAAATCTATTATATCATTCTTGAAATTTTATATTACAGTTAAAAAGATACAATTATGAAAGCAAGTTATGTTATTGCAATTCTATTAATGTTCTTACTCACATTCACTTATTGTAGTGATGATATTCATCATGCCCAGTTGTCAAATACTACTTGGGCAGCAAAAGTTAAACAAAATCAGATAGGAGTCCCTGAAAAATATAGGGAAAGAGGTAGTTGGGTTTTGCACTTTACTAAAAAAGAATTTACTGTTACCATTGGAATTGATGGCTATGAAGTTTATAATATGTACAAAGGAACTTATTACTTTGTTGATGAAAATAAGGCTAAAGGAGAATGTACTAATGGAATGATAATGACATTCGAACTGATAGACAATGGTAACTATATATACTGTCCGTCTTTAGACCAGCATCTTATAAGACAAAAAAAACATTGATAATCTATTAATGAGTTTGCTTCTTTGGTATTTTATAAGTAGTTTCCTACTTTGTAAGTATTCAAGGAGGTTTAAGTTAGGGAAATAAATAAAAATAGAAGGTGGATAACTATGCTCACCGCTAAATGATAGTAGTATCCACCTTTTCCTTACTTTAAGTAGAAAGGAGGCGATAAAGATATGTAGAAAAAGATGAAACTGTACTTCTTAGTAGAAGTTTTTTGGAGAAAATGGAATTTTTTAATTAAAACGAATCAGAAACGATTTTATTACATTAATAAAAATGAAAAGAAAATTTTTATCGCTTATATTGGTGTCTGCTTTATTTTCTTGTACAAGTGAAATAGATGAAGTGTCACCATCTTCAAAGGAGAACCAGCCGGTCGTTGAATCTGCTAAAATGGACGTGAGTGAGGCACAAAAGGATTTTGCAAAGTTACTTTCAAAGGCGGTTTATAACGATATAAACATCAGACGCTTCCTAAAGGACGAAGGTGTTAGACAATTTGATAGAGACTATGATGTTTTCTATCCTTTGGTAAAGGATAAGATAGTTTCGAATGATAAGACTTTTAGAGAGGTATTGCTTTCTTATTGCGAGGATGAAACGGAATTATCGAAGATTGAAAACACCCTTCCTTTGCTGAATATTTTAATCCCTGATCTTACATTTGTTTCAGATTTTAATGCTGATACTTGGGATATTAGTGATAACGAAGTACCAGTTAGTTATACTTTGAAAGGAACAGGCAATGTATTATATGCCAATGGAGATTCAGTCGTAACTCTAAAATCTGGCGAAATACCAGGATTCCCAGTTCTCGTTGTTAAGAATAATGAGCGTATGAAGGTTACCGGGCAAAAGTCTAGATCGGGAGAAGTGAATTATGAATTTGTTGATGATGTTTTTAAAGCTGAATCACTTCAGTCAAGAGGGAATCATTATGACCAAAATGTTGAGCCGGATGAAACAGAGAATTATTTGAAACCGTCTGAACTAGATCCTAAATTGATACAGGCATGGAATGAAAAGGTACCTAATGCCTGTCAACGAGATTATATTTATTACAATATGAATAAAGCAAATGCTTCAAGAGGTGTTTTGGATATTTATATTAGGGAGAAACTGCTGAAGTTTAAAATTGAACCATCCTATTTGGATAGGCTTTCTACAGATGGAGAACCTAAATTTAAAACAGATTTTACTAAAAAAAAGGCATCAATGAGTGTGCAGGAAATCTATGATAATTTGTGGACAGATGGTAGTTTTGAATTTTATTTTGATATCTATATAGGGACACCCAGTGGGACTAAAACTCAACGTCTTATTTGTCCTGTAAAAGCTAGAGATGTTTTTGCTTTGAAAAAAATACATGTCAATTATATCCATAGTACAGGTTTTAGACATTCTAAATATATATATTCAGCAAGTAAAAATGATCTTATGGCTAAATGGATTTACCCTGAGAATGCTAAAATAAAGAGTGAATTATTCACTGCTCCCTGGGATCTTTCCAGCCAGTCTATCACCATTACGATTTTTGCTTATGAGTATGATCCTGCTACAACAGTAGAAAAAACCATTCAAATCGGTGAAGAATTTGCAGGTAGCGCAAATTTCTCAGTTGATTCCATTGGAAAATTTCCTATAAAACTTGGATTTAATGTGTCGAATAAAACTTCACATTCTTATACATTAAAAGTAACTACAACTGAAACTTCTGATGATTTAGGTACATTGAATTTGAATTATGTCGATCCTATAATAAAGAATGATCAGCTGAAAAATTCAAAAGGATATGAAGTTTATACGGTAAGTAGTGGAGTGCTTACGGCTATGTTTATTCCTGAAAGTTTATTGAAGAAATAAGAATTATTGTAATGTCATCCAGACTGTATGATTGCTTTGCTTTTATATTTCTTTGGATGGCATTTTATATCAGTGATTTAGACAGAGGGAAAATATATTCTTTCAGATATCACAGAGCTTTTTCAAGCATTTTGCCATTTATTTAGTAATGACGATAATGTTTCAGTAATGGAAGATAATTCATGGTGTTGGAACTATTTCAAAGGTGGAATTTTTAGAATAAAATATCATTGGTAAATGGTGAATTTTCGCATCCGATTGTATTAATGGGAACCAGCATGTGCTATTATCAAGTTTCTGATTCTATAAAGGGAATGCAAACAGGAATAAATTATTCAAAGAAAGAATATCTGTCTGCGCCTCTTTATCACTTAAACACACATTTTCTGCCGGTATAGGCTATAAGTTTTAAATGATAAAGCGCCTTTCAGAACACAACAAAAACTAAACTAGCAATCTGTCAAAATGATAGTGCCGACGCGCGAGAACCACTTATTCTGCACAAGAATACTGCTATCCATTTTCATCATATTCTCGTGTGTCGGCATTTTGACTGATTGTTTTTCTTTTCCGGTTATTTCTTCTCTTATAGGTATAATTCCTCTCTTTTCCGTTTATAACGCGAAAAACGGCAAGAAAAGTATCAATATGATAATAAAAGAGTGCTGCATTTTTGGCTCACCCGACAAACTATGGGGGAAGGCTATCCGGAAATTCATCTTCCGCTTGCATGATGCAATGATTCATCCTTTCACCACAATATATAGCTTCTTACAACCCACCGGATAGTTGGTGGGATGTATATTCCTTTCATCCGCCCTGTACCATTGTACAAGCCTGCCTTGTGCAGCAAACATGCTAGGCTTGTGCAACATACATGCTAAGCTTGTCCGGCCCCGAAAAGCTACATCTTTTCCCACCGGAGTATTCAGAATCCTGATACAAGTTCTGCCGGATCATGCACCATCTTTCCCTTTCAGAGGGGAAGATTGAAAGGGCGGCCGAAAGGACTTGGACCGGCAGTTGAAAAGAGTTTTACAACAACTCCCTTCAGCTATTTTTCTTGATGGAGATTGAATGTGCAGCCTCACACATTACTATTGCATAGACCGAAAGATATAGTCCTTTCAAGTGAGACGTCTTGTTCTTTTTTAAAACGTTCTTGTCTTTTCAGGAAAGAATTAAGGCTTTTCGAAAAAGACAAGGAATCAGTGACTGGGGGCAAGTGCCTGCACATACGCATGTATAAAGCTACACGTATGTATGTATAAGGCTACGTATACGTATGTGTAGTCTCGCACGTGAGTACGTGTAAAAAAGCATTCTGCCGCCCGGCTTTTTCTAAAACGTAACTATATACTTTAAGCATCTATCGGTCCATTTTTATTGGATTGATTCATTTCGCGTTCATTATATCTTCACAGTCCATAAAAGCTATCTTTGTTTTCGTGTGCCTTGATACCAATGTTTGCTTTATAAATATTGCAGAGAGAATTATATTTCCTCGCACACCCTCATTTCCATTCCTTTATACACCACAACAATCTTGTGTAGCTGCGTGCTGCCCACGGCATTCTGCACCGTATCGGTATCTGCATACCGATTAGCCTGGGCGATACCCTCTTTCCGAAGTTCCTCCACACGGTCTTCGGGATCTTTGTACTTGGCATACTTCAATTCGATGATGTAGCTGTGTTGCATATCAGGATAGATATCCAGCAAAGGGCACAGGAAAATGTCAGCATATCCGGCTTGAGTGTCTGCCTCGGAGATGGGACGGTAGAAGCGGTTCTGAGCCGTCATGGCAAGAGTGAAACCATGTACGAAAAACTCGCCTTTCTGCTTGTCGCGTTGCGAGGCATAACGCTTCAGACAGTCCGCTATATAGCCGAAGTAAGATTGCCATGCACCGTCGTAGGCTAAAGCCGAAGCAAGCTCGTCTTTCTCATGGTTGCTGAAACTGAGGTCGGCTTCATTGTACGTGTTCAGCAGATAGGTGTAGAGCTGCTCCTGCACCACCTGGTTGGGAATAGTAAGTTTGGTCTTTCCCTTATACATTCCGCTGATAGTAAGCATACCGAAATAATAGAGCAGGCTCACGAAATTGTCGGAATCCACAATGTTGGCAGCCGGAAAGCTTTCTTTTAACTCGCCGGTAATGTAACCTTGGCTCACTAAGGTCTGTATGGCGGAGGCATCGTGCGCAAACTCCTTGTCCTTGCGGATGAGCATACGCAATTTTTCGTAATCGATGCGAATATTGCTTTCTATCATATTTCTCGGTACTCTGCCATTATTGTCTATATAGTTTTTGACAAAATAAAGCACCATATTGGAATTGTATAGCGTAGTTTCTCCACAGCACTCCTGTGCAAAGCAGTAGTTGTCATACCATGGTTTCATCAGCTCTATCAACTCATCGATGGTATGATTGAAAGAGATTTTGGTAGAATAATAAGCCAGCATTTCGCGTACCTCGGCTTCGGTAAACCCCATCATTTGGTTAAATTTCGATGAGAGAGAGTAGTTGGTACCGATGTTGAAGCCGCTGGTCAGGTCGTCCATCGTCACGGGGCTTACACCGGTGATAAAGCAACGCTTGATGCTGGAATAAGTTCCGGCTTTCACCTTGTTAAAAAAGGTGCGTAGATAACCTTCCTTGTGCGTCTCTTCGGTATATCGGCGCAGACTGTCGGCATCGGAGAGGATGGCATTCGTGAAGTGGTCATACTCATCAATGAAGAGATATATCTTCTGGCCTGCACGGGCACATACCTGATAGAGAAAGTCCAATTGCTCCACTGCTCCCTTTGCCGCACACAATCCTTCTAATGTATCTTGCGGCAGATATTCAGCATATATCTTGCAGAAGTTTTCAAAAGTAATGCCACAATGCGCATCAAGTCCTGCGCGGTAATTGTGCAATTCGCCGTTAATGCCGGAAAAGTTGAGATACAGCACCAGGTAACTATTACGGTCATCTGTGGGATGCTTCCCTATGTAGAGGTCGCCAAACAGGGCATCAAACTTGTCACGGGTACGCACATCATAATAGTGTTGCAGCATGTTCAGTGTCAGACTCTTGCCGAAACGACGTGGACGGATAAAGAAGAAATACCGGTCCGAACGTTCTATTAAAGGGATAAACGAAGTCTTGTCCACGTAATAATAATTGTCAAGACGAATATCTTCGAAATTCATCATGCCGTATGGCAACAACTTCATATCTGATGATACATATTCCATAATTCAGTTTATTTATGAGTCCACTTTGAACTAGTGTAAACAAAGATACGCTCTTTCCGCTGCTTTTACAAACAAATGTTCGTACTTTTTAGCTTCTATTTATTGAGCCAGCTCTTTCAGTATCATTTCTATTTTTTGAAAGAGTTGCCCTATGTGCGCTCCGTCTACAAAAGCATGGCTTACGGTAAAAGCGATGGGCATAACCAATCTTCCTTCGCGTGGCACTACTTTGCCGGCATTCATCAGCGGATAGTCCAGTGGATGGTCGGGAGCCATTTGCGTGTAAGTGAGCGAAGTGAAATAAAGCTGAGGCGTGGCACTCAGTTGGATGATGTCAAAATCACCTTGCTCTGTAATCGCTTTTTCGGCTCCATACGGGTCGCCGTCTTCGGGAATATGATGGACGATGTGGTATGCCTCGGCATAAAAACGCTCAAAATCCTCGTGGTAAGGGATGCGGACGGTGTAGAAAGTCTTGCCGGGTACGGCAATAGGTGTGATGATATCCACCTGGTCATGGTAGACCACTTGTCCGTTTTTGTCCGTGCGGAAACGAAATTCCTTCACTTCATTGGCGGCACGCAGTACGGCGTACAGATAATACAGGAAAAAAGAACGTCTGGCGGTCTTTGCAGCCGGAAATGCTTCGGTGCAATCTACTTCGCTGGTAATGGATATCCATGAGTTATGGAAGTTGCGGAAGAAATTGTAATTGTCCCGGCGCTCCCAGGTTTCAATGTCAATAATATGTTTCATTGGTTATGTGGTGGGTTTAAATGATTGTTTCATGCAATAAATTCCGATGATAATGAACGGAATGCTGAGCCATTGGCCCATGTTCAGCATCATACTGTCTTCGAAAGTTTCCTGACTGGCTTTCAGAAACTCGATGAAGAATCGGAAAGTAAAAATGGTGGTGAGGCAGTAGCCAAAGTAGAAACCGGGACGCAACGTGGTTTTGTACTTTTTGTACAGTAGCAGACCTGCCACGAAGATCAGAAGGTAGGCGATGGCTTCATAAAGCTGTGCCGGGTGGCGGGGCTGCATATCCTCGTGCGGAAAGATAAATGCCCAGGGAACATTGGTTACTGTCCCCACTATTTCGCCGTTCATCAGGTTGCCCAGACGGATAAAACAACCTGCCAGCGGGGTGGCGATGGCAATATTATCGAGTACGGTAAGGAAATTCAGCTTTACACGGCGTGAGTAGATCCACAGGGCAAGCATCAGGCCGATGGTTCCTCCGTGGCTGGCAAGGCCTTGATAACCGGTCCATTTTATGCCGGAATCAGTAATCTTGATGGGAAGCAGCATTTCTACGGGGTGGGAGAGCCAGTAACCCGGTTCATAGAACAGGCAGTGTCCCAGACGGGCGCCGAGAACAATACCCAACAGGCAGTAGATGAACAGGGAGTCAAACTTTTCGTAAGGGATTTTCTGATCTTGATAGAGCTTGTAAATCACCCAGTAGGCCAGTGAAAGCCCTGCTACGAATAACACGGAATAGTAACGGATGGAAATACCGAAAATGGAAAAGATTTCTATATCGGGGTTCCAAAGGATGGTTAGTAATGAATTCATATTCTTTAGTTAGTTATTGTTTAAAGTCATCCGGGCAAACCATTGCAGGTCTTTCACCGTAGGGGCGCATTAAATGTCTTAGCTGCCAAGCTAAGGTGGTAAATAGCGTTCTCATCCACTGTAGGGGCGGAATGCTTCCGCCCGAATGCATCCACAAATCCACCTTTCAGAGTGTTATCGGGCAGATTCAATCTGCCCCTATAAGTGGATGTTGTCTTTAGCTTGACGGCTATGGGGCGAACCCCGATAACCACGGTCAAACCTTTGGACGGATAGCTTCGAATTTTTGCGCCACTTTGCGATAGACGGGCATGTCCACACCCATTTTCTCACCCAGTGCAATCATATCGAACAGCAATCCTTGTATTTCGGACTCATGCCCTTTGGCGATATCCTTCTGCATGGAAGCGGTACTGTCCGGGTCCAGTTTGTCAATCACCTTCAAATTGTATTCTATCGGATCTTCCGCATAGACAATTCCCATTTTGCGGCCTATTTCCGAGCTTTCTCCGGACAGACCGATAAAGGTGTCGCGTTCTGCTCCGGGATGTTGCAGAGGGCCCATCGGTACATCATGGAAAGCTCCTGTACAAGCCATAGCCGAGATGAAAGACCATTTGATGAAGGTATCACGGTTGATATCGTCCGAGATATCGACTTTGATGCCTGTTTTTCTCAGCACCTCAGCAATAGCTTCCAGTCGTTCAGGGGCCACACCCTGTTCGGGATGTGCGCCGAATACCAGTCGGAATATCTTGCCCATTTGTGTAATCTCACCCGGGCCGGAAACGAAACCTACAATGTAAATGCATCCGTCGAGCACCGTTACACGTGGAACAAGTTGTCCGATTCGGGGGCCTGTACCGTAAACATTCAGGATGGGGATAACCAGTGTATCCTTGTGTGAAGCTTTTTCCAGAAGGTCCTTGACGGAGTCCAGGGAATAACCTTTCACGCATACGAAGATTACGTCTGCTTTCTCGTTATACTCCTCGGCAGTACAGGTTTGTACGGGCAAAAAATGACTGCCTTTCAAGTCCGATCTCAGGTGGAGTCCTTTTTCACGAATGGCTTCCAGGTGCTTGCCACGGGCAATGCACGTTACATCTTTTCCTGCTAGAGCAAGAAAACCGGCGATGCTTCCTCCAACGCCGCCGGTTCCCACGATTAGATATTTTTCCATATTAGTTGTATTTTGCTGTAGAGCAATAGGAGCGAGGGTAGTTTGTCGTTGCGTCATCTTCCCCCTTATGAAACTATTTCTTCCACACATTATTTTACATTTCAAATAGCGCATCCATTGTAGGGGCGGGGTTTGCCCGCCCGAAAACGGTTCGCTTTATGTATTACTCCCAAAGTCGTGACCGTTGGTTCGGGCAGGCAAACCCTCATAGCTGTCAAGCTAATCCGGCAAATGTCGTTTCCACCCACTGTAGGGGCGGAATGCTTCCGCCCGAATGCATCCACAAATACATCTTTCAGAATGTTATCGGGCGCATTCAATGCGCCCCTACAGTGGACGAGAGCGTGATTTATCTCTTAGCTTGACAGCTATGAGGCAAACCTTGCCCCTGCGGTAAATGTTAACACAATGTGTAGAAAAAGCAGCTTCTTAAAGGGAAAACCTGCGGACAAACAGCTACTTTTGCATCCATGCAGCCCTACTGTTTTCGTTTATACATTGAAACGGAAGTGCATGATGTCACCGTCCTGCACCACGTATTCTTTTCCTTCTACGCCCATCTTTCCGGCTTCTTTTACAGCAGCTTCCGAACCATATTTAATGTAGTCCTCGTACTTGATCACCTCGGCACGGATAAATCCTTTTTCGAAATCGGTGTGGATTACGCCTGCACATTGGGGAGCTTTCCATCCCTTGCGGTAAGTCCAGGCTTTCACTTCCATTTCTCCGGCAGTGATGAAGGTTTCGAGTTCCAGCAATTGGTAAGCTGATTTAATCAGACGGTTCACACCTGATTCTTCCAAGCCGACTTCCTGAAGGAACATCTGGCGGTCTTCGTAGGTTTCGAGTTCTGCGATATCGGCTTCGGTCTTGGCGGCCACAACCAGAATTTCGGCATTCTCTTCTTTTACGGCTTCGCGTACTTGTTCTACATATTTATTGCCGGATACGGCGCTTGCTTCGTCTACGTTGCATACGTACATCACCGGTTTGCTGGTCAGCAGGAACAGTTCTTTGGCAATTTTCTGCTCGTCCTTGCTATCAAATTGTACGGTACGTGCAGACTTTCCTTGTTCCAGTGCGTCTCTATATTTAACAAGTACATCGTACATTTGTTTAGCTAGTTTGTCACCGCCTGTCTGTGCCTGTTTCTGTACTTTCTGTATACGGCTTTCAATGGTTTCCAGATCTTTTAACTGGAGTTCGGTGTCAATAATTTCTTTGTCGCGAACCGGGTCTACGCTGCCGTCTACATGAGTCACGTTTTCATCGTCAAAGCAACGCAGTACGTGCAGAATAGCATCGGTTTCACGAATATTTGCCAGGAACTTGTTACCCAGTCCTTCACCTTTGCTGGCACCTTTCACCAGTCCGGCAATGTCAACAATTTCTACAGTGGTAGGAACGATGCGTCCCGGATGAACCAGTTCGGCAAGTTTGGTCAGGCGTTCATCGGGAACGGTAATAACACCTACATTCGGTTCGATGGTACAAAAAGGGAAGTTGGCTGCTTGAGCCTTAGCGTTCGATAAACAGTTGAAAAGGGTCGATTTTCCTACGTTCGGAAGACCGACAATACCACATTGTAAAGCCATTATCTATTTGTTTTTTTGATTATTATCTATCTATTTGCCTGCAAAGATAACCATTCTTTTTTTATCAGACTTCATATTGAAGTCAGAATTGGCTTTTTAATGCACAAAAAGAGCAGCCATCACGGTTGCCCTTTCGTAGAGTTTTATGAAAAGTGTTAGATTGTTAGAATAGATTTATCTGTCCATAGTTACGGTCATTTCAGGTACTAATATATATTCTTTCTTTTTAGAGTTCCATTTGTAATATTCGGTAGTCATACTTTTGTTTCCATAAGTATAACGGATGCAGAGGTCATTTTCCCAGCGGTTCTTGCTACTGTTCCACTTTTGTGCCTCGTCTTCAGTGCGTTGGCTGCTGGCATCATACTTGTAATTGTGCTTCATGTAATTAGTAAGCATGCTGCCCTCCATTTTAAAAATCGTTTCCGAAACAACTACTCCATTCACTTCTTCTGCATTGTAAATCAGGTTGTCACCCGGATTTCCTGCAAAAACTGTAAGGTTAGCAATAAATAAAATTGCTACAACGAGCATTCCTTTCAAAAAATTGACCTTTTTCATGATATTAATATATTAGATTGTTACTTTCATATTGTTCTCAAAAGCGGTGCAAATGTACGAAAGAAAATTGAATCTCCTAACATATCTGCAAGAAAAAGATGATATTTTTGCAAAATGTCACTAAATAAACAAATATTAAGTATTGTATGGTTGCTGATTGTTACAGTTGTCTGTTTTTGCCGTGTGAGGAGTGGATGGGAAGTCTGTTGAAATAAGAATGGGATGCGCAGCCTGCTCCTTATAAAAGAAGCAGGGGGATGTTCTCTCAGGCAGGTTTTTAACTATGCTGAACCATGCCGGAGAGAACATCCCCTTTGAATCCCTCTTTGTAAGAGGGAGATTATGCAATGTGTTTCGCTTAAATAATTGTAATATACTGTTTTACGCGTTTTAAGACGGTAGAGTCACTATACTTTAATGCGCTTCCAGCCAGTTGTTTCCCCAACCGCAGTCTGCCCGTAAAGGCACTTGCATGCGGTAAGCGTTTTCCATCTCTTCAATAACAATCTTCTGTACTTTTTCCTTTTCTTCGGGCACCACGCTGAAGTTTAATTCATCATGTACCTGAAGTATCATTTTGGACTTTATACTTTCAGATTGAAAGCGTTGGTATATGCGTACCATGGCTACCTTTATAATATCGGCGGCACTTCCCTGGATGGGGGCGTTGATGGCATTTCTTTCGGCATAGCCGCGCACCACCGAATTTCTGGAATTGATATCAGGAAGATAGCGTTTACGGCCGAATATGGTTTCAATATATCCTTGCTGGCGGGCAATGTCGATACTTTTGTCCATATATTCCTTTATCTGGGGATAGGTTTCGAAATATCCATCTATCAGTTCCTTTGCCTCTTTACGGTCCACATTCATACGTTCTGCCAATCCGAATACGCTGATACCGTAAATGATGCCGAAATTCGCTGTCTTCGCTTTGCTGCGTTGCTCGCGGCTAACTTCGTCTATGCCTATCTTATAGACTTTTGATGCGGTAGCCGCATGAATATCATCGCCTTCCTTGAAAGCCTCTACCATATTGGCATCCCCACTGAGGTGCGCCATGATGCGGAGTTCAATCTGTGAATAGTCGGCAGAGAAGAACTCGCAACCATCATCGGGGATGAAAGCCTTACGGATTTCTTTACCGTCTTCGTTGCGGATAGGAATATTCTGCAAGTTCGGGTTACTGGAGCTCAATCGTCCGGTAGCTGTGACGGTTTGATTGAACGAGGTATGGATTTTACCTGTTTCCTTGTTAATCAGCAGCGGAAGGGCGTCGATATAAGTGCCGAGTAGTTTTTTCAGTCCGCGGTGTTCCAGTATTTTGCCTACTATCTCGTGTTTACCGCGCAGGCTTTCCAAGACTTCCTCACTGGTGACATATTGCCCGGTCTTGGTCTTCTTGGCTTTTTCCACGATGCGCAATTGGTCGAACAACACTTCGCCCACCTGTTTGGGAGAGGCAATATTAAAGTCGGTACCTGCCAGTTGGTGTACCTCTTCCTCTATCTGGTTCATGCGGGCGGTGAAATGTTCCGAAGTCTGTTTCAGGGCTTCGGTATCTACACGCACGCCGTTGCGTTCCATGTAAGCAAGCACAGGCACCAGTGGCATTTCTATTTCGTAGAAAAGTTTTTCCGCTTCATTGGTTTTCAGTTCCTGTTCCAGAATGTTTTTTAACTTCAATGTGACATCGGCATCCTCGCACGCGTACTTATATATAGCTTCGGGCGAAAGGTCACGCATATTTTTCTGTCCTTTGCCTTTGGGACCTATCAGTTCCTCGATGTGGATAGTCTGATAATGCAAATAGATTTCGGCCAGGTAGTCCATGTTATGGCGCAACTCCGGTTGCAATACGTAATGTGCTACCATGGTGTCGAACAGAGGACCACGGACTTCTGCTCCGTAGTTGCCCAGTACCAACATGTCATACTTGATATTTTGTCCGACTTTCAATACTCCTTCCTTTTCGAAGGCCGGCCGGAATTCATTAACTATTTTTTGCGCTTCGGCCCGATCGGCAGGAACAGGGACATAAAATGCCTGGTTTTCGGCATAGCTGAAACTCATTCCTACCAGTTCTGCGGTGATAGGATCAGTTCCTGTGGTTTCCGTGTCCAGACTGAAAATTTCTTTTGTAAGCAAGTTTTGTAATAATTCAGATCTTTTTTCCTCTGTATCAACTAGTTGATAGTCGTATTTTAAGCTTTCTAAACGTGCGAGATTTGAATATTTCTCGCTTTCCGTCCCTCCATCGGTAAATTCTGCAAAGAGATCGCCTTGCATGGAGGGTTGTGAAGCGGTTCGTCCGGCAGTGGCATCCGGTTGGTCGAACAATGAGGGCTGGTCACCAAAAAGGGAACCTTGCGCACTGGGTTGAGACTTTGGGGTAGGGGAGGAGGTTGCGGATTTTTTGTCCCGATTGAAAACACGGTCGATGAGTGTGCGGAACTCCATCTCTTCAAAAATCTTCCGGAGTTCCTCTTCGTTCGGTTTCTCCCGTTTCAGTTCTTCCATGTTCAGGGTAATGGGGACGTCGGTCTTGATGGTAGCCAGGAATTTGGAGAATTCAATCATTTCCCGGTTAGTCTCCACTTTGGTTTTCAGTGCACCCTTCAGTTCATCGCAGTGAGAGAGGAGGTTTTCGATACTGCCATATTGCGCGATTAACTTTTGTGCCGTTTTCTCACCCACGCCGGGACAACCGGGGATATTATCGGATGTGTCACCCATCAGCCCCAGCATATCAATAACTTGTGCGGGTGACTGGATATCGAATTTGGCTTTGATCTCTTCTATACCCATGACTTCGAATCCGCCTGTATGCTTGGGCCGGTACATAAACACATTCCCGCCTACCAGCTGGCCGTAATCTTTGTCCGGTGTCATCATATAGGTGGTGATACCCTGTTTGCCTGCCTCGGTGGCCAGTGTGCCTATCACGTCATCGGCTTCGTATCCCGGCACTTCCAGAATAGGAATGCGGTAAGCCCGGATAATCTCCTTTATAACAGGTACGGACAAACGGATAACTTCGGGGGTTTCTTCCCGTTGTGCTTTGTACTGCTCATATGCTTCGTGCCGGAAAGTAGGTCCGGCAGGATCGAATGCGACACCGATATGCGTAGGGTTTTCTTTTTTCAAGACTTCTTCCAGTGTATTGACAAAACCCAGCACTGCTGAAGTGTTGAAACCTTTAGAGTTGATGCGCGGACTTTTGATGAAAGCATAGTACGCACGGTATATTAATGCATAAGCATCTAATAGAAAAAGTTTGTCCATTCTTAAAAATCTTTAGTTTTTTCATTGTAAAAGTACAAAAAAATACGGTATTCCGTCTTTTATTACTACTTTTGTGCACAAATTAACCTGCATGGACAAATTAAAGCAAATCAAATTGCCTATTGACAAGGAGTTTGAAGAATTTAGAAGTTTGTTTGACTCTTCGCTCCAAAGTTCCAATTCTTTACTTAGTGAGGTGCTAGCCTATATTAAGCAGAGGAATGGCAAGATGATGCGTCCCATATTGGCATTGTTGATTGCTAAATTATTCGGTGAAATCAATCATTCTACGCTTCATGCGGCTCTTTCGCTGGAACTGCTTCATACCGCCAGTCTGGTGCACGATGATGTGGTGGACGAGAGTGACAAGCGTCGCGGGCAGTCTTCGGTAAATGCGATCTATAATAATAAGGTGTCGGTTCTGGTAGGTGACTATATGTTGGCAACCAGCCTGAAGCACTCTGCCATGACCCGTGAGATTACGATTGTAGATCTGGTGGCCTGTTTGGGACAGAACTTATCTGAAGGCGAGATTATTCAACTGGCAAATATTAATGCTTCTGAATTTTCGGAAGAAGTGTACTATGATGTCATTCGTAAAAAGACAGCTGCGTTGTTCACGGCCAGTGCGGAAGCAGGAGCCATTTCGGTTCACGCATCCGATGAAATGGTGAGAAATGCGCGCTTGTTTGGTGAGATGATCGGCATTGCTTTTCAGATAAAGGATGATATATTTGATTATTATTCTTCTGATGAGATAGGCAAACCTACCGGAAACGACATGCATGAAGGGAAGTTGACATTACCGGCCCTTTATGTGCTGAATACTTTTGATGATGAAGAGATGCATAAACTAGCCTTGCGCATCAAGTCACTGGATGCTTCGGATGAAGAAATAGCCCGTTTCATCGAATATACAAAGGTGAAGGGGGGGATAGAATATGCCGGACAAGCAATGATGGATTATCGTAATAAAGCACTGGCGTTGCTTCCTCCGTCTGCCGATCAGGCTGTCAAAGAGGCTTTGGCTGCTTACATAGATTACGTTATTGAAAGAGATAAATAGTACGATTGTTCAAGATACGTATGTAAATGAAATTAGGCGTGGCCCTCATCGTATTGAGGGCCACGCCTAAACTATTTTTGGGTCCAAGCCACATTTTATTGAGGGCCACGCCAGAAATGATCGGAATCAGTAAGGTAGGTTTATTCCGGAGTAGCTGTCATTTAAATGGTAGCTGATTCCTTGTTTAGAAGAACTTGGTTTCCTGACCGGTGATTTCTGAGAGTAGCAGGTTGGCTAGGCGGCTGGTGCCCAAACGGAACAATTCATTGGTCAACCACTCTTCACCTAACACTTCTTTTACGATGGTGTAGTATATCAAGGCATCATTTACGGTATTGATTCCTCCGGCAGGTTTGAATCCCACTTTGCGTCCTGTTACCATATAATATTCCTTGATAGCCTCGCACATCACCAACGCTGCTTCGGGAGTTGCGGCAGGGTTCTCCTTACCGGTAGAAGTCTTGATGAAATCTGCGCCGGAATACATCGATAAAATGGATGCTTTTTTGATGTTGGAAGCGCTGCCCAGTGCTCCGGTTTCCAGAATCACTTTTAAGTGGTGCTCGCCGCATACGGCCTTTAATTCTTCGATTTCATCGCACATTCCTTCATAATCTCCACTCAGGAATTTGCCTACCGGGATAACGATATCTATCTCATCGGCGCCTGTGTGAAGTGCCATGGCGGTTTCTGCCACTTTGACTTCGATAAAGGTCTGGGAAGAGGGGAAACCGCCCGATACGCAGGCAATGTTTACATGGTCTGCCTCCAGGGTGTCATTGACAACTTCCGCCATATTGGGATATACGCAGATAGCGGCTACATTATCCAGATCGGGATATTTGTCAACGAACTCATTCACTTTTCCGGTGAACTTCATTACGCTTTCATCCGAGTCGGTACATTTTAGGGTAGTCAGGTCAATGCAGTGGAACAGGAATTTCTTCACATCCAAAGTATTGTTTTCCGCTACATGTTCTTCGATGAGCCGGGCGGTTTTTGCTTTCACATCCTCATCGTGCAAATGAGTGTTATACTTGGCAAGTGCGGCTTCGTACTTGCTGGGTTCTTGTTCATGATGGTGGTCATGATGATGTTCATGTACACCTCCGCATTCGTGATTATGTTCCATAATTCTTTATAATTTGGGATTGTTTTTATGTCTGTCTTTATCTCTATTGGTTTTCTTCTCCAAGTTTTGACGGAAGGCTTCGGTCAGATCTACTCCGGTCTGGTTGGCCAGGCAGAGGAGAACCCACAATACGTCTGCCATTTCATCGGCAAGATTGTCTTTCTCGCCTTGCTTGAAAGATTGATCGCCATATTTGCGTGCCATTACGCGCGCTAATTCACCGACTTCTTCGGTCAGAACGGCCATATTGGTCAGTTCGCTGAAGTAACGTACACCGTACGTTTTAATCCAGCGGTCCACTTCTTTTTGTGCTTCTTCCAGTGTCATTATTCCTTGTTTTTAGTGTCCATACATATAGTAACAGGCCCGTTGTTCAGAAGTTCAACTTTCATGTCTGCTCCAAATTCTCCGGTCCCTACTTCTTTGCCTAAACCGATGCTCAGTTCCTGGCAGAAATAATTGTAAAGGGGGATGGCTGTATCGTGTTTGGCTGCACGGATATAGGAGGGGCGGTTTCCTTTTTTTGTGGATGCGTGTAAAGTGAACTGGCTGATAACCAATATGCTGCCACCTGCTTCCAGTATGGATTTATTCATGACACCATTCTCGTCGTCAAAGACTCTCAATCCTATTATCTTTTTGCATAACCAGTCTGCATCTTCCTGTGTATCAGCTTCTTCAATGCCTACTAATATCATAAATCCTTCTTTAATAGCCGATTTGCATACTCCGTCTATGGTGACAGAGGCATGGCTTACTCGTTGAATAACTACTCTCATATTTCTTTTTTTTATAGGGAATACATTCACTCTGTAGGGGTAGGGCCTGTCCGTCCGGAAGCAGTGGGCTTTGTGCATTGCTTCCGGGATTGTGACCGTTGGTTCGGGCAGGCAAACCGTGCCCCTACGTTGGATGTATGCAAAGGTAGAAAATCCCTTTTATTCTGTAAGACTTTCTTTGATATTTTTAGCGGCGGCTTCACCTACCACGGCTGCAATTTCTTCCAGTGATGCCTGTTTGATGCGGCTCACACTTTTGAATGTTTTCAGTAAGGCGGTCTTTCTTTTTTCACCCACTCCTTTGATAGTGTCCAAGGCAGAAGCAACCTGACTCTTGCTGCGTTTGTCCCGATGGAAGGTGATGGCGAAACGGTGTACTTCATTCTGTATATTTTCCAACAGGTGGAACAACGGTGTACTTTGCTTTACACCAATGGTCAGCGGAGGGAATCCATAGAGCAATTCCGAAGTACGGTGTTTGCGGTCCTTGGCTAGTCCGGCTATGGGAATATCCAGGTGAAGTTCGTCCTCTATCACTTCTCTTACAACTTCCATTTGTCCCTTTCCACCGTCGGTAATGATGAGGTCGGGCAGGGGGGAACCTTCTTCGATGGCACGGCTGTACCGACGGCGAACTACCTCTTTCATGGAGGCATAATCATCGGGCCCGGTAACCGTTTTGATGATATATTTCCGGTAGTCTTTTTTGCTTGGTTTCGCTTTCTTGAAGACAACGCAGGCAGCTACAGCATCCGATCCTTGAATATTGGAGTTGTCGAAACATTCGATGTGGTTCGGCATCTTTTTCATATGTAGCTGGTCTTGTATTTCTTTCATCAGGCGCACACTTCTTTGCTCGGGATTCAATTTTTCGGCCTGTTTTAACCGATCCACTTTATACTGCTTCACATTCATAACAGAGAGGTCCAGCAGATGCTTCTTTTCACCTCGTTGGGGAATGGTGACAGTGACATTGTTCATCTCCATATCCAGTTCGAAAGGTACGATGATTTCGGGAGAGGTGCTTTTGTAGCGTTCGCGCATCTCAACGATGCCCAACTGTAAGAGTTCCTCTTTGGTTTCGTTCAGACGCTTCTTGTATTCGAACGTGAAAGCTTGATTGATGCATCCGTTTGTAATGTGCAGATAATTGATATAGGCCGAATTTTCTTCCATTTCAATGGAGAATACATCCACATTATGAATGATGGAATTAACCACTTCGCTCTTGGAACGATAGTTCTCTATCAAATCATATTTCTCTTTTATTTTTTGTGCCTCTTCAAATTTCATGTCGGCAGCAAGCACCTGCATTTCCTCCATCAACAGATTACTTACAATCTGTGTGTCTCCCTTTAAAATATCTTTGATTTCACCGATATTTTTCATGTACTCCTCATGTGATTGTTGTCCCACACATGGACCTTTACAGTTCTTTATGTGGTATTCCAGACATACGCTGAACTTGCCGGCACGGATGTTTTCGGGGCTAAGATTGAGTTTGCAGGTACGGATGGGATAAAGCTTTTTGATTAGATCCAGTACGGCCTGCATGGATGGATAGTGGCTGTAGGGACCGTAGTAGGTAGATCCGTTACGAATAATTTTCCGGGTCTTGAAGATGCGAGGAAAGTACTCGTTACTTACGCAGATGGAAGGGTAGGTTTTATCGTCTTTCAACAATACGTTGTAGCGCGGCTTGTATTTCTTGATGAGGTTATTTTCGAGTAAAAGGGCATCTTCTTCTGTCTTTACCACGATATAGCGAATGTCTGCAATCTTGCTGACCAGCAGGCGTGTCTTGCCATTGGGGTGATCTCTGTTGAAATAAGAAGAGACTCTACGCTTCAAATTCTTAGCCTTTCCAACGTAGATGATGGTTCCTTCAGCATTCAGGTATTGGTAAATACCGGGGCTGTCGGGTAGGTTTAATACGATTCCTTTTAAATACTCATTAGTTGTAATCTCTTCTTTTTCCATACGTGTATATTACCTGTTGGCAGGACTGTTTTTGAATTGTTCTTTCGGTTGCAACATTCTATATCTTCAAGCTGTAACATTCTATATCTTACAGCTCGAAGATATATATCTTTCGATTTCATCGTTTGTGTCCTTCCATTGTTTGCCTGTCGTTATCATTTTATGATGAACAATGCTGGATTATGGACTTGACTAACGGGGGAGTGGAACATTATAAAGTAAGCAGCGTGTCCACCGTGATGTCATCGGGAAATGCCTTTCTGCCGTTCAGACCTCCCAACTCAATAATGAAGTTGATGAAAATCTTTTTGGCACCACTTCTTTGTACTAACCGATGAGTAGCCGCCATGGTTCCTCCGGTAGCCAATAAATCGTCGTGCAGCAAAACTACATCATTTTCATCAATGGCATCTTTATGTATTTGGATAGTATCGGTACCATACTCTTTTGCATATGTTTCTTCCACTACTTCTGCAGGGAGTTTGCCCGGTTTGCGTGCCATCACGAACCCTGCTCCCAGGCGTGCTGCCAACGCACCACCCATAATAAAGCCGCGCGATTCTATGCCTACTACTTTGGTGATGCCTTTGTCCTTATACATTTCATATAAAGTGTCCAGCATTTCCTGCAAGCATTCGGCATTCTTGAACAGGGTTGTCACATCATAAAACAGAATTCCCGGAATAGGGAAATCTGGAATTTCTCTTAAGTTCGCTTTAAGCGTTTCTTTGCTCATAACCAGTGTTTTATTGTTAATCTATTAAATTACTTGTTTCACGTGAAACATACATGGATTTATCGTCCTAACAGGACTAGCAAAACATTAATGTCACTAGGAGAGATGCCCGGTATGCGACTGGCTTGTGCCAGAGTTTCGGGATCTATCTTTATCAGCTTCTGCCGGGCTTCGGTAGAGAGCGAGTTTAAAGAATTGTAATCGAACTTGCCTTTGATGCGGATGGCTTCCAATCGGTGTATCTTGTCGGCAATCATTCGCTCGCGGTCAATGTATCCCTGATATTTAATCAGTACCTCGGCGGCTTCAATTACTTCTTCTTTGCGGTTGGTGATTTGGTCCAGTACAGCTTTGAAGGCAGGAATATGTCCGGCTATATTTTCGATGGTAACCTGTGGGCGGTTCAGCAAGTCGATGAGTTTGCAACCATGTGTCAAGCGGGCGGTACCCAGGCTTTCCAAAGTGTCGTTGATTAACGCGGCTTTGATGGAGAAGGTCTTGGCAAAGTCAATGATTTGGTTCACGGCTTCACGTTTGCTGCAAAGATGTTCGTAACGATCTTGCTTGACTAATCCCAGCTTGTAAGCACGTTCGGTTAGGCGCATATCTGCATCGTCCTGACGGAGCAGGATACGGTATTCGGCACGAGAGGTAAACATACGGTAGGGTTCGTCCACACCTTTGGTTACCAGGTCGTCAATCAATACGCCTATATAGGCTTCGTCCCGTCCCAATATGAATGGTTCTCCGCCGTGACAGTTGACGTGTGCGTTGATGCCGGCAATGATACCCTGACCGCCTGCTTCTTCGTAGCCGGTGGTTCCATTTACCTGTCCGGCAAGGAACAGGTTCTTGATTATTTTCGATTCCAACGTATGTTTCAGTTGGGTAGGATCGAAATAGTCGTATTCAATGGCGTACCCCGGACGATAAACAACCAGATCTTTAAATGCGGGAACTTTCTTCAATGCGGCCAGCTGTATGTCCATAGGCAGTGAAGAAGAGAATCCGTTCAGGTAAAGTTCCTGTGTGGTTTCTCCTTCGGGCTCCAGGAAAAGTTGGTGTTGCGGTTTGTCGGGGAAAGTCACAATTTTGGTTTCTATACTGGGGCAGTAACGTGGCCCGATGCTCTGAATTTGTCCGTTGAAAAGGGGAGAGTCTGGCAGACCTTTACGTAGAGTTTCATGTACCTCCTCGTTGGTATAACAGGTCCAGCATTGCAGTTGTTTCAGCTTACGTGGCTCGCTCATGAATGAAAAGCGATGGAAGTCGTTTTCTCCGTCCTGTGTTTCCATTAGGTCGTAGTTTACGCTGCGTCCGTCTATACGGACAGGCGTACCGGTTTTCATGCGTCCGGCAGTGATTCCGTGGCGAGTGATTGATTCGGTCAAATGGTAGGATGCAGGTTCTGCCATTCGTCCTCCTGCCAGTTGTTTATGTCCGATGTGCATCAGTCCGTTCAGGAAAGTTCCTGCGGTGAGTACGATGCACTTGGCATGGAATGTCACTCCCCAGCAAGTAACAAGCCCGGTTACTTCTCCGTTTTCTACGATTAACTCTTCTACGGTATCTTGCCAGATATGTAGGTTGGGGGTATTCTCCAGAATTTCACGCCATGCCCAGATAAATTTACCGCGGTCACATTGAGCGCGGGGGCTCCACATGGCAGGACCTTTGGAACGGTTGAGCATACGGAACTGTATGGCTGTACGGTCAGTTACCAGTCCCATGTAGCCACCTAATGCATCTATCTCTCTTACGATCTGTCCCTTGGCGATACCACCTACGGCAGGGTTACAACTCATTTGCCCGATTTTATTCATATCCATGGTAATCAGGCAGGTCTTTGAACCCAGGTTGGCTGCGGCTGCGGCTGCTTCACAGCCTGCGTGTCCGGCACCTATTACAATAATGTCGTACTTAAAATCCATTGATTTATTTCTTTTTACCGATTGCAAAATTACGAATTTTACTCTGTAAAGTGGTGATAATAGGGTTAAAAAGAATATGTGGCAACAGAAATAGATTTCTGCCGCCACATCATACAAACGCTATTTAAGTAAACTATTTCCTGTTATTTCTTGTCCGGAGCAGGAGGGAGATTGGCCGGGTTCTTCTTTCCGTCCTTTCCTACCGGCTCAAAATCCTCTGCCTTCTGGCTCTCCTGAGCACCTCCTTTTGAGGAAGGGTTGACTATACTTTGATAGGTGTCATGAATGGGAAGCTTATCCAAAATGCCCAATGCAGGAGCTACTTTGCTGACTACATTCTGCAAGAAATTGGAGGTCGTACCATTACCACCATCAAATACAGTAACATTTCCCAATTGAATATGTTCAAACGCCTTGACCTGTTCTGAAGCAATTTCCTTCCACTGATCCACCATCTTGTACTGGATGGCGATTTCCGGATTGCGCTCGGCAGCGTTTACCATGGCTTCAAAACCTTCTGCTTCGGCCAGCAAAGACTTCTTTTTACCTTCTGCTTCCGCTTCCAGTTTCATCTGTATAGCTTTGGCTTCTGCCTGTGCTTTTGCCAGAATAGCTTCCGCTTCTGCATTTGCCTTACGCTTTATTTGTTCGGCCAAGGCGTCTGCATCCAGAATTGCTTGTTGCTTGGCTATTTCGGCAGGGACAATCTTATCTGCTTTCAAAGCTTGTTCCACCTTGCGTGCCTTGGCTTCTTCTATTTCACGTTGTGCATTTTCCTGTGCGGTGAGAACGGCAGCTTGTGTCCGGGCTTGCGCTTCACCGGCTTTTCTCGCTGCATCAGCTTTGGTTACTTCCAGGTCGGCATTACTTTCTGCAACTTCTTTTGCTGCGCTATTCTGTCCGATGGCCGATTTCTTTTGTGCTTCTGCCTGCTTGATTTCCATGTCGGATTGGAGTTCGGCAGTGCGGCTTTCTTGTTCTGTACGTGCCTGTTCCTTATTTACTTCCATAGAGGCACTGGCTTTGGCAATACGTGACTCTTTTTCGGCATTTTCTTCCGCTACTTTTGATTCACGTTCCTTGTCGGCTATGGCTACTTTAATCTCTTCGTCACGTTGCGTATCGGCCAGTTGGGTGTTCTTGTCACGGTTGGTTTCCGCTACTCTGGTAGCGCGTTCTTTTTGCTGTTCCGCTATCTTGATGGCACCCAGTTTTTGCTGTTCTTCAATGTTGGCAAGAGCTTCATTTTTGGCCTTCGCTTCGGCTTCTTTTCCCAGATTGACGATATAGTCGGCTTCGTCACGGATGTCACTGATGTTGATATTCATCAGGTAAAGACCGAATTTCTTCAGTTCGGAGTCAATGTTCTTGCGGCAGTTTTCAAGGAATGTGTCGCGATCGCTGTTCAACTGCTCAATAGTCATATCGGCAATGACCAGACGCATTTGTCCGTAAACAACGTCTTTAATTAATTCCTGTTGTGCTTCGATGTTCAGTCCTAGCAAACGCTCGGCTGCATTTTGCATAACGTCAGGTTCTGTGCTCACGGCTACGGTGATAGTGGTGGGGACATCTACACGGATGTTTTGTTTGGAGATGGCGCCGGTCAATTTGCAGTCAATCTGCATGGGTTTCATGTTCAGGAAAGAGTATCCCTGAATAATGGGCCATACAAAAGCGGCTCCTCCATGATACAGATTGGCCGATTTCTTGTCGCCTGTCTTACCATATACTACCAATACTTCGTCGCTCTTGCACTTGCGGTAACGACTTAAAATCCCGACGATGGTCAGGACAATGACAGCTACCAGAATAGCTGCATAAATAAGAATTTGCTCATCCATAAATGATTGTGTTTTTAGAGTTTATTTAATCAATGTAATAGATTCCTTCCTTGTAGTCTTTCAGTGTGAGGATGTCGCCTTCCTGATAACTTTTACCCTGTATGCTCTTCACGGTAAGTTCTCTTTGTGCGCCATTGATGGCAATGTAGACCACGTAGTTTGTTCCTGCTTGTCCCTGTTCCTGACAGCGGGTATATATTTCACACTTCCTACCTATCAGGTCTTCTCCTTGTTCGGCTTTGTTCTCTTGTTTCAGTTTATAGCAGAGTTTATAAATCCAGGCTAGGATGAAGACGAAAAAGCTTCCGCTAATCAGGGCACCCAGGTATTGCAGAACAGAGTAGGGAGGTTGGCATAAATACATAAACCAACCGAAGCCCATGCAGAAGTGAATCAACCCTTTGAAGGAGAGTACGCTACTCATGTCTATATCGGCGTTGCCGTCTGCATTGACATCTATATCGGTGTCCATGCTGCCGAAAAAGATGGATAAAATGAATTGCAAAAGAAAGATTCCTGTGCTTACTAATGCAGCGAAAAAGTATACGTTAGGTTCCATTTGAGTGGTGTATTTTGTGTTTATTTGCTTTTCAAATCACAAAATAAAGCAATTAATCCGGAAAAGCAAGAAGATAAGGGAATAAATGTAGTTTCTTCTGTTTTATGAAACAATTGATTACTGGGACAGGTTTGAAACTTGCATGGATAGCGTTGGAAAAAGACATTATGGTTTAATGTTATCGGGCTGTTCCATCCTATAGCCGTCAAGCTAAGAGATAAATAGCGTTTTCGTCCATTGAAGGGGCGCATTGGATGCGCTCGATAACCCTTCGAAAGGTGGATTTGTGGATGCATTACTCCCAAGGTCGTAGCCGATGGTTCGGGCGAAAGCATTCCGCCCCTACTATGGGGGGAAACGCCATTTGTCGGCTTAGTTTGACGGCTATGGGGGGCTGCCCGCCTGATATTATTCCAAAAAGTGTGTTTGTGGATGGATTCGGGCGACCGAACGTCGCCCCTACAGTGAATGTTGTCCTTCGTTTGATGGCTGTGGAGGTTAGAATCCACTCCGCAGTAAGTGTTCTGCGAATGAAAATAAATCTGCCCGGATGGACGGAATCTTATTTATAATGAAAGCAGGGACAGCGCTTTGTTCTCGGCGGCTTCCATTATTTCCCGTTCGCCGGGTCCCTTGTCGTTGATGCCGCATAGGTGCAGGATGCCATGAATTATCACCCGGTGCAATTCGCGGTTATAGGGTTGTTCGAATTGTTCTGCGTTGGTCCGGACGGTATCCAGGCTGATGAATAAATCGCCGGAAATACGGTCGCCTTCGCAATAGTCGAAAGTGATGATATCCGTGTAGTAATCATGTTGCAGATACTGCTGGTTCACTTCCAATATTTTATCGTCCGAACAGAAGATATAAGCAATTTCTCCCACTCTTTTTCCATAGCCGGCAGCTACTTCTTTGATCCATTCGGTGGTTTCTTTCTTTTTGATATCGGGCATTTTTACCCCATCGGTTTGATAACTTATCATAGAATGATTGGATTAATAAATATTGAGGCAAAGATACTATTATTCTTTTATGAACGGTCATATAGGAGTGCCAAATCTAGTCTTTTTTACCGAATGGATGTATAGTGCCTGTATAGGAGAGCACAAAAATAAAGATGCATTTGAACTTAAAAAAAGATCATTTTGCCATTCTGAATGCCTTTGAAGTTCCATAACATTTACTTTATGTGGATAGAATCTTCGCAAAGAAGAATGACAAAATGATAATGAATTTTACTTTTGAACATATACTTGCTCAATTTCAATATTCAATCGAAACTAATTATTCAACAGTAAAAGTTGTAATTTTCATTCCGTTTTTTGTATTGGTGTTATTAGGATCACCAAGTATAATGCCGTATTCACCGGAAGTGAGATCTTCAAGTACTATTAAATAAGAACTTTCACCATATTTTTTAGCCTTGTATTCAACGCTTGCCAGGTTGTTACTTTCAGTTTTTGAAAGAGTACCGGCTTCTGCTAGTAAATATCTGCGTTCTTTCCCTTTGATTTCAAATTTGAAGACACTGATAAAAGAATTAGGATCTGTTTTATTATCTGCTGCTTTAATAATGAGGCGAGTCGTAGAAGCACCTTTTACTTGGTTTGCAGACTGATTGCCTTTCAAAGTCAGCCTGGATTTTACTTTACCAATACCAGTCAGATACAAACTCGCGCCTGCTTTGGTCTTGATAGTCCCGTTTTCACGGTTAAGTTTTACTCCTTCGCTGTTAGAAGTTAATAGCAAAGTTTCTTCAGCAAACTCCGGCTCCTGAACAGATATTTCTTGAGCCTTTAGAACACTTGTTGCACAAATGAGCAACATAAAAATAAATGAAACAGTTTTCTTCATGTCTTTAATATATAATTAGTTTTGTCTTTTCCTCTTTTCTACCACGGTTCTTATTCTTTGCTACAAATATAGTTATATTTTTCTTCTATACACTTATTCTGTCCGTTTCTTTTGCTATCAAGACAGCAGAGTGACAGGTGTTGCTTATCCGAAGAATAAATAACAGATAAGAATGGCCGCAATTACTCCTGCCAAATCCGCCAGCAGTCCGCAAGGAACGGCGTGACGTGTCTTCACTACCCCTACGCTACCGAAATATACCGCTAAAATGTAAAAGGTAGTGTCCGTAGACCCTTGGAAAACACATGCCAGTCTGCCTACAAAAGAATCGGGGCCATAGGTAGTCATGGCATCCACCATCAGTCCACGTGCTCCGCTTCCGCTTAGGGGTTTCATCAGTGCCGTGGGAAGCGCTCCTACGAAATCACTGTTTATGCCACATAGCTTTACGGCTCCGTCAATGCCGTCAATTAAATAGTCCATTGCTCCCGATGCGCGGAAGACACCGATACCTACCAATATGGCTACCAGATAAGGAATGATGCGCACGGCGGTACTGAATCCTTCCTTAGCCCCTTCGACAAAGGAGTCATAGACATTAATTTTCTTTCTGATTCCTGCCACTATAAAGCCGATGATGATAAGAAATAAGAAGACATTGGCAAAGGTGGTAGAGTAAATGTCTATCTGGTTTCGTGACAAGGTATTGAAGAAATAAATAATACCGGCTACCAACAAACTCATTCCTCCCAGAAAGAGAAGAATGGTACGATTAAATAAATTGATTCTCTGATAAATGCTAACTGCAATGATGCCTGCCAGAGTGGAAAAGAAGGTGGCCAGCAGGATGGGTACGAATATATCCGTAGGTTGGGCCGCACCCAGCTGCGCACGATATACCATGATGCTGATAGGAATCAATGTCAGTCCCGAAGTATTCAGTACCAGAAACATAATCATGGGGTTGCTGGCGGTGTCTTTTTGGGGATTCAGTTCTTGCAGGCCTTCCATTGCTTTCAATCCTAGGGGAGTGGCGGCATTATCCAGCCCCAGCATATTGGCCGCTAGATTCATAAAGATGCTTCCCGTCACCGGATGTCCTTTGGGGATATCGGGAAAAAGTTTGCTGAACAAGGGACCCAGCAATCGGGAAAATAGAGCGATGACTCCGCCTTGCTCACCTATCCTCATAATACCCAGCCAAAGGGAAAGTACACCGGTCAGTCCCAATGAAATCTCAAAAGCAGTTTTGGAAGAACTGAATGTAGAGTTGATAATTTCGGGAAACACTTGCGTATCTCCCAGGAAGACAAGGCGTATCAACGCTACCACAAAGGCTATCAGAAAAAAGGCTATCCAAATGTAGTTCAGAACCATATCTCTAGTTTTTATTAGTCATAACTCGGACAAAAGTAGTTAAATTATTTGTTTTTGAATTAGAAAAGTTTCAATTCTCCTACTTTAATTCTCTATCTTTGTCTGAACACGATAAAAATACTACTTATATGAAAAACATCCTTTTTATGCTATGCTGTCTGTTTTTAGTTCAGGCCCATGCACAAACGCCTTTTACTTATACGTTAAAAGGTAAGTTATCCAATTCCGCTTTCAATGGCGAAGAATTTCCTGTTCGGCGTTATGACAATTCAAAGTCTATCGGTAAAATAAAGGTAACCGGAGATACCTTTGAATTTCAAGGTACGGCAGATAGTGCCATGTACTGTCGTATAGATGTCGGCACTGACTTTGGTAATTTTATTGTAGAACCGGGGATTATACAAGTGGATATGGTTACACATATGTATCCGTCCGGCACTCCGCTGAATGAGGGGTATTCGGAGTTCAGCAAAGCATACAAGCGAATCTCTGCCAAGATTGATTCCATTCGGCAAAGCATCATTCATGCCGATATAGACAGGGATACACGAATAAAACGGCTGAATGAACTGGAATATGATATGAAAATCTATGAAAAGTTGTCCTGTGAGGCTAGCCGGCCCTTTATTTTGAAGCATCCGAATGACGAGCTGGGCGTTGCTGTCAGTCAGTCTTATCTTGCTATGGCTTCTCCTGAAGCTTTGGATGCCATTTATCCTTATTTGGGTGAATGGATACTTTCCCGTAATCAGATTCAGAAACAGATGGCCGGCATTAATGCTGCCCGTAAGACAGCACCGGGATGTCCGTTCATTGATTTTAGTGCTCAGGATTTGGAAGGGAACCCAGTTGCTCTATCTGATTATGTAGGTAAAGGAAAATATGTGATTGTAGATTTCAGTGCCAGTTGGTGCGGTCCTTGTAAAGCCGAGATGCCTTATCTGTCCGAAGTATATAATAAATATAAAGGAGAGAATTTTGACATGATATCTGTGATGGTATGGGACAAGCCGGAGAACTCGAAACAGATGTTGAAGGAATTTGATGTGAATTGGAAGGCGATGATAGGTGCCGGTATGAAACCGATGGATTTGTATGGTATTAATGGAATTCCCCGCATCATGCTTTTTGACCCTGAAGGTAAAATCGTATCGAATAATTTAAGAGGAGACATGATTGGAGAGAAAGTTGCCGAGGTTCTCCAAGCCAAATAGATTTTCATTTGATTATTTCGTATAACGGGACGAGAGGGAAGCATTTAAGCGATTCTCGCTGATCGGGAGAATGATAAAAATACAGAGATGTGGTCTAATAGTTCTTTTTATGAAAGATAAAAATGGTTTTATGATAGATTTATTCTAGCGAAAAAGGATTAATTGTGATTATATGAAAGTAATTCCTGTGATGTCTGGTTAGGCAAAATAGAACTTTTAGCCATGTACTCTTTATTATTGGCATAGATAAAGAGCACACTTCCTCCTTTTATGGTATTGATGATGGGCTTGGTCAGTGCCTGTGGCAAAGCCGGGCAACCGAAGCTACGTCCCAGTCTTCCTGATTTACAAACGGAAGGGTTGGCATAGGCAGCGCCGTGAATTACAATGGCACGTTCTCGGGCACGGTCATTGATACCTTTTTCCAGTCCGTCCAATAAAAGGGAGTACCCGTTTCTACCTTGATAAGTGCTTCCGGTGAGATAGAAGCCGAGGGAACTTTTATAAGAGCCGACTTTATTGGAGAAAGAAGTGGCATAGTTTTCACCGCTGTTTTTTCCGTGGGAAACTACCGATGAGTAAAGCATCTTTTTCTGTTCCATATCAAATACAAACAAGCGCTTTTCTGTAGATGGTTTGGTGAAATCAATGAGTGTCAATATGGATTTGCTTTTCTGTTCTATTTTGTTGTATCCTGCTACAGCCTGTCTGAATGCCAGGAAGTTGACCACTCCTCCCAATTGCATATCTTCAAACAACTGTTCGCCATCTATTTTTTGAGATGCAGGGATAGGTCTATCAACCTTCTTTTCGGGCGTAACTGTCCGGGTAGATACATTGCTCAATGGAAAGAGAAACAGAAACAGAAATAAAAAAGCTTTTTGCATACGTATGGGAAAACTAAAATAATGGGCGCAAAGTTACGCACATTTCTATTCCAAAACAAATATAATCGTCTCATTAACAGGTGCCCAGTCAAAAATAAATTTGGCATGCGAGGTGGCATTCCTTACACACATGTGTGATCGGGGAGTGGTTCCCAACGTATAACTGTACTCGATGATTCCCGTTGCCGGTGCATTGGTAGGCACTCCGTGAATGTAACCACCATTGTTGAACCGGTTGGCATAAGGTGCAAAACCACCAGTGGCAGCAGAACCGTCTTTCAGAAAAATCATCTTGGTCTTTTTCTCTTGCAGTACGAACATACCCAATGGAGTTTCCTGGGCATAGGGCGGACGATGTTGTCCTGTAGTGGCAGGATTCATGCTGCGTATCAGCCAGTTGCCTTTTTCTTTTCGCTCCAGGGTAGCGATATTCTGATTATGGCGGTCCACAAATATGGCTTTGTTGAATACTACGCTGTCGGGAATCTGTTTCACATATTTCGTGGGAGCATACCATTCACCACCTACATAGATGGGTTCTACTTTGGTAAACTTGCCTTCTTCACCCAGGTAGCGGGTGAGCAGTCCGTCCAGTCCGTAGCGCACGGCGGTAAGGGTGTCATCCGGCAAGAAAAGAGGTATTCCCTGATAACGCTCCACTCCTAATGTATCGGCCACCCGTTTATAGGCATCCCTCTTAAAGCTTTTTACCAGCGGGGCTTCTCCGTTCCGGTTCTTGTAGTTTTGCAAAATACACCATTGCGTCGGCCTCTTCTGAACATTTTCCAGCAGTGCCAGCCGTTCCTTTATTTTCTCCCATTGGAAATGGCGGGTGGTGTCTTTATAAGGATAAGTATCCTCCAGTGTATGTTTATCATACAGCAGTTCCTTGGCAAGCCTGATATCTTCGGGCTTGATATCCTTTTCTACAATCTCGGCAATAGCTTCTGTCACGGTATCGTGCACCTCTGCTATGACTTCCTTTATTTCGTTATTCGCTTTTGAGGTGCAGGAGCAAATTGTACAGAAACCTGTCAATAAATATATGAATCCTATCCTTTTCATCATAGACACGGGTTTGTGGCATTCTTCTACAAATATAATTCTTTAAAAGGAATAAACATGCATTTTTGTTTTTAAATGCGGTGAAAAATTCCTGTTTCTTTGAACAATACACCCCATTGTAAACCTTATAAGGAACTGCTGGGAATAATCGCTTATCTTGGCTTGAGGTTATTTATAGATAAAAAGGAATCAACTTAAAAACATGTATTATGATGGAATCAACTAGAGTAAGAAGTAAAAGATTATCCTTCTCAGGTAAGAAGACGTTATCTTCTTTTATGCAAGTGAACATTGCCAGTCTGAAACAATCAGGAAAGTTGCGTACCAGTGAGACTTATAGAGCTACGTTGAACAGTTTCATGAAATTTATGGGTGGCAAGGATATATTGTTGAGCAGTATGGATGCCGAGTTGATGATGGGGTACGAAACCTATTTGAAAGCGCAGGGAGCAAGTATGAATACAGTTTCTTTTTATATGCGCATTTTACGTGCTATGTACAACCGTGCGGTGGATAATGGGGTGATCAAACAGCGTTTTCCTTTTAAACACGTCTATACGGGGGTGGAGAAAACGGTGAAGAGGGCTATTTCCTTTAAAGTAATCAGGAAACTGAAGGAGATGGATTTATGTCATTCCCAGTCTATGGAATTTGCCCGTGATATGTTTATGTTCAGCTTCTATACCCGAGGAATGTCATTTGTGGATATGGCTTTTCTTAAAAAAACGGATTTAAGCAACGGCATGCTGACCTATAGAAGAAAGAAAACCGGTCAGTTGCTTTCTATCAGATGGGAGAAATGTATGCAGGATATTGTCGATAAATATCCTGGAAACTTTTCGAATTATCTTCTTCCCATCATCGCCCCTATCAAGAAAGATGAAAGATTGCAGTATAAGAATTCCATCTGCTTGGTCAACAGACGATTGAAAGAAATAGGGAAAAGCCTTGGCCTTATCCATCCGCTGACCATGTATGTAGCCCGCCACTCATGGGCCAGTGTTGCCAGGGGCAAGCATATTCCTCTTTCGGTGATTAGTGAGGGTATGGGACATGATTCGGAAAAAACGACCTTGATTTATTTGGCGGCACTGGACACGACTGTGATTGATAAGGCTAATATGGTAGTGTTAAGAGAATTGCTGTAGGGCTTTTGAATAACCTTGTAGCCGATTTTAATTGTTTTTGAAAGGGACATTAAGCTGTTTCTTGCCTCAGGCTAAGGAGTTTTATACAGTCAGCTAGTACGTTCCACTGTAGCAGGACATACGTTCTACTACAGTGGGATATACGTTCTGCTGCAATGGAACGTAAGTCCTGCTGTGGTGGGATGTACTAGCTGACTGTATAAAAAGCCTTAGTCATACAACAGAAAATCCTTAATCCGGCTGAGGAAAATACTAATTATTGGGTGATGGTAGATAATATTAAGGTAAGGAACTATATCATGTAAGAAGAAAGAGTGTAACTTTTTTATCTATCCATGTTTTTTATTTCATGATGGTCTCAGCCAGTTAAATAACTGTTCTATTATACAATATTAAATTAAAAAGAAGGAGCTTGTATTTGAATAGATTGATTTGGAATTATCTTCTAATATTACTGATAATGTGCTTAATTTCAGACTATTGCATGCATTTCTTCTTTAGAAAAGTATTATAGATCTCTTATGAAGAGATCTATAATTTGTCGCAAATTTAAGCAAAGTTTTGAGAATTAGAACTATTTATCGAGGAATTTTAATATTTGATTCAAAAAAAATGTTTTTTGAATAGAAAATAGACTCTTGTTGAAGGTACTATTATAAATATAATATGCTGATTATTAGTAGATATCCTGTTTGTTATAGATCTCTTCATAAGAGATCTATCGAATAACTAATGTTGTACTATATAGTTAATGTATAGTCATGAAAGCAGTGAAGCGAGATTTAAAAGTAAGTAAAATTATGGACTATCTATTCTTGAGACGACACAGACGTACTGCTACTTCTGAGAGACAGAAAAGCCTGCTTTTTAAGGCTGCCGAACGTCAGTGGGAACAACAGTTTGCCAACAAGGGGACTGAGGGTAGGAAGGTGGATTGTGCTCTATATAAATGTATATTGTATAACCTTGAAATAAAGCAAATCTTTTTGGATTCGGAGCTTTCTTTGAAAAAGTTTAGCGCGATGATAGATACCAATCAAACTTACCTGTCGAATGTGGTAAACAAGTATTTCCATTGTAACTTGAAAGAGTTGCTGAACACCTATCGTGTGGAATACGCTAAAGAGTTACTTCATGCCGGGAAATATTCATTAGATGAAATTCCCTTGCGATGTGGCTTTGCTTCTAAAAGCGCATTCTATGCTGCATTTAGTAAAATAGCCGGAATGTCTCCTTTGCGTTTTCTATCGCACGAAAGGAATCCTTTGCTCTCAGAATCAATAATGAATGTATAATCAATTTTAGTTTTTTAAATTTATAAATTTAAAGTTTTTCTATTATGAACAAAAAGTTTTTAAGTGCAATCCTGTTCGGTGCCTTGATGGTGACCTCGACAGGAACATTTGTATCTTGTAAGGACTATGATGATGACATTGACAGCTTGAACGAAAAAGTGGATAAGCTGGCTAAAGATTTGTCAGAATTACAAGCTGCAGCTGGTACCTATGTAACAGCTGTGAAGTATGATGCAGCAACAGGCAAGTTGACTGTTACCGGTGGTAACGGTGAAACATTCCAACTCCCGATGCCTGCTGAACTTCCCACTTACACGTTGAATGTTGTAGATGGTAAGATACAGTTATTGGAAGGCGGTAAGGTAATCTCTGAAGGCACACTGCCTACAGCTGAAACTCCCGTTGTTCCGGAAGCATTCGATCCTGCTCAGTTGAAGTGGGGTGCAGATGGTTTCTTGTATTACGGTGACGTGAAGATTGCCGGAGTGGAGAAACCTGCAAACTCTACCGATTTTATTACAGAAATTAAAGATGAAAAGACTGGCGATATTACCGGTTATACTATTGAGCTGGATGGACAATCTGCTACATTCTCTGTAGTAAGTGATTTGAAAGCACTGGTTTTTGAACCGGAACTGTATTACCAGGGTATCGAAGCAATAGCAGCTAAATCTATTGTTTACAACGCTTTGACTGCAGGAACTGTAAATGCAGATGCTGACAATAGCAAGGATGCTCCTACAGCAGCGGCTACTACAACAGAAGTAACTCCTGAAATATTTGCTACTTATCACATGAATCCGTCTACAGCCGATGTACGTAATCTTACTAAAGAAGATTTGACTTTCTTGGCTTATGATAAGGAATATGCTCGTGTTGCTGATGGTGTAGTAGTTCCTCAAATTACCGATATGAAACCTGTAAATGGTAAATTGACTGTTTGGGCGAAATTGACAGAAGGAACTATTAAAGATATCACAACTGATAATAAAGTTACCGTTTTGGCTTTACAGGCAAATTATATGAACGGCGATAAGAAACGCAATGTTATCACTTCTGATTACGCTGCTATCAGAGCTGTGAAGATTACTGATTTAGTATTGGATAATGCTAAGGTTGCAGGTGAAAACCATTTGGCTACTACAGCTAAGGCTGCTATTGAAGCTGCTCCTACAGTAAAAGTTGCTTGGAACGAAACTGTTGATTTGGCTGAATACGTTCAGACTCATTACGGCAAAGAGGCAGCTCATAAAGTATGGGACGAAAATGCTGCTTCTGGTACCGTAGAAAAAGATGGCTTCAGCTATTCTTATGAATTGGTAGGTTATTTGGATGGTAGCAATAAGACTTCTCAAAGTGCACATGCTGCATTGAATGGTTCTAAATTGAGACCTCAGTTACCGAAAGACGGTAAAGCTGCTGCATGGGGTGAAACAGAACAAAATCAAGCTATCGTAGGCCGTATGCCGTTGGTTCGTGTATTCTTGAATGACAATAACTCTTCTGCTAGCAAGAAGGTAGCTGTAGGTTACTTGAAGGTGGAAATTACAGGTGCTCCTGCTGAAGACCGCATTACTGCTACAACTGACTATACATTCAATGAAGCATTTACATTGAGCTGTAGAGAAGAAGCTTGGGTGCAGAATGTAACTTGGTTCCAGATTGAAGAACAAATTTTGGCTCAGTTGAATACTTCTAAGGAAGATTTCGAAAGAAATTATAAGTATGACGGACCGATGATTCAATACAGCGAGGCTACTTTGGACGCTATGCCTTTGACTAAGTTGAATACAAAAGTAGAACAAACTCAAACAGATGTTGACGGTACAATGACTGAAGTCTTGAAATGGACTATTCCTGCAAATTATGCTTACGAATACTTCAGTGCAAATGCTTCTATGAAGGCTATCGTTCGTTACACTAAGGAAAATAAGGATATTAAGGATAATGTTATTTCTAACGACTATGTATATGTAACATTGACTTGGACTCCTAATCCTCGTAATGTAAATCCGACAGGTGCATTGGCAAACTCTGATAAGACTAAACAAATTTGGTTTGCCAGCAATTCTAATGTTGGAGGTTCAGGCTATGATGAAATCCATGTAAACACTGAAGTTCCTGCTGCATCAGGTCACGATATCATGAACTTTAACAAGTTCATTTTGGATACCTTCAATGGTCATGACGTTACAATTTCTGAAATTGCTGCTGTTTATACAGACTTTGCAGATGCTAAGCTGACTAAGACTTTCAGATTTGTTGAACCGAAGGATGCTAAAGCTAAAATGACAGGTGTATCTGGAACAGTTTATACACTGAGTGTAAATGCCGATCGTACTCAGTTATTGGCTAGTACTCCAACTATTGTAAATACAGTCATTGCTACTATTACTGATGCTGCAAATAACAGTGGAGAAGATCTGATTGAATTGGCTAACAATGACATCGCTAAAGATTTGTTGAATGTTGCCGGTCGTGATGCTTTGGCTAACAATTTAACTGCCAGACTTTCTGTTGAAACATTGAACGAATGTATGAAACCATTGAATGCAGTAGAAAACAATGAGTTCGACGTTAAGTTCTTGCGTCCTATCACTGTAACAGCTGATAAGATGGATAACTTCAAAGACGGTGTAGACGTTGGTGCTGAAGGTTCTGAAGTGGAAGTTAAGTTGGCATTTACTGACTGGAGAAATGAAGCATTCAAGCTTGCTCCTATCAACTATTATACCTATTATGGTGTAAAATCAATCACAATTGCTACAGATAAGGCTCAAACTACCATTAATGGTAAATATGAACCGATTCCTGCTAACCTGAAGGTTGAATATTCTGGTACAACTGAAGAAAAAATAGCAAAAGGTAATTTTGGTACATTGACTTATATTAATAATAAGGTTGAAGTTGGTGAGTTTGACATCAAACTTCCTGTAGTAGTAGAATACGCATGGGGTACAGTGGAATTCCCCATTGTATGCCACGTAGCTAAGACCGTAGGATAAACTGAGTGAGTAACTCTATTTATAATAAACTTGAAGAAAAGAGTGCTTTCGGGCACTCTTTTTTTCTATTTACATCATTTGTACGTATGAGAAAAACTAATTTGTTGATTCTTGGATTTGCTTCCATATTCATTGCCTCGTGCAGTCAGGGTAGTAAGAAAGCGGATACGGGCAACCAGTCTGCTATAAACCATACCATGGCTTTGAGTAAAAAAGATACAATACAAGTATTGGAACTTACTAATCAGTTTATGACTGCCATAAAAGAGCAACGCTATGCTGATGCAGCCATGATGCTGCATGAAATGAAGGCGAACGATTCTTTTGCCAAACCGGAACTACTAGATAACGCACAATTGGCAAGTGCATTGCAAAGGCTGAAAATCTTTCCGATATACGATTATAGTATAAGTGATTACACCTTCAAGGAGGCTTTTGATAATGAAGTGCGTTGCAAGGTTGTGCTATTTCCCAAAACAGATGCGGAAGATACGCGTCCCAACACCACTACTTGGTATTTTAAACCGGTTCGTTATCTGGGAGAGTGGAAACTTTGTTTCCGGAGCAGTGCACAAGGTGATCATACTTTTGATGCTTCTAGGTAAAAGTCTTATGGTTGGGTACTGAATTAAATGTGCAGGTGCTAATTCAAAATTAGTACCTGTTTTTTTGCATGATAAAAGTGTACGTTATTGGCATTAGATCTTTATCATGCAGATGATGCGCCGATAAGATTCTAATGATACAGCCTGAAGATTGTTAATCTTACTTTTAACCGATTAATTTCAAAAAACTTTATTCTCTTTTCATCCACATCAAAAGAACCTTTTCTATCTTTGTGCAGATTTGCGTGCAATGAATCGCCTATTTCCATCTTTTATTTATCGGGAAATATCCGCCATTCATCGGGGAAAGAACGGGCACTTGCAGAAATACTCTTTCTGTATCGACTTCATTTGATGAACTTTGTGACCGTAAACCTCGATTATAAATCATTAAAAGAAAGAACAATGGAAACAAAACAAAAAATTCAGTTCAACAGAGGAAACTCAACCGTAAAGTATCTGATCGCTTTTCTCTTTATTGCTTGTGGAGGACTCCTTTTAGCGCACAATATGCAATGGATTACAGAGCCCGTTTATAATATATTGGTATCATGGCAGGCAGTGGTGGCGGTAGTTGGTATCTATTCTTTATTACGCCGTCATTGGGTATTCGGACTGATATTGCTGGGTATAAGTGCTTATTACCTGAATGATCAGCTCAGCGCTTTGTGCGGTACGGATATGCAGGTATTTATGTTGCCTGCTATTCTGATTCTGATAGGGATTGTCGTCGTTTTCAGTCATGGTAAGAAGTGCAATAACCCTTGGCACGGCCAGCGTCCGGAGGAATTTAAAACGATAGATTATACCTCGGTAGATGGCTTTTTGCGTTCGGAAAATGCTTTCAGCGGTGTCCGTCAGGTCATGTTGGATGAAATGTTGAAGGGGGGCAGTGTCCAGACTCGCTTTGGCGGTACTGTCATTGATATGCGCCGCACAGACATTCCTGTAGGTGAAACGCCACTGGATATAGATTGTAAATTTGGCGGCATCGAACTTTATATACCCGCAGACTGGACTGTAAAATGCCTTTGCAACACTTTCATGGGCGGTTATGAGGACAAACGTTGGGAGAGAAAGGAAAATCCTCAAAAGGTATTGGTGATAAGAGGAACTCTTGCGTGGAGTGGTTTGGTAATTAAAGGTTAAGACAGGCTGAATATGGATACACATCCCATACAAGTCTCGTCGCAGAGGTGGATCATTGCCTTGGGCTTACTGTTGCTGGCTGCTTGCATACAAATCCTTTTCCTGTGGGTATATACGGAAGATGATATACTGGCATCACTGTTGGACGGTATGGTTACAACCACGCTGTTTGCTTTATCTGCTTATTGGGCATGGTTTGTCCTCGGCTTTGTCAATTCATCTATTACTACGCTTTCTATCAGCGTATTAGGTATCTCTTGTACTTTGATGGGCAGTTTCTTTACCCAATGGGCTTTGGAATTTATTAATCATACTGTATATACTTCCTTCCTGCTCACACTTCCTTTCCGCTTCTGTTATGTGGCGTTGCTGTGGGGGATAGTGCTGCTGTGGTATCGCCTGCAATTTTCTGCCAACGAGCGTGAAGATCTGGAAAACCAGCTGGCCGCCATGCAGGAAACATGGGTGGAAGAGCGCCGGAGGGCAGAGGCTAATCAGAAGAAAGAGGAAGAAACAACTTCGGATACGGAAGGCTGTCTGAATCGGATAACAGTAAAAGACGGTACTAAAATTCATCTGATAGAATTGGCAGACTTGCTTTATATCCAGTCTTGTGGTGACTATGTGACCTTGATCACCCCTAAAGGGGAATATATCAAAGAGCAAACGATGAAATATTTCGAAACTCGTCTGCCCGAATCCGATTTTGTACGTGTCCATCGTTCGGCCATCGTTCAGGTTAAACAAATATCCCGCTTGGAGTTGTTCGGAAAAGAATCCTATCAGCTGATCTTGAAGAACGGAACACGGCTGAAAGTGAGCAATAGCGGTTATAGGCTGCTGAAAGAACGCTTGAATCTCTGATACCGTCATTGGAATAAAGAGGGTGGAATAGTAAGAGGCATACGCAGACAGTGCCTGTAACAGAAATGAAACCCATTCGTCACAAAACCTTTCATCGTATGTAACTCTTACGAAATTTAACAACCTTACTTTTGCAGCAGATTTATAACGCATAAAAAAGTATATGAAAAAGGTTGTAAAAGTAGTGTCTCTTATGCTACTGATGGCAGGTGTTTGTGGAAATGCCCTTGCCGAAGGAGATGAAAACAGTGTCAGGCAAGGTGCTATCCGCGGACGTGTGATAGACAATGGAAAACAAACCTTGCCGGGTGCTTCCATCTTTATTGAGAATCTGAAAACCGGGGTAATCAGTGATGTGAATGGTTTCTACACGTTGCCCAATCTGAAACCCGGAACTTACACTGTCAAGGTAACCTACGTGGGTTACAGCCCCATCGAAATGAAAATGACTGTCCCCGAAGGCAAGACGCTGGAAAAGGATATAGTCATGAACGAAGGGGTGGAGTTACAGGAAGTGCAGGTAAAAGGCGCTTTTCAGGGGCAGAAGAAAGCGATCAATACACAAAAGAACAATCTGGGTATCACGCATGTCGTATCTGCCGATCAGGTAGGCAAGTTCCCCGATTCGAATATCGGCGATGCCTTGAAGCGTATCAGCGGTATCAATGTGCAATACGACCAGGGGGAAGCCCGTTTCGGTCAAGTCCGCGGCACCAGTGCCGATCTGAGTTCCGTCACCATTAACGGCAACCGTGTTCCGTCTGCCGAAGGAGACACCCGTAACGTGCAGCTGGACTTGATTCCTGCCGATATGATTCAGACCATCGAGGTAAGCAAAGTCGTTACGTCCGATATGGACGGTGACGCTATCGGCGGTTCCATTAACCTGATAACCAAAAACTCTCCTTATAAACGTACTATTAATGCTACAGCTGGAACCGGTTACAACTGGATCAGCGAGAAAGCCCAATTGAACCTGGGTTTAACATACGGTGACCGTTTCTTCAATGATAAGTTGGGTATGTTGCTTTCGGCTTCTTATCAGAATGCTCCTTCCGGCTCTTATGACACCGAGTTTATGTGGGAACAAACGGAGGATGGAAAAGTATATGTCAGTGATTATCAGATGCGCCAATACTTTGTAACCCGTGAACGCCAAAGTTATTCGGCAGCTTTCGATTTCGAACTCAATGAAAATCATAAGTTGACCTTTAAAGGTATCTTCAATAATCGTAATGACTGGGAAAACCGTTATCGTACCAATATCAAGGATTTGGACGAGGGTGGAAAAGGAACCGTCCGTATCCAAACCAAGGCAGGCACTCCCGATAATCGCAATGCTCGTCTGGAACGTCAGCGTACCATGGATTTTGCTTTGGGTGGCGAGCACTTGTGGGGTGCTGTCGGCATGGACTGGAATGCCAGCTATGCAAAGGCTACGGAAGAACGTCCCAACGAGCGTTATCTTGATTTCCAGCTGAAGAAACAGGAATTTGATATGAATCTGAGCAATGAACGTCAGCCATTGGCAACGCCTCGAGCAGGTTCTACCCTGACGTTGAGCGATAAATTCAGTTTGAAGGAACTGACCGAACAACAGGAGGATATTAAAGAAGAAGACATGAAATTCTCGGCCAACTTCAAAGCCAGTTTGAATAATGGCGCCAAACTGAAGTTCGGAGCGAAAGTAGTGCGCAAAACGAAAGAAAAAGAAATAGATTTCTACGAATATACACCGAAAGATGAAGATGCCTTTATGACCGGTAGTCTGAAAAACACGGTAGACCAAAGTACGGACAAGTTTATGCCGAGCGATAAATACCGGGTAGGTACATTCGTAAGCAAGGAATATATAGGTGGGTTGAATCTGAATGATGCCTCTCAATTCGAAAAAGAACAGGTACAAGCTGAACTGGCTGAAAACTTCGAAGCTCGTGAAACCGTAAGTTCCGGATATGTACGTTTTGACCATAAGTTCACGCGTGACATAAACCTGATGGCAGGGCTCCGCATGGAACATACTTCCCTACGTTACACCGGCCGTAACTATGACGACGAAACGGACAAAACCACTAAGACAGACCGTGTGACGAACAGTTATGTGAATTTCCTTCCCTCTATCCTGGTGAAATGGGATGTAAATGATGATTTCAAGATACGGGGTTCCTACACACAGACATTGAGCCGTCCTAAGTATTCGGCTTTGGTTCCCAGTGTAAATATCAATCGTGGCGATAACGAAATAAAGATCGGTAATTCGGATTTGAAACCGACTCTTTCTTACAACTTCGACTTGAGTGCCGACTATTATTTCAAGAGCATCGGACTGGTAAGTGCAGGCTTCTTTTATAAGAAAATTGACGATTTCATCGTAGATCAGGTGCTGACCAACTATGAATATCAAGGAACTGAATACACCCGTTTCACGCAACCGAAGAATGCCGGAAATGCGAACCTGTGGGGATTGGAATTTTCTTACCAGCGTGATTTCGGTTTCATTGCACCGGCCTTGAAATGTGTAGGTTTCTACGGAACATATACCTATACTCATTCACGCGTGGAAGACTTTAATTTCGAAGGACGTGAAAACGAAAGCGGTCTGAGCCTGCCGGGTTCTCCCGAACATACGGCAAATGCCTCTCTCTACTTTGAAAAAGGAGGATTGAATGTACGTCTGAGCTACAACTATGCCTCCAGTTTTATCGATGAAATGGGCCCAAATACCTTTTATGACAGATATTATGATGCCGTTGACTATATGGATGTAAACGCCAGCTATACCTTTGGCAAGAAAGTGAAAATGACCTTCTATGCTGAGGCAAACAACCTGCTGAACCAGCCTCTCCGCTATTACCAGGGAACCAAGGACCGTACCATGCAGGCAGAGTATTATGGAGTGAAGATGAATGCAGGTTTCAAAGTAAGTTTCTAAATAATAAGTATATATGAAAACATGGATGATCATTGGAAAAATTAAGGAAGTATTGACTTGGGTATGGATTGCCGTTATCGGTACGGCTATCTGTATGAACGTGTGTGCCCAGACTCCGCAGGAGTGGAAGGGGCTGGAAAAACAACTGAATTTCTATATGGGCAATGACTTGGGCCGGAATGGTTACTATGACCAGAAGCCCATAGCCGAACTGATGGGAGAGATGGCCGACGCTATCGGTCCGGAGTGTGTGTTTGCAGCGGGAGACGTTCATCACTTCGAAGGCGTGCGCAGCATTGACGATCCGCTTTGGATGACCAACTACGAACTGATTTACAGTCATCCCGAACTGATGATAGACTGGTTCCCTGTCTTGGGTAATCATGAGTACCGTGGCAACACTCAGGCCGTGTTGGATTATACCAACGTGAGCCGCCGCTGGACCATGCCCAACCGTTATTATACCAAAGTATTCGAAAAGAAGGGTATTGCCATCCGTTTCGTGATGATAGATACCGCCCCCCTGATTGACAAGTACCGCAACGAAAGTGAAACTTATCCGGATGCCTGCAAGCAGGACATGGACAAGCAACTTGCATGGATTGATTCCGTACTAACCGCTGCCCGGGAAGATTGGGTAGTCGTAATCGGTCATCATCCCATTTATGCCGAAACTCCGAAAGATGACAGTGAGCGTGGTGATATGCAGAAGCGCCTGGACCCTATACTCCGCAAACACAAGGTCGATATTTACGCTTGCGGACACATTCATAACTTCCAGCACCTCCGTATGCCGGGCAGTGATATGGATTATGTGGTCAATTCTTCCGCCTCGTTGAGTCGTAAGGTGAAACCCATTGAAGGTACAAAGTTCTGTAGTCCCGACCCCGGCTTCTCCATCTTCACGGCAGACAAGAAAGAACTGGATATGCACATGGTTGACAAAACAGGAAAAGTAATCTATACCGTAAAACGCACCAAATAGGGATAGTTATTTTAGGGAAAAAGAGTACATTTGCGGTGTAAAACTGTAAATGTACTTTTGGTTATGTTAGATACTCTTCTTTTGATTGGTGGTCTGATCCTCATTTTAGTAGGGGCGAATGGTTTGACAGACGGTTCTGCGGCTGTTGCCAAACGCTTCCGCATTTCCGATCTGGTTATCGGGCTTACGATTGTGGCTTTCGGAACTTCTGCTCCCGAATTGGTTATCAGTGTGCTTTCCGCACTGAATGGCAGTGCCGGCATGGCTATTGGTAATGTGGTGGGTAGCAATATCTTTAATGTCCTGATGATTATAGGTTGTACAGCTCTGGTACTTCCCATAAAAGTAGGTGAGGGGACTATGAGCAAAGAAATTCCACTGGTCATTCTTTCTGCGTTGGTGCTCTTTGTCTGTGCCAATGATGTGATGCTGAATGGGGGATCGATAAATGTCATCAGCCGTTCGGACGGGCTTGTCCTGCTGGCCTTTTTCCTTATATTTATGCGTTATACCTTTGCCATTGCCCGAAATGGGGTAGATGAGGCAGGAGAAGAGCAGAAAATTAAAGAAATGCCTGTCTGGAAATCCGTGCTCTATATTGCAGGCGGATTGGCAGGGCTGGTCTTTGGCGGTCAGTTTTTTGTGGAGGGAGCGAGCGGGCTTGCCCGTTCATGGGGTGTCAGCGATTCGGTAATCGGCCTTACTTTGGTGGCCGGAGGTACTTCCCTGCCGGAACTTGCCACATCCATTACGGCTGCTTTGAAGAAGAATCCGGGGATTGCCATCGGTAATGTCATTGGTAGCAATCTGTTCAATATATTCTTTGTACTGGGGTGCAGCGCCACGGTGTCACCGCTTCCGATGGGGAATATCAATAACCTCGATTTAGGAGTGCTGATCGCTTCTTCCCTGTTGTTGTGGCTGGTGGGGTGGTTTTTCCGTAAACGTACCATAACTCGTCTTGAAGGCGCCTTGATGGTTGCCTGTTATGTCGCTTATACCGCCTATCTTATTGCCCAACAGTGAAAAAGCCGTAAAAAGAACAAGTTATCTGCAAAAAAACTTCTATCTTTACGCTCTGAATTTTTATAAAAATACAGCATGGCTATTACCATTAAAAAAGTCAGTACCAAGACAGAACTTAAAACGTTTATACGGTTCAACTACGAGTTATACAAAGAGAATCCTTATTCCGTACCCGATTTGTACGATGATATGCTGAATACGTTCAGCCCGAAGAAAAATGCCGCCTTCGAATTTTGCGAAGCGGAGTATTTTCTGGCGTACAAGGACAACAAGGTGGTGGGGCGCATCGCAGGGATTATAAATAAACGGGCAAATGAGACTTGGAATAAGAAAGAAGTCCGTTTCGGATGGATCGATTTCCTGGATGATATCGAAATATCACGTGCATTGCTGGAAACAGTCGCCCAGTGGGGTAAATCGAAGGGGATGGATACCATTCAGGGGCCTTTGGGCTTTACTGACTTTGATGCGGAAGGCATGTTGGTGGAAGGCTTTGACCAGTTGAGCACGATGGCGACTATCTATAATCATCCTTACTATCCGCAACACATGGAGAAGCTGGGATTTGAAAAAGATGCCGACTGGGTGGAATATAAGATTTACATTCCCGAAGCTATTCCTGATAAACATAAGCGTATCAGTGACTTGATTCAGCGCAAATTCAATCTGACGATAAAGAAGTACACTTCACGCAAGAAACTGGCGGCCGAATACGGACAGGCTATTTTTGAACTGATGAATGAGGCCTATGCTCCGCTTTATGGCTTTTCGGCGCTTTCACAAGGGCAGATTAATCAATATATAAAAATGTATCTCCCCATTGTGGATTTGAATATGCTGACTTTGGTGACCGATGCGGACGAACAATTGGTAGCTGTGGGCATCTCTATGCCTTCCATGTCCAAAGCCTTGCAGAAATCAAAAGGCAGATTACTTCCGTTGGGATGGTATTATTTGGGCAAATTGTTGTTCTTAAGACAGTATCCCAAAGTACTCGATTTGTTATTGGTTGCTGTAAAGCCGGAATATCAAAACAAAGGTGTCAATGCTTTGTTATTTTCTGATCTCATTCCTGCTTATCAGAAATTGGGGTATGAATATGCCGAAAGCAACCCGGAACTGGAACTGAACGGAAAGGTGCAGGCCCAATGGGAATATTTCAAGACCGAGCAGCATAAACGCCGTCGCGCTTATAAAAAGAGTATTTTGTAAAAACGATATATAAAAATGTGATAAGTCAATATGGAAGAAAACAACGAACTGATAAACATCCCCGCCGTAGAATATACCGACGATAACATCCGCCACCTCAGTGACATGGAGCATGTGCGTACCCGTCCCGGTATGTATATTGGAAAGTTGGGCGACGGATCACATGCCGAGGACGGTATCTACGTCCTTCTGAAAGAAGTTCTCGATAACAGTATCGATGAATTCAAAATGCAGGCGGGTAAAAAGATTGAGATCACTATCGAAGAAAATTTTCGTGTCAGCATACGTGATTACGGCCGTGGTATTCCCCAAGGAAAACTGATTGAGGCCGTGAGTGTGTTGAATACGGGAGGTAAATATGACAGCAAGGCGTTTAAGAAGAGTGTCGGACTGAACGGTGTCGGTGTGAAAGCCGTCAATGCGTTGAGCTCACGCTTCGAAGTGCGCAGTTATCGTGACGGAAAAGTGCGTATGGCTACCTTTGCCAAAGGTAATCTGCTGACGGATGCCACTCAGGACACCACAGAAGAAAACGGGACATCTATTTTCTTCGAGCCGGACAGCCTGTTGTTTGAGAACTATCGTTTCCGTCCGGAGTTTGTGGAAACCATGCTCCGCAACTATACTTATCTGAATACAGGTCTGGCTATTATTTATAACGGCCAGCGCATCCTGTCCCGCAATGGGTTGGTAGACTTGCTCAATGATAATATGACCGCCACCGGGCTATATCCCATCATTCATTTGAAAGGAGAAGACATTGAGATAGCCTTTACGCATACCGGTCAGTACGGTGAAGAGTATTACTCTTTCGTCAATGGCCAGCACACCACCCAGGGAGGTACGCATCAAAGTGCTTTCAAAGAGCATATTGCCCGTACTATCAAGGAATATTTCACCAAGAACATGGACTATGCGGACATTCGTAACGGATTGGTGGCCGCCATTGCCGTCAATGTGGAAGAACCGCTGTTCGAAAGCCAGACCAAGATCAAGCTGGGGTCTACCAATATGGCTCCCGGCGGTCCTACCGTCAATAAGTTTGTAGGTGACTTTGTGAAGACTGAGGTTGATAACTACCTGCACAAGCATACGGACATAGCCGAGGTTATGTTGCAAAAGATCCAAGAGTCTGAGAAAGAGCGTAAAGCGATAGCCGGAGTGACCAAACTGGCACGTGAACGCGCCAAGAAAGCAAACTTGCACAACCGTAAGTTGCGTGACTGTCGTTTTCATTTGAGTGATGTCAAAGGAGACAGGAAAGAAGAAAGTTGTATCTTTATAACCGAGGGTGACTCGGCGAGTGGTTCTATCACCAAGAGCCGTGATGTAAATACTCAGGCGGTATTCAGTCTGCGTGGTAAACCGTTGAATTCTTACGGGCTGACCAAGAAGATAGTCTATGAAAATGAAGAGTTCAACCTGCTTCAGGCTGCTCTGAATATAGAAGACGGCATGGAAGGTTTGCGATATAATAAGGTGATTGTGGCAACAGATGCCGATGTGGACGGTATGCACATCCGTTTGCTGCTTATAACTTTCTTCCTGCAATTTTTCCCCGATTTGATAAAGAAAGGACATGTATATATTCTTCAGACTCCTCTGTTCCGCGTGCGTAACCGTAAGAAAGGGGTGTACGAGACTGTATATTGTTATTCGGAAGAAGAGCGGATTGCCGCCATCGAACGATTAAGTCCCAATCCTGAAATTACCCGATTCAAAGGTCTGGGAGAAATCTCGCCCGATGAGTTCAAGCACTTTATTGGCAAAGATATGCGTCTGGAACAAGTTTCACTCCGCAAGACTGACCTGGTAAAAGAATTACTGGAATTTTATATGGGTAAGAACACCATGGAACGTCAGAATTTTATTATAGATAACCTTGTTATAGAAGAAGATATAGCATAAATTTAGTGGTTAATGATTAGTGGTTAGTGATTAATTACCATGCGGGCGGTTAGTCTGGCGCAAATTAATCACTAACTACTAACTACTAATCACTAATCACTAAAAAATATGAGAAGAGCGATATTTCCGGGAACTTTTGATCCCTTTACCATCGGCCACTACTCTGTCGTGAAGAGAGCGTTGACATTTATGGATGAAGTGGTAATTGGTATCGGTATCAACGAGAATAAAAAGACCTGGTTTCCTACCGAGAAGCGGGTTGAAATGATTGAACAGTTGTTTGCTGATGAGCCGCGGGTGAAGGTGGACTCTTATGACAGTCTGACCATCGACTTTGCCAAAGCAAAAGACGCCCGGTTCATAATCCGTGGCATCCGCACGGTACACGACTTTGAGTACGAGGAAACCATAGCCGATATCAACCGGAAACTGGCGGGAATAGAAACGATTCTGCTGTTTACAGAGCCGGAACTTACCTCTATCAGCTCTACCATCGTAAGAGAATTGTTACAGTTTGGCAAAGACGTGACCCCGTTCTTGCCTGAAGGAATGAAAATAGACTGATCATGAAATATACCATGTACTTTGCAGGCTTGATTGCCTGCTTTTTTTCTATCGTAGCCGCACAGGCTCAGGAGAATAAATTTATGGAATCTCCGGCACGCAAGTTGCAGTTGGCGGAGTTTGCCATCACCAACCTCTATGTAGATGAAGTGAATGAAGGAAAGCTGGTGGAAGAAGCTATCGTGAAGATGCTGGAACAGCTCGACCCTCACTCCACCTATTCTGACCCGGAGGAAGTGAAGAAAATGAACGAGCCTTTGCAGGGAAACTTCGAGGGCATCGGCATACAGTTCAATATGGCGGAAGACACTTTGCTGGTGATACAGCCCGTATCGGGCGGACCGTCCGAAAAGGTGGGTATTCTGGCAGGTGACCGTATTGTCATGGTAGAGGATACGCTGATAGCCGGTGTAAAGATGAGCACTGAGGATATCATGCGCCGTCTCCGTGGTCCGAAAGATTCGAAAGTAAACTTGAAAATTCTTCGCCGCGGAGTGAAGGAACTGCTTCCTTTTACGGTGAAAAGGGATAAAATACCTGTTTTTAGTCTGGATGCTTCCTATATGATTAAGGATAAAACCGGCTATATCCGCATCAACCGTTTTGCCGCCACTACCCATGAGGAATTCAAGAAAGCCCTGGCCGAATTGCAGAAGAAAGGTATGAAAGATCTGATCCTTGATTTGCAAGGCAATGGCGGCGGCTATCTGAATGCTGCCATTGATATTGCCAACGAATTTTTGGGTAAAAAGGAACTGATTGTTTACACCGAAGGCCGTCGTAATCCCCGTAGCGAATTTTTTGCAAAAGGGACGGGAGAGTTCCAGAACGGTCGTCTGATTGTATTGGTTGATGAATTTTCGGCTTCTGCCAGTGAGATTGTGACCGGAGCCATACAAGACTGGGACAGAGGCGTTGTGGTAGGCCGTCGCAGTTTTGGTAAAGGCTTGGTGCAGCGTCCCATTGATTTGCCGGACGGTTCTATGATCCGCTTGACGGTGGCCCGTTATTATACTCCTGCCGGCCGTTGTATCCAGAAGCCCTACGAAAGCATTGAGAAGTACAACGAAGACCTGATAGACCGTTATAATAAAGGGGAAATGATGAGCGAAGACAGCATCCACTTCCCGGACTCATTGAAGTTCAAGACTCACAAGCTGGCCCGTACCGTGTATGGCGGTGGTGGCATCATGCCCGATTATTTTGTACCGATTGATACGACGCTCTATACCCGATATCATCGTCAGTTGCGTGATAAAGGGGCATTGATGAAGGTTCACTTCCATTTTATTGATGCTCATCGGAAAGAATGGCTGGGCAAATACAAGAACTTTAATGATTTCTACAAGCGCTTTGAAGTGACTCCTGAAATGCTGGCACAATTGGTTGCCACCGGTAAGGATATGGGCGTGGAATATAATGAAGAAGAATACCAAAAGGCGCTGCCTCTGCTGAAGTTACAGATGAAAGCACTGATAGCCCGTGATTTATGGGATATGAACGAGTATTATCACGTCATCAATGATGCCAATGAAAGTATCAGAAAAGCGCTGGAATTGTTGGAACAGCCTGATTTTGAAGGATTGCTGTTAAAAAAATAAGGATACTGAAGATAACCGTTCATTTAACATGTCCGGTATCGTTTTCATCCACTCGTAGGGGCGGGGTTTGCCCGCCCGAGTACACAAAGCGAACCGTTTTCGGGCAGGCATCCCTCCATAGCCGTTAAGCTAAGTCGCTAAATGGCGTTTCCACCCACTGTAGGGGCGGAATGCTTCCGCCCGAATGCATCCACAAATACACCTTTCGAAGTGTTATCGGGCGCATTCAATGCGCCCCTACAGTGGACGATAGCTCTTAGCGTGGCCCCTGCCCCTACGAGTGGATAGAACCAAATGGCTTATTTCCCGAACAACACCTTGTTCAGCCACCGGTTTACATACACATTTGCAAAAGCACACCCCACCCCGATAGCTGCTCCAGCCACTACATCACTGGGATAGTGCACCCCTTGGTTCATCCGGGCAAACCCTACTCCGCAAGCCCATACTGCTGAAGGAGCAATAACATACCACTTGGGATAAGTAATAGAAAGCGAAGTTGCCAGAGAAAAGGCCGCCGCCGTGTGTCCCGAAGGAAACGACGGACTATCTGCATCCGGCGCTCCGTAAGCATGAATCTTATCCGGATACTTTACAAAAGGACGGTCACGCCCTATGATATGCTTGGCAGCATAAGTAATGCCTACTGCTTCAATGACGCTGGTTCCTATGTAAATGGCATCTTTCAACAACGGCTGGTCTTTCTTGATCAATGCATAGATTCCCATGGCGGCAGGAATCCCTACAGGCAGAATTACCCCACTGGCAGATAATCCCCGGCTGAGGCCGTGAACCTCCCATTGGTTGATGGTCTTCAAGGTATTGATATCTATATTCTGAGCCGAAAGATTGAAGGTAAAACTTACTGCCAGAAAGAGAAAAATAATTTTTCGTATATCCATTTCGTTTGTCTTTTGTTAGGTGCAAAGATAGGAAATTAATGTAATTCACCTTTACCCCTGCTCTGAATTAAAGAATAATTTCCATAATTCCTTGTATTATCGCTAGAATTCCTTTACTTTTGCATCGTGAATACACGGCTTTTAACAGAATTTTTAGTTCTAACAATTAAATAATTTAAATTCAATCATTTATGTGGTTAAGTAATTCATCTATTGGAAGGAAAGTGGTGATGAGTGTCACAGGTATCGCCCTTGTCCTGTTTCTGACGTTTCACATGGCGATGAACCTTGTTGCGCTCTTCTCGGAAGATGCTTACAACATGATTTGTGAATTCCTGGGAGCTAACTGGTACGCGTTGGTTGCAACTGCCGGACTGGCTGCTCTGTTTGTAATCCACATCATCTACGCTTTCTGGTTGACTATGCAGAACCGTGCGGCTCGTGGTAGCGAACGCTATGCAGTGAATGTCAAACCTAAGACTGTGGAATGGGCATCTCAGAACATGCTTGTCCTGGGTATTATTGTCATTGCCGGATTGGCTCTTCACTTTGCCAATTTCTGGTACAAAATGCAGTTTGCCGAAATTATCGGTGTTCATGATCTGGGTGCATTCGGTCCTACAGACGGTGCCGCTTACATCAAGGAAACATTCGGCAACCCCGTATTTACAGTGCTTTACCTCATTTGGTTAGCAGCTTTGTGGTTCCACCTGACTCACGGATTCTGGAGCTCTTTACAGACATTGGGCTGGAGCAACAAGATTTGGTTCGAGCGTTGGAAGACTATCGGTAACATCTACTCTACTTTGGTCGTTCTTGGCTTTGCGGCTGTAGTCGTTATCTTCTTCGTGAAATCACTCGCTTGTGGTGCTTGCTAATCGTAAATTGTAAATGATAAAATTGTAAATGAATATGGCTACTATAGATTCTAAAATTCCTGAAGGCGCTTTAGCCGAGAAATGGACCAATTATAAAGCTCATCAAAAATTGGTAAACCCTGCCAACAAACGTCGTCTGGACATCATTGTGGTAGGTACCGGTCTGGCAGGTGCTTCGGCTGCTGCTTCACTGGGTGCTCTGGGTTTCAAGGTATTAAACTTCTGTATCCAGGACTCTCCCCGTCGTGCACACTCTATCGCTGCACAGGGAGGTATCAATGCTGCTAAGAATTATCAAAATGATGGTGACTCTGTTTACCGTCTTTTCTACGATACAATCAAAGGTGGTGACTATCGTGCACGTGAAGCTAATGTTTACCGTCTGGCCGAAGTGTCAAACGCCATCATCGACCAGTGTGTAGCTCAGGGCGTTCCTTTCGCTCGTGAATACGGTGGTTTGCTGGATAACCGTTCATTCGGTGGTGCCCAGGTATCACGTACATTCTATGCCCGCGGCCAAACCGGACAGCAGTTGTTGCTGGGCGCTTATTCTGCATTGAGCCGCGAAGTGCAACGTGGTAACGTGAAGTTGTACACCCGTTATGAAATGCTGGACGTTGTGCTGATTAAGGACAATGAAGGTGTGGAACGCGCTCGTGGTATCATCGCCCGTAACCTGATTACCGGCAAGATTGAACGTTTTGCCGCTCATGCAGTGGTAATCGGAACCGGTGGTTATGGTAACACTTATTTCTTGTCTACCAACGCTATGGCATCCAATGGTTCGGCTGCCATGCAGATATACCGCAAAGGTGCTTATTTTGCTAATCCTTGCTTTGCACAGATCCACCCCACTTGCGTGCCTGTACACGGTGACAAGCAATCTAAATTGACATTGATGTCCGAGTCATTGCGTAATGACGGACGTATCTGGGTTCCCAAGAAGCTGGAAGATGCGAAAGCATTGCAAGCAGGAACAAAGAAGCCGACCGAAATTCCTGACGAAGACCGTGATTTCTATCTGGAACGCCGCTATCCTGCATTCGGTAACCTGGTTCCCCGTGACGTTGCTTCACGTGCTGCCAAGGAGCGTTGCGATGCCGGTTATGGTGTGAACAACACAGGTTTGGCTGTATTCCTTGACTTTAAATACGCTATCGACCGTTTGGGTGAAGACGTGGTTCGCGCCCGTTACGGTAACTTGTTTGATATGTATGAAGAAATCACTGACGAGAATCCGTACAAGACTCCGATGATGATCTTCCCCGCTATCCACTACACGATGGGTGGTATCTGGGTGGACTATGAGTTGATGACTTCTATCAAGGGTCTGTACGCTATCGGTGAAGCTAACTTCTCTGACCACGGTGCCAACCGTCTGGGTGCATCTGCATTGATGCAGGGATTGGCCGATGGTTATTTTGTATTGCCTTATACTATCCAGAACTACTTGTCAGACCAAATCCAGGTTCCCCGTTTCTCAACAGACCTGCCCGAATTTGCAGCTGCTGAAAAAGCTGTAAACGACAAGATCCAGAAGTTGATGAGCATCAAGGGCAAGCGCTCTGTAGACTCTATCCATAAGGAACTGGGTCACATTATGTGGGACTTCGTAGGTATGGGACGTACTAAGGAATCGTTGACTAAGGCACTGGCTCAACTGAAAGAAGTAAGAAAGACATTCTGGAGCGACCTTCGCATTCCGGGTGAAGCTAATGAACTGAACGTAGAACTTGAAAAGGCAATCCGTTTGGCCGACTTCATCGAAACCGGTGAGTTGATGGCTTACGATGCCTTGAACCGTGAAGAATCTTGTGGTGGTCACTTCCGTGAAGAGCACCAGACACCGGAAGGTGAAGCACTTCGTCACGATGACAAGTTCATGTACGTAGCTTGCTGGAAATATACCGGCGAAGGAAAAGAACCCGAACTGATCAAAGAAGATCTGAACTATGAGTTCACCAAGGTTCAAACTCGTAACTATAAGTCTTAATTATTAATTGTATAGAAATCATGGATAAAAATATAAGTTTCACACTGAAAGTTTGGCGTCAGAAAGGTCCTAAAGACAAAGGACATTTTGACTCCTTCCAAATGAAAGATATTCCCGGTGATACCTCATTTCTGGAAATGCTGGATATCTTGAACGAGCAGATCATCAATGATGGTAAGGAACCGATTGTATTCGATCACGACTGTCGCGAAGGTATTTGTGGTATGTGTTCATTGTACATCAACGGACATCCCCACGGACCTGCTACAGGTGCTACTACCTGCCAGATCTATATGCGTCGTTTCAAGGATGGTGATACCATTACTGTAGAGCCTTGGCGTTCGGCAGGTTTCCCGGTTATCCGCGACCTGATGGTGGACCGTGGTGCTTATGACAAAATTATGCAGGCCGGTGGTTACGTATCCATCAATACCGGTGGTATTCCTGACGCTAACGCAATTCCTATTGCCAAGCCAATCGCTGACGAAGCTATGGATGCAGCTGCATGTATCGGTTGCGGTGCTTGTGTGGCTGCTTGTAAGAATGGTTCTGCCATGTTGTTCGTTTCTGCCAAGGTGAGCCAGCTGGCATTGTTACCTCAGGGTAAAGTGGAAGCTGCACGCCGTGCAAAAGCTATGTTGAGCAAAATGGACGAACTGGGCTTTGGTAACTGTACAAACACCCGTGCTTGTGAAGCAGAATGTCCGAAGCTGGTTTCTATCAGCAACATCGCCCGTTTGAACCGCGAATTTATTGCTGCGAAGCTGCAAGACTAATCACGATTAGTTTTACTTGATATTTGTAAGAGGGAGACAATGCAGTTGTCCCCCTCTTTTTTCTTCATACCTTCACTATCCATTTCATTTTCAGGCTACTTTTGACCTCAATCCAAACCGTTTTTCAAACTAAAATGTTATCTTTGCAAAAAGTGGTTTTATGGAACAAAAAGACAAGTATATCAGATTTGATTGGGCAATCAAGAGGCTTTTACGTAACAAAGCTAATTTCGGAGTGCTGGAAGGTTTTCTCACCGTCCTTTTGGGAGAGAATATTCATATCATGGAAATACTGGAAAGTGAAGGTAATCAGCAGCGGGAGGATGACAAGTTTAACCGTGTAGATATAAAAGCGCGCAACAGCAAGGATGAAATAATCCTTGTCGAGGTGCAGAACACGCGTGAATTGTATTATCTGGAACGGATTCTTTATGGAGTGGCTAAAGCTATCACCGAGCATATAGATTTAGGGGAGGTTTACGCGAACGTAAAGAAGGTATACTCCATCAGTATTCTTTATTTTGATATTGGCCAGGGTAATGATTACCTCTATCATGGTCAGAATACTTTCTTGGGTGTCCATACCGGTGACTGTCTGAAAGTGACTACCAAGGAACAAGGGGCTATCATCCGCAAGTTGCCTGCCGAGATATTTCCTGAGTATTTCCTTATTCGTGTGAATGAGTTCAACAAAGTAGCTATCACTCCCCTTGAGGAGTGGATTGAATACTTGAAAACAGGTACGATACGCCCTGACACGACGGCTCCCGGATTGGAGGAGGCAAGGCAGAAACTTATTTATTATAATATGGATACGGCTGACAAACTGGCTTATGACCGTCATTTGGATGCATTAATGATACAAAATGATGTGCTGAGTACTGCCAAATTGGAAGGACTTGAAGAAGGAAGACAAGAAGGACTTGAAGAAGGAAGACAAGAAGGACTTGAAGAAGGAAGGCAAGAAGGACTTGAAAGAGGAAGGCAAGAAGGACTTGAACAAGGTCTTGAACAAGGACTTGAACAAGGTCTTGAACAAGGACGGAAGGAAGAAAAAATGGTGACAGCTCGCAATTTGAAATCTTTAAATATTCCTATCCCTATTATTGTTCAGGCTACAGGTTTGCTTGTTGAAGAGATAGAGAAACTTTAGTTGTATTTTGATTCGCCACAGAGTACTATTTTTCTTCTTCATCCTTTTCTCCTTTCCGGATGCTGCGCGGCGATGCTCCGAAGAACTTCTTGCAGAAGTTGGAAAAATGCGACAGGGATTCAAAACCGTGATCGAAACAAATTTCGGAAATGGAGGCTTTGGTATATTTCAGTTGATAGAGGATACTTTCTTTGCGCTGTCTTAACATCCATTCGTAAACCGGCTCATTGAAAATCGCTTTAAAGATACGCCGGAAGGTGGTGACACTATATCCGCCTAGTTGCGCAAACTCTTCTGCGGACTTTATATGAGCATGATTTTTCAATACAAAGTACTCAAAGCTGCCGGTGTATTCGGACAAGGTATGGACAATAGGAGAGAGTTCATACTCCGTATAGTAGTGTGCCAGCAAATAATAAAGCTCTTTCCGCTTGAATTCAAGCAGTTCCTTGCATACTTTTTCTTCGCTCAGGTATCCGCATACCCCATCTAGAAAAAGCTTTATTTCGGGCTTTATTTTAAGCGGCTCGTAGATCAGCGGGGGTGGAATATTCTTCAATATATAGTCGTAACGGTCGTAACAGAAAGCTTTGGGGTTATCGAAAGTATATAGAATGGCTTCGGATTCTGCCATAGCCAAAATCTCTACTTTAGAGGCGATGGCTTGCAGGACGAAATCACCGGCATTCAGTATGGTTCCTGCATACTCTTTACTGTTTATAAGTAACTGGCCTTTCAGTAGGAAGAATAAAACATTCGTTTCGCACTTATGGGGTGATAAGTGGAAACCTCTTTTATAATACATATGACGGATGCTATTCTCTACCGCCTTGGGGCAGTTAGGGCAATCCATCTTCTCGCTACATGGCAGACCCGACATATACTGATGTTAGACGCTTGTGATTCTTTTGTTGTTCGGGCAAATGTAGGTCAAATATGGATAATTTGCAATAGCTTTCGGGAAAAATACTGAAAAGAGTGGTCGACAAGTGGAGTTTGCTCTTTTTTAGACTGGTTAAATTTCTATTGAAAGCAGGATCTATTGCCGTCCTTCATCCTGTTCGCCAACTATTTAACACAATGTGCCTGTGAACTGATTATGGGTGGAGAGTGCCTGAAAGTTGAACGTCCGGAGCTTTGTACCTACTCTAATTTATTCCTCTATTTTCTGAAAACCTGCTGATAATAATCTTCCTCTTCATATCTGGAGTAGGCAGGGATTCGCAATGTGGAATCAGGATTCAGAAGGTAGGAATCTACAAATTTTCTGTATGAATGATATTCTTCTTTCAAATGATTCAGTTGGTGGAATGTAGACAAGACAGCAACCATTATTCCCAATAAAAAACTGATAGTGACTGGGAGTATATACCTCTGGATGTTACGGACTCTTTTTCTTGCCTCTCCGGATAGCTTGTTTTTCATGGTATGACTGGGTTTTTATTGGATAATAAAAGTTGAATCCATTGTTTTACGCTGGTATAAAGAGAAAATTTGACCCCTTTCCACCATTTTTGATCCATATAGATCATAAGCAAAATGGTATGATCGCTAATAAATCTGACTACAGAAGAATTAGGATAAGAAGTAGTACCATTGGCAATTTCTTCAAGAACCGTTTCCATCTTGCAAAGGTCGCACTGCAATTCAGTTTTCGACAGGCTCTCAAGATATGAAGGTTGCAATGCCTTGCATGCCCCATAAAGGTAGCCAATTTTATCGGTTGCCTTCAATAACTCCTTTACTTTGAGACAGGGGTAATCTCTACATTTAAAATAATTCATGCACTATACCGTTTTATGGGTTAAAGGGGGTTCCCACGAGGACGTAAAACAAAGACGTGGGAACTATTTCTTAATCATTCTGTACCATGGCCTAGCAACCTTTTCCCGAATAACAAGAATAGCCCCACGTCCAAGTGATATATAACGTATAAGGTCATAACCAACTATAGACGTGGAGTGTTCTCATTTAATTCATCTGGGGAGTAAAAACTTGCTAGGGTTGGTACACAGATCATAAATGATAACTCCAAATCAATAAAAATAGATCTTCCGAAACACATTCCGGAAATACTTCACAAATATAACTGTTTTTTATTGGGAGGCAATAAAAAGATGATTCTTTTTTCAGATCCTTAGTTCCTGTTTAAATTTCTATCAGAAGCCATTTCTATGGTTATCCGGAGCTTGCGAAGGATGTGTAAACGGTTTTCAATAATTTCCACTTACTTCTCCGTTATCGGGGAGAAAGCAACATTTCATTCAGAATTTACATTAATAAAAAATGGATCAAGAGGTCAGTAAAGCTAATGACAAAGCTGATGTCATGCAGGTCAGTATCTCTTCCTTTGTGATGCCACAGATGGTGGCATATCCTGTCTGCATGCTGATATTGGTCAGGTTGTTCAGTTCGCTGAATATGCTGAGTTGGGAGAACTTGGTGATGCCGGTCAGGAAGACAAAACGCAGATAGGGATCACATGCTTTCAGTGGGCTATAGAAGTTGCGCATCACGTTGCGCAATACGGGCAGCATCTTGTCTTCGTGCACCACGTCCAGCAGAGGGGCATCATATTCGTCAATCAGGACCACCACCCGTTGTCCGGTTTGTTTCCAGGCGCTGGTTGGGTTTTATGTCCCCTTCTCCGCGGCCATAAATCTCTTCATACCCCAGCAATTTCCTTTCCAGTTCACTAATGAGCTGCTCCTTGTCCACATGTTTCGCTGTGCTCATGTCGAAATGCAGTACGGGGTGTGAGGTCCATTCTTTTTCCAGTTTTTCTATGGCTAATCCTTCGAACAACTCTTTCCATCCTTCGAAATAGCTGTGCAGGGTGCTGTGAGCAGGCTCTTTCCGAAACAGCAGGGACGGCTCAGAAATACAGCTTTTGAGCCGGAATGTGTCATGCGGTAGACGTATTCCGGCTTGTCGATATACACATAGTTGCCTTTTCTTATTTCGGAAAAAGTCTGTATCCCTATGGGATATAATTTCTGCGGCATTGCTTCCATATGGTTCCTGTTGTTTGGTTCGTTTCACAAAATAATAATATTTTTTCTGTTTTTTCTAGCAGGAGTTTTAAAAAGAAGAATTGTTTGTTTGGGGAGATAGCCTTCGATAGGGTTTTTCATTTCTACTGCCACTACTACCACTATTTCTCTAAAACACTGATGAATAAAGGCTTTAAGGGGTGATGGTAGTAGACTGTTCAGAGGGATGAAAAGCTGTACTACCACCACTTTTCGGGATATTCTTTCCGATAACGGTTATAACAGGAGGATTGTTGACGGCTGTTTTCAACCCGGCAGAGAAATAACTCTTGAAAGGGTCAACTCATATTATAACTAAGTATTAACTCTGTCAACCATACTTACAAGTAGTGGTCAATCTTAGCGTTAAACCACATTGAGTGAGTGCACGCATAGGGAGTTTCAGATTGTTTCATTACGTTGAAACTAAAGTTTCATCAGGTTAAAACTAGAGTTTCATCAAGCTGAAACCTTGGTTTCATGCAGGTGAAACCGGAGCATCATGCGGCAGAATGTCTCAAAGGATGCGGCTGAATCTGTTAAAAGACAAGCATGTATTGCCCCGAAGTTCCTTTTCTTTTTTCAAAAGGGGCGGAAGAATTTCACTAGACATATACTTCTTTTTGCGGAGATAATTGAGCGTATTGTGAAAATAAAACTGTAAAGTGGTGGTAGTACTGTTTTTTATTCCTTCAAATATTCTACTACAATCACCCCTCAAACCATCTATTCATCGGTGTTTCGCGAAAAAGGTGATAGTAGTGGTAGTAGAAATGAAAAACTCTATTGAAAGAAAAAGGGGGAGAAATTTATAGTTTCATTGGCGAGGCATTACTTTTTGAAGATAAGCTCAACTGTTGACGACAGGGAAAGGATATAAAAATGCTCCGCAAGTGAAATCGCTATTTATGGAGGGGATGAAGCGAGCTTTCACTGCGGAGCGGGGAATATTTAGTTTTGCTTGAGGGAGAGATTGTTAATCCTCCGAGACAGAGATCAAATTGTTATTTATTAAGTTCTTCTGCAGCATCATCCCAAGTACTAGTATAATTACCGCTGATAGACATTGTTTCTCCACCTTTTAAATTTAGAGTATAAATAATACTTTTCCCTGGCTGCCATGGTGCTGTTGTATCTTTAAGTGTAATAACCTCTGGGTTTGTTGTTTTATCGCATAAAGTTACTCCGTTTAATTCAGCTTTATAATTAACTTCAATTGTAACATTCTCGTCTAAGTCTTGTGGGATAAGCATAGCCACATATTTCTCATTATTGGTCAATGATGTAGCACTTTCTGCTGCTGTAATTATTTTGTCATCAGCTTCTAAAGTGATTACATATGAAGTTTTTGTACCGGCTGTTGTATCCCAGTTTCCAAGAACCGTTTCTGTGTTTGCACCTGTTGTTGTTGCGCTATATGTGTATATCCCTTTGTTCTTTGCATTAATAGTAATTGAATTGACTGTATAGCTTATACTAGTTCCTTCTCCTTTAATTTGAAAACCTATTTTTGTTAAAGCATGTTTGAAAACAAGTGAAACTGTTGCTGTCGTTCCTCCAGCTGTTTGATTCCTTTGCTTATCCAGTAATTCTGCTACAACTAAATCTTTTTGCTCATTGACTTTGTCTTGGACTGTATATGTTAATGTAGGAGCCCCTTTTGCATCGGGCTCTCCCCATGTTGCACTGTTGGAAGCATCGAAGTATGCAAAGAAACTTACATAATCTGTGGCCGGCCAATAGAATGTTTGTGTTACATCGTTTTTTTTACCTATCCAATTAGTGTTATCAGTTGTAGAATAATCAATATTGCTGAAAAAAGAATTAATGGTGGTAGCACTAGTCCATGCATTAGCATGATTATAAGCATAGGATTTAAATGCTTTAAAACCATCAGTAGTGATATCAGCAGCTCTTGAAGTCTTGCTTACCGCAGTGTTAAACTTAATTTCCGACTTCTGTGACGGAGCCTCAATCTCTTCATTCTGTGTGCAACTCGTGATTGCCAATGCAGCTAAAGCCGCAAATAAAATCTTCTTCATATCTGTGTGTTTTAAGTTAATAATTCTATTTATTTTATTCTATATTTCAGCCGACTGGTAATTCCACATTTGTTTCATCATCCCAGTCTCCTACTTCTCCACCAAATCCACCTCCACCTTCATCAGGAGGCACTTCCACATCATCCACCACAATCTTCTCATCCTCCGGCAATTCAATCTCTATTTCCGGCGCTTGAGGTTGCGGATCTTCACCTCCACCACCTTCATTCTCCGGTGGTTTCACCGCTTCCGTTATCTCTACCTTGGCTTCCTGTTTGGAACCATCCACTCTTACTATAATCAAATCCAGAAACTGACTGATATCAGCCCTGGCTTGCGTCATTGTGGGCGTACCGAAACACGTAAATGTACCTTTTATAACTCCATTCCCTACGCTGGTTTCGCAATAAACGGGAGCGAAGCGACACATACCGCATCCTTTACCCAAATGGTAACACTCTGCCATACCGGACACACTGCCAATGATCGAACGGACATTTTTCAGTCCTTCTGCCTTTATCTCGAAATGATAGGTAGTAACCACTGCTTTCGGTTTCACTTCCAGCGTGGGAAGTTCTTCTTCTTTTCCTATCTTTATATCGTCCAAAGCCGCCACATAAAATGCATCCGGTCCCCACACCATACTTTCCGTTTCACTGCTCCCCAATCCCGTGCAATTTCCCGTGCACGCCATGATCGTTTCATAGCTGCCTTCCTCTTTTACTTGTACTACCTCGGTGTCATAGTTGTAAACCACAACTGAGTAGTGTCCGGGAGGCACTTTCACTTCTCCGCCTTTTACCGGCAGGTAGGTGTCTATCTTTCTGCCTTCCTCATCCTTCGGGTAAAAAATCACCCTGACCCCTTCGGGAAGTTCGTCGGTTACGCCTTTCCAATCCAGCCGGATGTTTATTCCGGTTACGGGATAGTCGTCCAGTACTTCACGTCGGCTACATCCTGCCAGCATCAGTAGTGAGGATAGGAGCACAAGAAACAACTGTCTTCTCTTTTTCATTTCTTTTCTCTCCCCTTCGTTAGCAACCACACTAAAGAAATTTTCGCTTTCGTAGGACCTATAAAAGTGTAAGTCCCGCTACTCATCCATACCAGTGACCCCTCATAGGGAGTATACTTCTGGTATTTCGTTGTCAGGTATCCTATGCCGAGGCTGAACTCGAATGCCAGATGCCGTGACACTTGTGTGGAATAGCCGTAACTGAAACCCGCCACACCGTAATACTTTCCTTGGTAACCGTCTCCTTTGAACTGGAAGTCGTAGATGCCGCCTTCGGCATACACTCCTACAAAGTGTCCGGTCAACCGGTTGCGGAACCTTCGGTCACCCAGCCAATAGCGGCCTTCCAGTCCTCCTGACATCAATTGATAGCAAATCTCTTCGCTGCTCATGGACCACCAGGGACATTTATATTCCGCATTGACTGACCAGCGTCTTCCCACGGGAACTTCTATTTCCAGGTTAGGCGCCAGCGCCAGATCGTACAATAAATTGTTTTTCAGTGCAAGCACTGTGTTATTTTCTATGCTCTTTTTGTCAGCTGCCCTTTCTTTTTGTTTTCTCCTTACCGGCTCTTTTGCCTTCTTCTTTTCCGGCTGTACGGCCGGTTGCGTCTTTTCTTCTTTTACCGGCGCTACTTCCTTCTTTTGCGGAAGTGTCTGTGCCATGACCGGCCCGTTAACCGTTTCTCTGTCAATCGGTGTAAATTCGGTTGCTTCCACTGCCTTTGCCAGTTCATCGGTCGTGCTTGCTACCGTGTTTTCTGCCGGATAGGACAGACTGATTCTTATTTCTGTCCGGTTTAGCTTCGGCAGTAACCGGCTGGAAATGTACCGGTAAGGTATTCCGGCATCCAGGTGTTGCAGAAAATTCTGCATTTTCACCGGATTGTTTTGATGGTAATCCATCAATGCCAGTACGTCCTCCCGGTCGGGAACCATCAAATCGGCAACAATCAGTTTCCGTAGTGCACTCCAATACTTGTCTCCCTTGCGGATGCAAATCTTGGCTGCATTGACTTGTGGATACCTCCAGCACAGAAACGCTTTCACTTCTTCACAGCCGCTTTGGGCGGACGGAGCATGCTGTTCTGCCTTTCCGTCATATTTGTCCGGCGCTGTCAGAATGATAGAATTGAGATATTCGGCATGAACAGGATTTGCAAGTAGAGAATCCAGTAACGCAATCGCTTTTTCGTTATCGGGATAATTCTTGTCAACCTGTCGGGCGTTCCGGTCAAAATAGATCATTACGTCCAGCGTGGTATCTCTTTGGGCTTCGTACCCTATTGTTCGTGCATAAGTGCTATTTGCCAGTAGACACAAGAGCATGATTATGCTGAATATAGTAGTGCGTTTTTCCATGAATTACCGTTCTGTTGTGGGGCAAATATAGGTGATAAAATCTAAATAAAAACTTATTAAACATTCTATTTTCTAGCTTGGAAGGGTTTGGAAAGCGAATGGATAGAATTTGCAAGTTTGGGTATCCCGGTTATAGGAAAAACAGGAGGAGGTTACTTTTATTTAGGGTGATTAATGGGAGGGAGGGCTTACTTTTTGCTTTTTACTTTCCAGTGGACAGAAACAGGCTATTCTATGATATGGATAGCGTTATGTTTCATATTCTTCTTTTGAACCTCTATTTTTAATCGAATTGTAATATTGTGTGCGAAAACGGTCGTATTTGTGAAATAATACTAAATAGGAAGCAATATTGAACTAAATATTTGGAAGAAATGAGTGTGAGTAGTACATTTGTCATGTGATTTTTTTCATAGTATTAGATTTAAGGTTAACAAAGGTTGGAGCAAGGCGTTGCTCCTTTTCTTTTTTTATTACCTCTGTTTCTCTTTATTTCCTTAACCATCAGGCTCTTGATGATGCATTCCTTTTAAAATATCCAGTTTCCTGTTTTCATTCATTGAATTTTATGTTATCTTTGTGACAATGTAACTAACTAATAACCTGATGAAAAGACACACTAACCTTTTATGTTTGGGGGCGGCTGTCGCATTTCTGAATGCTTGTGCCCCGGTAGTAAACGCGCCTGATCCCGTTCTTCCCATACCGGAGAAGAAGCAAGTGGAATGGCAGAAGATGGAAACTTATGCCTTCGTGCATTTCGGACTGAATACTTTCAATGACCGCGAGTGGGGCTACGGTGATTCTGATCCTGCTACTTTTAATCCTGCCAGACTGGACTGCGAGCAATGGGTGAAAACCTTTGTGGCGGCAGGCATGAAGGGGGTTATTCTTACGGCAAAGCACCATGACGGTTTCTGCCTGTGGCCTACGGGACTGACTGAATACTGCATCCGCAACACACCTTATAAGGATGGAAAAGGAGATATTGTACGTGATCTTTCCGAGGCGTGCAAGAAGTATGGCATAAAGTTCGCCGTCTATCTTTCGCCTTGGGACAGGCATCAGGCTAACTATGGATCGCCGGAATACGTGGAATACTTCCATAAGCAACTGCACGAGCTGATGACCAATTACGGTGAAGTTTTTGAAGTGTGGTTTGATGGAGCCAATGGCGGAGACGGCTGGTACGGAGGCGCGAAAGACAGCCGTACAATTGATCGTAAAACGTATTATAACTATCCCCGTATTTATGAAATGCTGGCTGAATTTCAGCCGCAAGCTATCGTCTTTTCGGATGGAGGTCCGGGATGCCGCTGGGTGGGTAATGAAAGCGGCTTTGCCGGAGCGACAAACTGGTCGTTCTTGCGTGCCGGAGAGGTGTATCCGGGTTATCCCAAATACCGGGAGCTGCAATACGGACATGCCGACGGTAATAAGTGGGTGCCTGCCGAGTGTGATGTTTCCATCCGTCCGGGCTGGTTCTATCATCCCGAAGAAGATGACCGGGTGAAGACCGTAGACCAGTTGACTGATCTTTACTATCGCAGTGTGGGACATAACGGGACTCTGTTGCTCAACTTCCCGGTAGACCGTAACGGATTGATTCATCCGGTGGATTCGGCGAATGCGGTGAATTTTCATAAGAATGTTCAGAAGCAGTTGGCAGACAATCTGCTGAAAGGCATTCTTCCGCAGGTTTCTAATGAACGGGGTGGAAAATATACGGCAAAAGCTGTGACAGACGGAGATTATGATACCTATTGGGCTACGGAGGACAGTGTCACGGCGGCAACTATAGAGTTTGAATGGCCGCATCCGCAGAAGGTGAACCGCATGTTGGTGCAGGAATATATTCCGTTGGGGCAACGTGTCCGCTCATTCGTGGTGGAATATAATAAGGAAGGAGAGTGGTTGCCTGTGAAGTTGAATGAAGAAACGACCACCGTGGGGTACAAGCGCTTGCTTCGTTTCGAAACGGTGACTACGGACCGGCTTCGTATAAACTTTACAGAGGCACGGGCTTGCCTGTGCATTAATAATGTAGAGGCGTATTATGCCGGAGAAACCAATGACGTGTTTACTGCCAGAGCGGAAGAACTGAAAACTTATCCGTTTACCTTGCCGCAGGTAGATGAGGCGGAGGCCGGAAAATGTGCGGATAAGGATGCCGCTACCACTTGCTTTGTGGACGGTGATGCGTTGCTGATAGATTTAGGCGCGGAACAGACTGTTTCTTCATTCCATTATTTGCCTGACCAGAGCGAGTATAATAAAGGACTGGTCGCTTTCTATGAGATTTCTGTCGGTACGGAGGCCGGTGCTGTGAACCGGGTGGTGAGCAGCGGAGAATTCTCCAATATTAAGAATAACCCGATTCTGCAATCTGTTTACTTCAGCCCGGTAACGGCCAGATATGTATTGCTGAAAGCGGTGAAGATGGTGCAGGCAGGTGAGCCGATGGGATTTGCCGAGATAGGGGTGCAGTAATCTGTTAGTATTCATAGAACTGATAAACCGGTCTGGAGAATAATCTTCAGGCCGGTTTTGTTTAAAGAGAATTTTATTGAAAGATAAAAGGAGTCTGTTTAAATTTTCATCAAAAGCTGTTTTATTTTCATCCTGAACGCTAGTGGAGTTACTGTAAACGGTTTTGGACAATGTTGATGAAAATTGAAACAGGGCTTAAAGTCATCGGAAAAATACATGTATGTAAATGTAATCAGTAATTATTCGATATGGCTGATGGAAAAGAACGTACTTTATCTGATTAACCGATAGACTCCTCCTGCTAATGCCCTGACCACCCCTTTTAATTCTAATTCAAAAAGCAGTCCGCTCATTCTGTTTACAGGAATATTTGTATCTACCACTAAAGTGTTGATCTGCAATCCATCCGGTGCCGTTCTCAGACGTTTTACTATCGACTCTTCGGTTTCGGTCAATTCAATGAACAGCTCTTGTTGTATGGCTTCCTCCTTTTTAACAGGCGTGCCATCCCAACCCATGCATTCGACTAGTTCTTGGGCAGAGGTAAGGAGAGTTGCCTGGTTGGTTTTTATCAGATGGTTGCAGCCGATAGAGAATTCATCCTGTATCCGTCCCGGAAAGGCGAAACAGTCGCGATGGTAACTTCCTGCCAGTTCGGCAGTGATCAGTGCGCCTCCTTTTGCAGCAGATTCAATAACAATGGTTGCATCACTCATCCCTGCTACAATGCGGTTCCGTTTCACAAAATTTTGCCGGTCGGGATTCGTTCCACTCATAAATTCAGTTAGTAATCCTCCCTGTTCGAGCATGCTGACAGCTGTCTTCCGGTGTTCGGCAGGATAAATCCTGTCCAGACCATGAGCTAATACTCCTATTGTTTTCAACTGATTTTGTAGGGCGGCACGATGGGCATGGATATCAATGCCGTAAGCCAGTCCGCTTACTACCAGTACGTCCGGGCATACTTGGGACAACTCTGTGAGAAAACGGACGCATATATCTTGTCCGTAGGGGGTGGCATGACGGGTGCCTACCATATTAATTATATGTAATCCGTTTAAATCGGCATTTCCCCGATAAAATAAAATCAAAGGAGCATCATCACATTCGCGCAGACGGGAAGGGTATTTTTCATCCTGTAGGGTAAGGCATTGGATATGGTTCTTTTCGCAGAACATTAATTCCTGCTCTGCCCGTTCAAAGGCCTGAGGCCTGTTCAATGCTGATATTAATTTGGCACTCACACCGGGAATCAGTTGCGGGAGCTCTGTACGGTGCTCAAACACAGCGGCGGCGTTTCCCATGTTCTTTACCAGATTACATGCCCCTATCAATCCCAATCCCGGTATCTGGGTCAGTGCCAGACTGCAAAGTTGTTCGTCTTGTGTCATTCGTTCAAATAGGGTGCGAAAGTCTTGTCAAACAGCGTGCTGTCCCCTAATCTGCCGTTGACCACACATACGGATTCTACAGTGGCCTTGATAGCGACTTTCATGTCGGGCAAACGGAAAATGTCCTGATAGAACACATATTTAATTCCTTCTTTTTTTAAATAGAGTTTGGATACAAACTCGTCACCGCTGCGCAGCGGAGTCTTGAAAGCCATAGTGAGCCGGGCTACTACCGGGTCTACTCCCTCTTCATGCAGACGGGCGAAACTGATACCCACTGAGGTGAGAAATTCATGACGTGTATGTTCCAGATAATGCTGATAGTTGGCGTTGTTTACAATACCTTGCAAGTCGCACTCATAATCGCGGACTTTCATTTTCAGTTCATAAATATACTTTTCCATGAAGCAAAGGTATAAGAAAAATGTGTTACTTTGCAGCTAAACTTAAAAAAAGAAGTGAATGAAACTGTACGCTGCCCCTTTGCAAGGTTTTACGGAAGCTCCCTGGAGGAACTTTCATCAGGAAATTTTTGGTGGAATAGATACTTATTATACACCTTTTGTACGAATAGAAAGAGGAGAGTTCCGTCATAGGGATGTGCGGGATATTACTCCCGGGAACAATACGGTTCCTCATGTGATACCCCAACTTATCGCTTCTACTCCTGCCGAACTGGAACTACTGGCGGGTTTGTTTATAGAGAAGGGATACAAGGAAGCGGATATCAATATGGGCTGCCCTTTTCCGTTGATTGCAGGAAAACACAAAGGATCGGGCATACTGCCATATCCGGCGGAAGTGGAGGCATTGCTGAAAGAGTTGGAACAGTATCCCGAATTGAAATTTTCTGTGAAGATGCGGTTGGGATGGGCAAGCGCAGATGAGTGGCGTGCGCTGTTGCCGTTGCTCAATGCTGCTCCTTTGCAACGGATAACTTTGCATCCCCGTATCGGGAAACAGCAATATAAAGGCGTGGTGGATGGTGCTTCCTTCGCTGATTTCTATCAGGAGTGTCGGCATCCTTTGGTGTATAATGGAGATTTGCTGACAATGGAGGATATCCGGAAGCTGGAAGAAAGTTTCCCCCGTTTGGAAGGAGTGATGTTGGGACGTGGATTGTTAGCTAATCCTGCTTTGGCACTGGAATACAGTACGGGCGTTGCGCTTTCGCAAAAAGATCTATATAGTAAGGTAAAGGTGCTTCATGCCCGGTTATTGCAATATTATGAAGCTCATTTGCAGGGTGAGGCGCAATTGCTGGCCAAGATGAAACCTTATTGGGAATATTTGCTGCCCGATTTGGATCGGAAACAGAAAAAAGCTATAAAGAAGGCTACAAATATGGATAAGTATTTGACTGCTGTAAATTTTTAGTGCCAAAAAACATAGTATAAGAATCTTTTTAAAGAGCTGTTTTCTCAAGAAATTGTACTAAGTTTGCAGCAAAACTACATAATTAAAATAAAACTATGATTAACAGATTCGTATTGAACGAAGTATCTTACTTCGGTCCGGGTGCGCGCGAAGTGCTTCCACAAGAGATTAAACGTCTGGGTTTGCACAAGGCATTTGTTGCTACAGACAAGGATTTGATTAAATTCGGTGTGGCGGATAAAGTGTTGGAAGTATTGGAAAATGCAGGTATTCCTTATGAAATATTCAGTGAAATCAAGCCTAATCCTACCGTAAGTAATGTAAAGGCAGGTGTTGAAGCCTTTGCAAAATCGGGAGCAGACTTTATTCTGGCCATCGGAGGCGGTTCATCTATTGATACTTCAAAAGCCATTGGCATTATTACCAACAATCCGGATTTCAGTGATGTCGTGTCATTGGAAGGCGTTGCTCCCACAAAGAAAAAATCAGTGCCTATCATCGCATTGCCTACTACAGCCGGTACTGCTGCCGAGGTGACCATCAACTATGTAATCACAGATGAAGAAAACCACAAGAAGATGGTTTGTGTAGACCCGAATGATATTCCGGCTATTGCCATCGTTGATGCGGAATTGATGTACACCTTGCCGAAGGGCTTGACTGCTTCAACAGGTTTGGACGCACTGACTCACGCTATCGAAGGCTTGATCACCAAAGGTGCATGGGAAATGAGTGATATGTTTGAAATCAAAGCTATTGAAATGATTGCCCGTTATTTGGAAACTGCCGTCTTCGAACCGACTAATGCAGAGGCTCGTAATGGTATGGCTGTGGCACAGTACATTGCCGGTATGGCATTCTCTAATGTAGGTTTGGGCGTAGTTCACGGTATGGCTCATCCGTTGGGAGCTATCTTTGATATTCCTCACGGTGTGGCTAATGCATTGCTGCTGCCTGTTATCATGGAATTTAATGCTCCGGCCGCATTGCCTAAATATGTTGATATTGCCAAAGCAATGAATGTGTACAAGGATGGTATGAGCCGGGAAGAAGCTGCGAAGGCTGCTGTTGAGGCTGTTAAAGCCTTGTCTGTCAAGGTAGGTATTCCTCAGCATTTGTCAGAACTGGGTATTAAGGAAGAAGATTTGCCTCGTCTGGCTGCTTCGGCTATTGCCGATGTTTGCACTCCGGGCAATCCTCGTGAAGTGACTGAAGAAATTATTCTTGAACTTTACAAGAAAGCGTTCTAAGCAATCCTTTGATATAACTGTATGAGGGTATTTATCTTTTTAATTACCCTCATTCATTGAAAAAAGAGATATTAAGAGCATACTCATTTTCTTTTCAAATACTCATATCCTACCCTGCAATACAGGCATCTCTTTTTATCACAATATTCTTTCTTTAACTGTATCAATGCCTGGCTGTCAGCCGCATTAGCTGCTTTTATTCCGCACTGATCCCACATTCTGGTGATATAGTTGTTTTCGGCTTTCAATTCCTCCAAAAAACTGCCGGCACGTGCACAAAGCATATCGTTTCCTTTATGTAGCCCGTAAGCATAGAAAAAAGTAACCACCGTATTGATAATCAGTAAATCTAATGAAGAGTTGCTTAATGTTTTCGGTCGGGAAGGGGAAGAGCCTCCGAAAGTATAATGAGTCAGCCAATACTCCGAAGTTCCCCCTTTCAGAATATCTCTGACCCCTTGCAAGGTTTCCGTTTCCATTATGCGTGAAAGTAATCCGTAAGCACGATGATAAAGACAGGCCAATTGTGCAATTCGTATATGTGGAAAATTAGTAGGGCGCAGACGTAGAAAGCGCCATTGGGAAGCATCCATCGGAATAAGTTCGAACTTATGTTGCAGATAGGCGTACTCTTTTTTTAATCGAAGGTAATACTCATCTCCGTCAACATCTTCCAGGATACCCGCCTGTCCAAAGAATATGGCTTCTATCTGAAACAGCTCATCGCGATGCTTGTCTACCGCCCGCAAGGGAATCCGTTGGGCCCAAGCCTCAAAAGCATCCCCATTCAGCCCGAAACCGAAGTTACGTGCCAGGGTGATAAAAAAGGCATCTTCCCAGTTACCTTGACAGCGTTTTAACCGTTCGCCCAGTAAAGCTGCCTTCTGCTCGAACCTTTCTATCTGTAAAGCGGACATCCAGGAGTGAAGAGTGAAGGAAGAAAGCGAAGGGATAATGCGGTAACAAGGAGGGTAGTTGTCGGTATCCAGTAATTCCTGATAGTTGGCGCGGACGGATTCCGGACAAGAGAGTTGCATCTGCGGAATTTTTTCTCCATTGCTTCCATTGATATCGGTATCTATCTCGGAGGCAATGTGCAGAATGACAGAATTGTAACAGGCATCCCTATGGTGTCCATGTTTGAACCAGTCCGAGGATTTCTCGTGTATCTCCACGTTTCCTACCCAAAGCACACCGTTCAGTTTGAGTTTTGCATTAAAAAAATCGGGACCGGCGTTGGTGTTCGCCAGTCCCGTATCTATAACCTCCACTAGTTGGTCGGTTGTTGTTTTTAGTTCTTTGAGAGGAAATATTTTATGTTTCCACACATAGTGTAATAGTTGTTCCATGTTAATGAGGTGTAAATGTTAGGCAAATGTAATGGTTTACAACGAAAAACGCTATCTTTGTGGCTAAAATAACATTCGTAATTATGAAAATAGCATTAATAGGATACGGAAAAATGGGCAAAGAAATTGAAAAGGTTGCCGTTGCCCGTGGACATGAGATTGTGTCTATTATAGACGTTGATAATCAAGATGATTTTAATTCAGAAGCATTCAAATCGGCAGATGTTGCCATTGAGTTTACCAATCCGATGGTAGCTTATGATAATTATATGAAGACTTTTGCTGCCGGTGTCAAACTGGTATCGGGCAGTACCGGATGGATGGACAAACACGGTGATGAAGTGAAAGAACTGTGTACGAAAGGTGGCAAAACCTTGTTTTGGTCGTCTAATTTCAGTCTGGGTGTCGCTATTTTCTCGGCTGTAAACAATTATTTAGCTAAAATAATGAATAACTTTCCTGCTTACGAGGTTTCTATGACAGAGACTCACCACATCCACAAACTGGATGCGCCGAGCGGAACAGCCATTACGCTGGCAGAAGGTATTCTGGAACATATGAACAGTAAGAATAAATGGGTGAAAGGAACCTTGACTGCACCGGACGGAACTGTTTCGGGAAGTACGGAATGTGCAGACAATGAATTTCCTGTCAGCTCTATTCGTGAAGGGGAGGTGTTTGGTATTCATACCATCCGTTATGATTCTGAAGCGGACAGCATCTCGATAACCCATGATGCCAAAAACCGTAAAGGTTTTGCCTTGGGAGCTGTCTTGGCAGCGGAATATACATCCAGACATGAAGGATTATTAGGAATGAGTGATTTATTTCAGTTTTAAGATATGATAAAAGCAACACGTACACAGTGGATTAAATTTGCCATCATTCTGGCATTGTACCTGATATGCCTTGTCTGGCTGAAAAGCTGGTTGGGGCTGGTGGTTGTACCGTTTATATTCGATGCGTATATCACTAAGAAAATTCCGTGGACCTGGTGGAGAAAGTCAAAGAACCGCCAAGTAGTAACGGTTATGGGATGGGTGGACGCTATTGTGTTTGCACTGGTAGCCGTATATTTTGTCAATCTTTATTTTTTCCAGAACTATGTGATTCCCTCTTCTTCCTTGGAAAAATCATTGCTGACGGGTGATTATCTGTTTGTCAGCAAATTAAGTTACGGTCCCCGTGTGCCTCAGACTCCGCTGCATATGCCGCTGGCGCAGCATACATTGCCGTTTTTCAATTGTAAATCCTACTTTGAGCATCCGCAATGGGATTATAAGCGTGTGAAAGGTTTGGGAGAGGTGCAGTTGAATGATATCGTTGTCTTTAATTTTCCGGCAGGAGATACAGTCGCCACCGGTGTGCCCAATGATGATATCTATCGCCTGAGTTATGGTGCGGGAAAAGAGTTGGCGAAACCGATAGATCTGGCCTCTATGACTCCGGCGCAGCAGCGGGTGGTATATGATTATTATTATCAGCTGGGACGGGACTATATAAATGAGAATCCGCAGGATTTCGGTGAAATAATCAGCCGTCCTGTAGATCGTCGGGAGAATTATGTAAAGCGCTGCGTAGGCTTGCCCGGACAGACCTTGGAAATAAAGGATCGTATCATCTACTTGGATGGCAAAGCCAATAAAGAACCCGATAATGTGCAATATCGATATTTGGTAAAAACCAAGCAGCCTATCCCCGATGATCTGGCCCATGAACTGGGTATCAGCAAGGAAGACAGGATGATGTATTATACGGATGCTTCTATCTATAATATGCCTTTGACAGAAAAGGCGAAAGCAGGTTTGCTGGCCCGTAAAGACATTGTAGTCAGTATTGAGAATACCCCGTCCGATGATGCCGGAGGTTTGTATCCGCTGAATATGTATAAGAACTGGACCACGGATAACTACGGCCCGGTATGGATTCCGAAAAAGGGAGAAACGGTAAAACTTACTCTGGAGAATCTTCCTGTTTATGAGCGTCCTATCCATGCCTATGAAGGCAATGAACTGGCTGTGAAAGATGGAAAGATCTATATCAACGGCAAGGAAACCGATGAATATACTTTTAAGATGGATTACTATTGGATGATGGGGGATAACCGTCATAACTCGGCCGATTCCCGTTTCTGGGGATTTGTTCCCGAAGACCATGTGGTAGGAAAGCCCATCTTTATCTGGCTGTCACTGGATAATGACCGTGGCTGGCTGGATGGAAAGATACGTTGGAACCGGCTGTTTACATTTGTAGATAACATTAAATAAGTTGAGAATTAAAAAATGAGAATTGAGAAATAAGGATGAAGATTGCCGCATGGAATTTATTTTTTAATTTTTAATTCTCAATTTTTAATTAAAAAAGCATGCATGTACCCCGTATTCCTGTATGGATAAAAGCAATGCTTACTGCTGTAGTCTTGGTACTGCTGGTAAAGACATTTGCTTTCACCTCCTGCACCATTCCCTCTACCGGTATGGAGAACAGCCTTTATCAAGGGGAAAGGGTTTTGGTGAATAAGTGGAGTTACGGGTTTCGTGTGCCTTTTTCTACTTGGCGATGGCTGGAAAAGCCTGCTGAAAAGGGAGATATCGTATTGTTCAATAATCCCAATCCCCGGTCTCCGCAGACTTCTGTCAGCAACCGTGAGTTGTTTATCAGCCGCTTGGTGGGGGTACCCGGAGATACGTTGATGCTGAATGACGAACTGCTGGTGACTGACGAGCAGGTGCTGAGTCCGGACAGCAAATCATTGTACGTCTATCCTCATACAGAGGAAGAAATGATGCAGAACGCCATGCAGCAATTAACGATTAAAGGTAACAGGCTGGTGGGCTATACCGATGAGAAGTACATTCGCACTTTCAGCCATTATGAATATTACCTTTTGAAACAGAAACTCGCAGGAAAAGTGGATTTAATTCCTCTTTACCGCAAAGATATAAGTAAAAGCCATCCCTTTGTGATTCCGGAAAAGGGGAAACCTGTCAAGGTATATCCTTGGAATGTGACCTTGCTGTGCAACACCATTGTCCGTCACGAAGGAAAAGCAGCTTCCGTCAAGGGAGATACCCTTTATGTGGGTGGGAAACCTGTAGAAGCCTATACATTTAATAAAAATTATTACTGGATGGCCTCCAATAATCCGGTGAATCTGTGTGATTCGCGTTTGTTCGGTCTGGTGCCCGATGACCATTTGATAGGTAAAACCTGGTGCATTTGGTTTTCATCCAGAAAAGAACGCATTTTTCAACGAGTGCAATAATGGAAAATACGATATATTTAAGTTCGGCCTATCTGGCCCCGGTGGAGTATTATACAAAGCTGTTTGTCGGTGATAAAATCTATGTGGAACAGTATGATAACTACGTGAAACAAACTTACCGCAACCGCTGTGTCATTGCCGCTGCCGATGGTCCGTTGGCATTGACCATCCCCACAGAGAAGAATGAAACGCCCAAATGCCTGATGAAAGATGTCCGTATCTCGGATCATGGGAACTGGCGTCATATGCATTGGAATGCTTTAGTGTCCGCTTATAGAAACAGCCCTTTCTTTGAGTACTATTCGGATGACTTCCACGTCTTTTATGAAAAGAAATACACGTTTCTATGGGATTACAATCAGGAAATTTGTTCGCTGGTATGTGATTTGGTGGATATCCATCCCCACATGGAGGGAACGGCGGAGTACCGTACGGAGTTTGTTCCCGGTGAGGCTGATTTCCGTGAGATTGTTCATCCGAAGCGGGACTGGCGTGAGGCGGACACTGATTTTTGCCCTAAACCTTACTATCAAGTGTTTGATGCCAAATATGGCTTCCTGCCGAATTTGAGCATTGCCGATCTTTTGTTTAATATGGGGCCGGAGAGCCTGATTGTTTTGCGAGATAGTGTTAAAGGTATAAATCCTAAAAAATAAGAACATGAATAATTTGTTTAGTGTAAAAGACCAGGTAGTGGTTATTACTGGTGGAACAGGAGTATTGGGCAAAGCTATCGCTGTTTATTTAGCGGAAGAAGGCGCAAAGGTGGTGATCCTGGGCCGTAAAGCGGAAGTGGGTGATGCCCTTGTAAAAGAGATCAAGGCCAAAGGCGGTGAAGCCATGTTCCTTGTAACCAATGTATTGGATGAGGCTGTATTGGAACAGAACCTGAAAGATATTCTGGCAGCATACGGCCGGGTAGATGCCTTGTTGAATGCGGCAGGCGGCAATATGCCGGGTGCTACGATTGCTCCTACAGGGAATTTCTTCGATTTGAAGGTGGATGAATTTCAGAAAGTGCTTAATCTGAACCTTACCGGAACCGTATTGCCTACGCAGGTGTTTCTGAAACCGATGGTGGAACAGAAGAAAGGCGCTATTGTGAACTTCTCGTCTATGGCGGCTTTCCGCCCGATGACCCGTGTTTGCGGTTATGCGGCTGCAAAAGCAGGTATTTCTAATTTCACTGCATTCATGGCCAATGAAGTGGCTACGAAATTTGGCGAAGGCATCCGTGTCAATGCCATTGCTCCGGGATTCTTCCTGACAGAACAGAACCGTGCATTGTTGACTAATGAAGACGGTACTTTTACCCAGCGAGGTAATGATGTGATCCGCCAGACTCCGTTCAAGCGTTTTGGTAAAGCAGAAGAATTGTGTGGAACGATCCAGTACCTGATCAGTGATGCCAGTGCCTTTGTGACCGGTACAGTCGCTGTAGTAGATGGTGGCTTTAACACCTTCGCCATGTAACAAGTCTTTATTTTTTAATTTTTAATTCTCAATTTCTAATTTAGATATGGTTTTATGTGAACAAACATGGCGCTGGTACGGACCGAATGATCCTGTATCCTTGTGGGACATCAAACAAGCCGGAGCAACCGGCATTGTCAATGCCTTGCATCATATTCCCAATGGTGAAGTATGGACTGTAGAGGAAATAATGAAGCGCAAAAAAATGATAGAAGAAGCCGGATTAACTTGGAGTGTCGTAGAGTCCGTGCCCGTACACGAATATATTAAGACGCAGACCGGTGACTACTTGAGATATATTGAAAACTATAAGCAAAGCCTCCGTAACCTGGCAGAATGCGGCATTTATATTGTGACTTACAACTTTATGCCTGTTTTGGACTGGACCCGTACGGACTTGGCTTATACATTGCCTGACGGTTCCAAGGCATTGCGTTTTGAACGGGCGGCTTTTGTTGCGTTCGATCTGTTTATTTTGAAACGTCCCGGAGCTGAGAAAGAATATTCGGCAGAAGAGATAGCGAAGGCAAAAGCTCGTCTGGCGCAGATGGATGAAGAAGAGATTCACCGTCTGACACGTAATATGATTGCAGGTCTGCCCGGCTCGGAGGAAAGCTTCACCTTGGAGCAGTTCCAGAACGAACTGGACCGTTACAAAGATATCGACGCAGACCAATTGCGAAATAATCTGATTTTCTTCTTGAAAGAAATCTGTCCGGTAGCCGATGAGGCAGGAGTGAAGCTCGTCATTCATCCGGACGATCCGCCTATGGCTATCCTGGGTTTGCCACGCATTATGAGTACGGAAGCGGACTTCAAACAGTTGGTAGAAGCCGTTCCTAATCCGTCAAACGGTCTTTGTCTGTGTTGCGGTTCGTTTGGTGTATCTGCTCAGAATGATTTGCCGGGTATCATGGAGCGCTGGGGGGACCGTATCAACTTTGTCCATTTGCGTAGTACCCAACGGGATGCGGAAGGCAACTTCTACGAAGCCAACCATCTGGAAGGCGATGTGGATATGTATCATGTGGTCAAGAACCTGTTGAAGGTGCAACAGCGTAGGGGTGTATCCATTCCTATGCGTCCGGATCATGGTCATCAGATGATAGACGATTTGAACAAGAAAACCAATCCGGGTTATTCATGTCTGGGACGTATGCGCGGCTTGGCCGAACTTCGTGGTTTGGAAAAAGGAATTGCGATGAGCATGGCAGCAGAGTAATCTCTTTTTAACATATAGAAAGAAGACCTGAAAGTCTTTCGGTAATAGAGTGATTATCCGGAAGCTTTCAGGTCTTTTTCTGTCTAAAGGGTAGATAATGAGGGGCATTTTGGACAAATACAGATATTAATTAGACAAATAAAGAGGTGAAAGCAAGGGGCGGATGTTTATATTTGCAACAGATTTTAATCTAATTAACCCTTAATTTCTTTTATTATGAATAAAAAAACGAAACTGCTTTCAATCCTCGGATGGGTGACAGTTATCCTGTTTCTGTTCTCATCGACAGTGGTAGCTCAATCCTTATCCATCAGTGGCAAAGTGATTGACAAAAACAGTCAGGAGCCTGTAATAGGCGCCAGTGTCTTAATTGAAGGAACCTCAAACGGTACCATTACCGATTTAGATGGTAACTTTAAGCTCTCCAATGTTCCTGCCAAAGGAAATTTAGTCGTCTCATATATTGGATACGCTACACAAACGCTTCCTATTAACGGTAAAACCAGTTTCAGTATTGTCCTGGCAGAGGACACTGAAACGCTGGATGAAGTTGTTGTTGTAGGTTACGGTGTACAGAAGAAGGTCAATTTGACCGGTTCTGTATCTTCTGTAAAAGGAGATGCGCTAGAGCGTCGTCCGGTAGCCGATGCTACGCAGAGTTTGCAAGGTATGGTTCCGGGGCTGCTGGTAAATAATTCCAGTGCAGGCCGTCCGGGTGCTTCCGGTACCTTGACATTGCGTGGTCAGGGAAATTTGGATAATAACGCCAATCCTTATATATTGGTCGATGGTGTGGAAATGAGTCTTTCAGACGTAAATCCCAGCGATATTGAAACGATTTCAGTACTGAAGGATGCCGCTGCCTGTGCCATTTATGGTGCACGTGCCGCTTATGGTGTTATTCTGGTTACTACTAAAAAGGGAGAAGAAGGCAAGATGCGCATTAACTATCAGGGTACGGTGGGCTGGAGTTCACCGACGGTATTGCCGGACATGGTAAATTCTTATGATTTTGCACAGTACTGGAATGCAGGATGTGTCAATGCAGGTTCGCCTCGTTCCTACAGTGCGGATAAATTGGCGTTGCTGCAACAATACATTCAGGATCCGGGCAGTGTGGACCCTTGGTTTGAACTGCCGGCAAATTCGAATATGAACCCTGCTTTTGAAAATTCAGAATCGGGTGTTGGCAATGTCGATTACTTTGATCTGCATTACAAGGATGCAGCTTTCAAGCAGAATCACAACTTGAGCCTCAGCGGAGGCGGCAAACTGGCTCAGTATTACATTTCCGGTGGCTATTATTCTGAAGACGGAATCCTCCGCTATGCGGATATGGATTATTCCAGGTATAATTTTGCAGCCAACATCACTTCTCAGCTAACCCATTGGATGAAGTTAAAGGTGAATACCAAGTTTATGCACTCTGACCAGAACACCCCCTTTGGTGACGGCGGACTGAGTGAAGGCTTTTATCACTCTCTGGCACGTTTCCGTCCTACGGTATCTCCGGTTGACCCCAACGGACATTTCACCGAACTGACTATGATTCCTTATTTGCAGAGCGGCACTTATACCAATACGCAGCGCGACCGCATGAATATTACGGCCGGTCTGGAATTGCAACCCCTCAAAAACTGGTTCATCTTCCTGGATTATACCTATAAACTGATGAACGTGGAATACGAAGCCCTGAATGTGGCCCCGTTGATTTATGGAGCAGACGGTGTAAGTACTTCAAAAGGTGTACGCAGTGAGTTGGGAGTTTCTCCCGATGGTAAATTTACCCGCAGCTATGGCCGTACCCGCTATCAGACAATTAATTTATATACGAATTATATTTTCACTTTGGCTGAAAAGCATAACTTTACCCTTATGGCGGGCTATCAGGAAGAAAATAATGACTATAGCTATATGAAAAACTCCATTACCGGATTATACTCAACCACCAATCCGAATGTAGGAATGGGTACCGGGGACAAAACCGTGGTTGATACCCGTAATGGATGGGCTACACGCGGTTTCTTCGGCCGTATCAATTATGATTATGACGGTCGATACCTGTTGGAACTGAATGGCCGTTATGACGGTTCTTCCCGTTTTGCTTCCGATCATCGTTGGGGCTTCTTTCCGTCAGTATCCTTGGGATGGAACATCAGCCGGGAAGCATTTATGAGTTCACTGACCGATGTCGTATCGAACTTGAAGTTGCGTGCCTCTTATGGTCTGTTGGGCAATCAGGCAGGGGCCGGTCTTTATACCTTTGCTGCCACTATGGAGCTGAATAATCAATTGGGAAATTATATTTTTGCTGATGGCCGTAATATCTTTACCAAAAGTCCGCTTGTTGTAAATCCTGCAACTACGTGGGAGAAAGTAGAAAGCAAGAATCTGGGTATTGACTTCGGTTTCTTTGGAAATGCGCTGACCGGTACGTTCGATGTCTTCCAGCGTGATACAAAAGATATGTTGGGTGAAGGAGTTGAATACCCCGATATCTTTGGAGCATTCGCTCCGCAAACCAATAATGCCCGTATGCGTAACCGTGGTTGGGAATTGACATTGAACTATCGGGGCAAGATTGGCAAGGATATTCAGTATAGCATAGGCGGTATGCTCTCGGATGCTGTTTCTGAAGTAACTGAATATGCCAGCGAGTCAAAGACAGATCCGGCCAATAAATGGTATACCGGAAAGAAAGTCGGTGAAATATGGGGGTATCGTGCTGACGGGCTGATTCAGACACAAGAAGAAGCTGATGAATATAATAAGACCTATAACCTTTCCTTCATCAGTGGCAAACCTTGGACTCCCGGTGATGTGAAGTATCGCGACCTGGATGGTGACAAGCACATTGATAACGGTACAAATACATTGGACGATATGGGCGATATGACCGTTATCGGTAATACCACACCCCGTTATCAATATACCATCAACGGCTCCATCAATTGGAAAGGTCTGAGTCTGAGCATGATGTTCCAGGGAGTAGCCAAACGTGACTGGAATCCGGGAACAGGCGCTTATTTCTGGGGAAGCGGACCCTATGCTCAGGTAACCGTATTTAAGGAACATTTGGATTATTGGAGTGAATCCAATCCTAACGCCTATTATCCTAAACCCTATATACATACAGCAGGAGGTGTAACACCTTTCAGCAATAAGATAAAGCAGACCAGTGACCGGTATATCCAGAGCGGAGCTTATTGCCGTCTGAAGAATATCACACTGGGTTATGACCTTCCAACCGCATGGGTCAATAAAGTAGGACTGGAAAAAGTACAGGTATTCTTCTCCGGTGAGAATTTGCTGACTTTTACTTCTTTGCAAGGTATGTTCGATCCTGAATCTATTTACACAAAGAATGATTATACCAGTGAAGGTGGAAAGAACTATCCTATGAACCGGGTGATCTCTTTTGGTGTCATTGTTAACTTATAATCTTGAAGAATTATGAAAAGAAAAAATATTTTTTTAGGTTTGGCCTTGATACTTGGATTGACAGGCTGCTATGATTTGGATAAAACGCCCGAAGGAGTGTTGTCTACAGCCACTCCTTTTACCAGTACGGGTGAAATAAAAAACTATCTGGATCAATTCTATCAGACGGGTAACCCTAAATACTATCTGAATGATAAAGGGGTATATTTTGGAGACGGACTTCGTGCACAGGGATTTGATGCCGGAGGCGGTCAATACATTGCCGGATATGATACCCATAGTGACAACATGTCTGCCAGTTCGGTCAGCACTCGTCTGGCAGGTGAAAGCACTTTGGGAAATGCGGCTAAGTTGACTAACTATACAGCTATCCGTAATCTGAATTTCCTGTTGAGCAATCTGGATAACTGTCAGGAGAAAGGGACACCGGCGTATGAGCAATATGTAGGTGAAGCATATTATTTCCGGGCATGGTATTATTATAAAATGTTCGTTGATTACGGACCTCTGACATGGATTGAAACTCCGCTTGATCCGAATATTGAGGGAATGATGTTGCCGCGTGACAACCGCACGGTGATAGCCGATCATATTCTGGCAGACCTGGATAATGCTGTCACCTATCTGAATGAAAAGAGTAACAGTGCATCCATGCGTGTCCATAAAGATGTGGCGCGTGCATTGAAAAGCGAAGTGGCTTTGTTTGAAGGAACCTGGGAAAAATACCATAAGGCAAAAGGGGACAAGTTCTATGATCCGACTGTAACGGACGAAAAAATACGGGATTATTTTAATCAGGCAGTGGCAGCCGCCCAGGAAGTAATGAACCGGGGCGTATGGAAAATCTATACTTCCGGTGATAAACTGAATGACTACCGGATCGTTTTCCAGACTACCGATCTTTCGAATAATCCGGAGGTGCTATGGTTCAAGATGTATGATGGCGATCAGGTAGGCAATAACGTAGACCGTTATCTGAATCAAGGTGGAGGCAGTGTAGGAGTCACTGCATCCTTAGTGGACGATTATCTGACTATTGACGGTAAGCCCTTTGTCGGTACAGAGCGCATAGAATCCAAGAAAGTATTCGGTAACGAACTGCTTCCTACCCTGCGTGACCCGCGTCTGGCACAGACCGTTTGTATGCCGGGACAGCAATTGCGTCCGGACGACACTGCTCCTTATTATGTGGTTCCTCCATTGATCGGTTCTTCCGCCTACAATCAGAACATGACCGGTTATTCCTTGTTGAAGCATGTACAAATTGATTATACAGGTAGTTTGGATGCCGAGTTTAAAGGAGCAACTCCCGCTATTCAGTTCCGTTATGCGGATATTCTGCTGAACTATGCCGAAGCTCTGGCCGAATTGGATGGAGCCGGTAATGCCCAAAAGATTATCACTGCCTTGCAACCTTTACGCGACCGTGTAGGCATGCCGGCTGTAGATTTTGACCGGGAATACAATCAAGAATCCGATTATCCCTTCCGTAATCTGGATAAATATATTCAGGCAGTGCGTCGCGAACGCCGCATAGAGAAAGCATGCGAAGGCCGCCGTCTGGAAGATATCCTGCGTTGGGCAGCTGCTGACGAACTGATTGTGGGCCAATGGCCGAAAGGAGCGCTCTTCATTGGCAGCAACCTGGAGAACCATCCCCAGTATGGAGGAAAGCTGGTTTACGACCAAGCTTCGGACAATAACCTCTTCCTGACAGGAAAGCCGGGTGATCCCCTGCGTTATATTGTACCCAGCAATCCGGCAGGTTATGAACAAGGGTGGAAGTTTGATGTAAACCGGGATTATCTGTTGCCTATCGAGAAACGTATGCTGTCGCTCACCGGCGGTAAGTGGGAACAAAATCCCGGATGGTAAGTAATGAATATAATAAAGAAGATTTATGAGTAAAGTAACATCTACATTATTTTATTCCTTGACGGGAGCAGCGGTGCTGGCATCGCTGCCTTCCTGCAAGGCGAAGAAGGAGAGCGACGGGAATGACAAGAAGCCCATGAACATTGTGTATATCATGTGTGACGACCACTCCTATCAGACAATCAGCGCCTATGACCAGCGCTACATGCAGACTCCTAATATTGACCGCATAGCCGATGAAGGAGCCCGTTTCACCAATAGTTTCGTGGCCAATTCCTTGAGTGGTCCCAGCCGTGCCTGTATGCTCACCGGCAAGCATAGTCATGCCAACGGCTTTACGGATAACACCACCACTTTTGACGGGAACCAGCAGACTTTCCCGAAGCTGCTCCAAGCCAATGGCTATCAGACGGCTATGATCGGTAAATGGCATCTGGTGTCTGAACCTACGGGATTCAACTATTGGGATATCCTGGTAGGACAGGGCGACTATTATAATCCCAGGTTTATAAAAAACGGTGAGCGGGTACAGCGCGAAGGCTATGCCACCAACATTGTGACCGATCTGGCCATTAACTGGATGGACAGCATCCGGGACAAGGAAAAACCGTTCTGCCTCTTTATCCACCATAAAGCACCCCATCGCACCTGGATGCCCGATCTTTGTGACCTTGACTTGTATGATGACGTGACGTACCCGATGCCCGAAAACTTCTATGACAAGTATGAGGGCAGAATCCCGGCATCCAAACAAGAAATGAGCATCATAAAGGATATGGACATTGTGTACGACCTGAAGATGGCGGACAAAGAGAATGAGATCCATACCACAACAGGGCTGGAAAAAGCAGGCAGGAATATGTATAATGCGTTGAATCCCGAACAAAAAGCAGCCTGGGATAAACATTATGATCCTATCATTGCCAAATTCAAGAAGGACAAACTGACCGGCAAAGCTTTGGCAGAATGGAAATACCAGCAGTATATGCACGACTATATGCGGGTAATCCATTCCGTAGACCGCAATGTGGGGCGAGTCCTGAAATATCTGGAAGAGAATGGGTTGATGGACAATACGATGATTGTCTATACTTCGGATCAGGGATTCTATATGGGTGAACACGGCTGGTTTGACAAGCGTTTCATGTATGAAGAGTCTTTCCGCACGCCGTTACTGGTTCGTTTGCCGGGTGGAAAGAAGGGTGATATTGATGAAATGGTACAGAATATAGATTACGGCCCTACTATCTTGGATCTTGCGGGTGTGGAAGTGCCTTCGGATATGCATGGAGTCTCTTTCCTGCCTTTGTTGAAAGGTGAAGAAGTACCCGGATGGCGTAAGTCGTTGTATTATCATTTTTATGAATATCCGGCCGAACACGCTGTCCGCCGCCATTATGGTGTACGTACAGACCGTTATAAATTAATGCATTTCTATAATGATATAGACTGTTGGGAACTGTATGATTTGCAGGAAGATCCTATGGAAATGCATAATATATACGGACAGCCCGGAACGGAGGAACTGACCAAGGAACTGAAAGCGGAACTGTTGCGTCTTCAAGTCCAGTATGATGATCCTATCCGTAATGTATATAAGGATTGAATCCTTTAGATACTTAAAGGTTTTTATTAGTAAGACTAACCCTTTTTATCTATATGACTAAGCCCTTTTGAACGGATATGTGCTATCTCCATAGTACTTTGGAGTTAACTCTAAGCCCTTTGGAGTTAACTCCAAGCTGTATGGAGATAACTCCAAAGATATGGGAGATAGAAGGTAACCGTATAAAAGCCCTTAATAATAAGGCAAAAAAGGATTAGTTATAAGGCTGGGAGGGGTTAAAGATAAGAGCAAACCGTTTGCTTCATGTATGACCTCCCAAGGATGTGCCCGCTGGTTCGGGCAGATTCAATCCTAAGAGATAAATCACGCTCTCATCCATTGTAGGGGCGCATTGAATGCGCCCGATAACCCTCCGAAAGGTGTATTTGTGGATGCATTACTCCCAAGGTCGTGACCGATGGTTCGGGCGGAAGCATTCCGCCCCTACAGTAGGTGGAAACGCTATTTTCCGGCTTGGCTTGACGGATATGGAATTCAATCCATCCCTTGGATAGTCATATCAGACTTTTGGCACACTCGTCCTCTCTCTCTTTCTATAATCAGACGGACTCATCCCCATTATATTCTTAAACGCAGTGCTGAAGTTGCGCGAGTGTCTGAATCCTGCTTGTTCTGCCACCTCACCAATAGCCAGTGCAGTGGTATCCAGTAATTTGCAAGCATATTCCAAGCGGCATTTTATGATGTATTCGCTGATGCCCATATCCATCATCCCTTTGGTTTTGTTGTAGAGTGAGGCGCGGCTCATTCCCATTTGTTGGGCTATGAAATTCACGTCCATATCTACGTTGCCGATATTCTCATGGATAATACGGTTGAATTGAATCATCAGTTGCTCATTGATATAACTTAGGTTCTCCCCCTTTTGCATGGGGATCTCTATGGCGGCATAATGCTTTTTCACAATATTGTGGTGGTGCATGATATTCTGTATCTGGATGCAGAGTAAATCCATATCAAAGGGTTTGGTGATGTAGACTTCTGCTCCCATTTTATATCCTTCTTCCATGCTGGCATCATCCACGCAGGAAGTGAGCAATATAACGGGCATATAGTTCAAATCCGGCTTTTGTTTGATGTAGCGGCATAATTCGAAGCCGTTCATGCGGGGCATCTTGACATCACTCAGCACGATTTGTGGCCGGCGTGATGTAAGGATGGGGAGGGCTTCCATGCCGTCATGAGCTTCATATACTTCCTCAAACAATACTTGTAGGTTACAAATCAGGTAATTACATAGGTCACGATCATCTTCCACGATTAAAATAGAATGGAACTTTTCCGTGTCGTCTTGTTGTTGCTGTTCCCGGTTTGGGTCGGTGGACAGTTGCAATGCGTTGTTCAGATAGGTTTGCGGGGTGGACTGAATATCGGCGGCCTCTTGCCTGTAAGGTAATATAAAAAAGAAAGTGGCCCCTTTCTGCTCATTATTTTGTGCGCTGATGATACCTCCGTGCATTTCTACCAGTTGTTTGGCATACGATAATCCTATTCCGGACCCTTGGAGGCTGTGCTTGCCCTGATAGAAGCGGGTGAAAAGGTTGGCAATATCTTCTTTTTGAAGACCTATTCCTTCGTCTTTTACACTAACCCGTATGCGGCTCTCATTTCCTTCCAGGCAGGTGGAAACCGTGACAGTGGAGTTTTCTTCGCTGAATTTATAGGCGTTTGTCAACAGGTTGTTGATAATGATCTCGCACTGGCTATGGTCGAAATACATGGTATGTATAGCAGCGTCAGGGACAAATGTCAGTTGGATGTTGCGTAATGAAAACTCGTCCTTAAAATCATCCAGGATGCTTTGTAACCATTCGTTGAAAGGTGCGGAGGACATACGCAGGATATTCTTTTCCACTTCCATTTTGCGCATATTCAGAATCATGTCAATGATGTTCTTCATTTGCCGTGCCTGCTTGAATGCGCCATGCAGTTTGGCGCGTAGTTCGTAGGGAATTTGCTTGCTGTTTGTGAGTTGTTTCAGCGGCGTGTAGATCAGGGTTAAAGGTGTGCGCAATTCATGGTTGATATTGATTAACGCTTTCACCTTGTCTTTGTAGATGGTGCGTTCCTGTTCTTTGTATTTCCGCTTCAAGCGCTGGTCATACCCCCGCACGGCATAGATTACCACAAGGACGATAAGGACTGCACATAACAAGACGAACCAGGTCTGTTGCCACCAGGGGGGAAGGACGGTGAACTTCAGCAAAGTAAATTCGGGGCTCCAGTTACCATCATTTTGTGTACACTGAACCGTAATTCTGTAATCCCCCGGCGAGATGGTATGCAGGATAAGATGAGGCCGCGATGTTTCCGTGTATTCTGTATTCAGCCCTTTGATCCGGAACCGGTATATGCGTTTATGGAATACATTTTCCCCCTCCAGTTGTGCATGAACTTGTAAAGAGGAGAAGTTATAGGGAATTTCCATAGTAGACCGGGAACGGAAAGGAACTTTGTTGCCGTTCAATGATACTTCTTGCAATTCCAGGGTAATGGGGGGTGGGATAGAGGCCGGTTTCAAGGCTTTGTTGATGCGTACCAATCCCTCGGAACCACCCATATAGATATTCCCGTCACTGGCAGCCAGTACAGGTTTTGCCAGAAAATCGTTGGGCAATATACCGTCCATCTCATTATAGATTACAAAGTGATTCTTGTAGGGATCATAGGCATATATAATTCCCAATGATCCCATCCATACTGTACCTTCACGGTCAATGACCAAAGAGGTGATGACATCGTTGCCGTCCGGTAGTTTGAGCAGCTCTTTCCGCTTGGAAGGCAGGTGAATGCGGGAAACTCCATTAGGACCCGCTATCCACAACGTACCTGTTGTGTCGATGCTTGCCGCTAGAATCTGATTGTTTTCTTCGTAGGCTATCGTTTCATACTCCTTTTTTTCTTTATTGTACCGGAACACATTGCTTCGGTCGTGAAAGAAGGGATAGGTACGATATTTGTCCATATAGACCCAGGATGATTGCAATTGTTTGTTACCGGGGAGGATGGGAATCAGTTGGTGGCTGGCGGGTATATATCGGTAGAATGCATAGCCATACAGTTCAATTTCCTTTTTATCATTCACCCGTAGATTGGTGGGAGCACCGGAACTTGCCAGTTTGATTTCTGCATCTTTGTCCGGCAGAGAGAAGCGCCGGTAGCTGCCTGTCTTTTTATGGAAGCGGAAGATGCCTTTTGAGAAACTGGAGGCCAGCAGCTCGGTGTCGGATAGAGGGCAAATAGATACTATTTTTTCTCCCAAGGTTTCTTTGTAGTGGGTAAACCGTTCTGTTTGCGGATCGAAGCAGTTGATGCCGCCTCCGTCCGTACCAATCCAGATGCATCCGTCCTTGTCCTCCCATAAGCATAAAGGGCATTTGTCGGACAATCCTGAGGCGGGATTTTGTGCCGCCTTGGTATAGGTGGTGATAAAGCCTTTCTCTGCTCCTAAAACTCCTTCGCGTACCATGCCTATCCATATATGGTTGTTGCTGTGGCACAGGCAGGTTACTGAGTTGGCAGGAAACTGCCGGTTTTCCTTGTTCGACAGAATCTGAACATCACGGGTATCCGGATAGATGATATTTACTCCTCCTCCGTCTGTTGCGAGCCAAATGGCTTTATTCCATTCTGTTATGTCTAATATAATGTCGTTGTTTAAACCGGAGTTCCGGGTATTGTAGGTGGTTAGTAATTTACCTTCGTGGCTATAACATTTCACTCCTTGTCCATAAAAGGAAATCCAGTAGCGGTGGGAGGTATCCTGATATAAATCATAGGCGTTTGAGGACTCATCGAATGGAGGGGGAGTAATTTCTCCTGTGCAGGTATTTAATAGTTTCATTTCCCATTTGCTGTTGATTATTAAATAGCGTTGGGCATCAAAAGGCTGCATTTTAATGACGTGGTTGCCTTTTATGTTAAATGGGATGGCTTTGGAAAGTTGCAGGTCTTTGTTGTATATGAGTAATGTATCGGTTAGGGGGATCAGTAGTTTGTTGCCTTCCGGCATTACAATAGAAGCTTTCACGGGCTTGTTATGACGTAAGAATGCCTGTAAGGAATCTGTTTGGTATTCATAATAGCTGATTCCTTGCGAAGTTATCGCCCATATGCGGTCTTCATTATCTCCGAAGAGGTCATTGATGTAATGGCTGCTTTGGCGCAGACGGTATGGCAAGTGGTACTTTCTTATTTTTTCTCCATTGAAGCGGTATACTCCTTGGGTGGTGCCTACCCACAATGAACCGTTTTTGTCATCATACAGAGAAATAATGGAGGTGGGCAGCCCTTCTTTGATGGAAAGCTGTTTGAAGTGGTAATAAGGACGGTTGATGGAATAGGCCTTTAGGATAAAAAAGCATATATACAGAATTACATAGATAGTTTTTTTCATTCATATAAGGTCTTAAAACAAATGGGTATTCTTTGTGACAAATATAGAAAACAAGTTTTGAAATTCAAAACTGTCAGGGAGGTATTTTTAGGGGTAAGTATCGCAGGTGGTTTTCATTTAATATATCCGATAATGCTCTCATTTCGCTGTTGGGGCGGATTGAATCCCATAGCCGTCAGGCTAAGCCGGCAAATGGTGTTTTCACCCACTGTAGGGGCGGAATGCTTCCGCCCGAACCATCGGTCACGACCTTGGGAGTAATGCATCCACAAATGCACCTTTCAGAGTGTTATCGGGCGCATTCAATGCGCCCCTACAGCAAATGGTAACGCGATGTGTAGAAAGAGTAGCTATTCTTTCTTCAGTTCTCCATTCCCGACTGTTACTCTATAGGTCTTTCCTCGGGCTGTTTTAAAGGCAAGAGTCTTGTCGCCATATCTCAGGTTGCAAGGTTCTCCCGCTTTGGACAGAATGACCGCCTCTTCCAGTTGGCCGTTTTTCCAGGTAAGGTCCATTTCAAAATTCCCTTTGGCGCAAAGCCCTTTTACAGAACCTTCTTTCCAGGCATCAGGCAAAGCAGGAAGCAGTTGGATGAATCCCATGTGACTTTGCAATAACATTTCTGTGATACCTGCTGTTCCGCCAAAGTTACCGTCAATCTGGAAGGGGGGATGGGTGTCCCATAAATTATCCAGAGTTCCGTTCTTCAACAGATTGCCGAATAACTTGTAAGCATGGTTGCCATCTTGCAGGCGTGCCCATTGGTTCAGCTTCCATCCCATGCTCCAGCCGGTTGCTCCGTCGCCACGGTGTTCCAATACTACTTTGGCGGCTTTCGCCAGATCGGGAGTCGTGATGGGGGAAACCGTATGTCCCGGATGCAAGCCAAACAGATGGTTGACATGACGGTGTTCGTCTTTAGGATCATCAATATCTTCCGACCATTCCATTAACTGACCGTAACGTCCGGTCTGATAGGGAACGAGATGGTCCAGAACGTGTTGCCATTGCTTGCGTTCTTTGGCATCGATACCCAGTACCTTGCTGGCGTCAATGGCATTGAGTAGTATTTCTCGTGCAACGGCATGCGCAAAGGTTGCTCCCTGGTCTATGGGGCCATGTTCGGGAGAAGTGGAAGGAGCGGCGGTATAAGTTCCGTCCGGTTTGTGCCACAGATAATCTACGGTAAAGTTTGCGCTGCTCTTAATCAGGTCATAACCTGTTTCCTTCAGGAATTTCTTGTCACGGGTATAGTCATAGTATTCCCAAAGGTGGGTTGCCAGCCAGGGACCTGCCATCGGACTGAAGTTCCAGGACATGTCTTCACTGGAAAGAGGAGCGGTGAATCCGAATATATTGCCGGAAATGGAAGCAGTCCAGCCACGTGCCCCGAAATAAGCTTGGGCGGTTTTTTCGCCCGGCTTTACCAAGGTGCGGATAAAGTCCACTAAAGGTAGTACGCATTCATCCAGATTAGTGGAGCACGCAGGCCAGTAGTTCATTTGTAGGTTGATGTTATTGTGATAGTCTACACGCCACGGACCGTCCAGGTTGTTGTGCCATATGCCTTGCAGGTTGGCAGGCAGGTTTCCGGGGCGGGAACTGGCTATCAGCAGGTAACGTCCGAATTGATAATACAGTTCCTCCAGCTGATAGTCGGGTTGTCCTTTGCGGTAGCGTGCCAGACGTTGATAGGTTGGCAGGTCTTTGACGGCAGGATATTGCAAAGTCATGGGCGCATGCGGGTTCAGGTGCAGTTTCACTCTGTCGAACAGGTTGGTATAGTCTGCCAGATGGTTCCGGTAGAGTTCGTCGTAGCTTTTCCCGGCTGCCTGTTGCATCATTGCCAGGGTGGTTTGCGCCGGATCATTGCCCACGTAGGCTTTTGGGTCTGTAAAGTCCGGGTTGAAGTTGATTTTGTAATCAGTGTCTCCGGTGATGAGGAAGACTACTTCGTCGGCTCCGTCGGCTATGATTTTTCCATCCTTTACCATCAGTTGCCCTCCTTTATGGGTGGCGCGGATGCGGAGGGCGAATTTCATTTGGTTGTTGTTCAGTTTCCCGGTGTATAATAATCCGTTATTGTCATCGGCCTGAATCTGTCCGGTAGCTTCTGAGTTGGGGCAGTAGCTGAATGCTAAATTTTGCATTCCCGGGCGGTTGGCAGTGAACTTTATCACCATTACACTGTCCGGGTAGGAGATGAAGTAAGTCCGTTGATAATCTACGCCGTCTTTCTTGAAAGAGACTGTGGCTAGTGCGTCATTCAATGATAAGGCACGGCGATAGTCACTCATCCCTATTTCACTCAATCCGGTTTCAACGTATATTTCTCCCATAGTGGTGAAAGCGCCGAAACGGAAAGGGTTCTCTGCATTCTCTTCATATTCGGCAAGTCCGTTAAAGTTCTTACGGGTCAGTTCGGCCGCTTTTTTCTGATTGCCTTCGGTAAAAGCCTGTCGTATATCCTTCAGGACGGGAGCGGATGGTTTGTTGACGTTCCAGTAGTAACCGGCTCCTCCGGAGGTGTTAGGTCCCCCTTTCCAGAGAGTTTTTTCGTTCAACGTGATGCGCTCGGCACTGACGGAACCCATGATGTTGGCTCCCAGACTTCCATTTCCCAAAGGCAGTGAGGTGCTTTCCCACTCCTTGTCGGGGTTATGTCCGCTTCCGCTGGCTTTTAACCAGATAGCACGGTTTTCCAAAGTGTTGGGCTGGTCGAACCAGATAGTGTAGTCGGAGGTCTGTGCTTGGATATGGGCGGCAAGCAAGGTTCCGGTGAGAATGGATAGAAGTTTTTTCATGATATTCATAGTTGTATGATTATAAAAAATAAGGCGTTACTTGGCATTTCATTTTTTCTGTTTCGCAAATATACGATTAGATTTTCACATGGAAGAACCATCACCTTGTAAATTTGATGTGAAACAGGCTGTTACTGGTAAATCAAGGTCGAAAGATAGTTTTCGTCGAACATTTCATTGGCAATATCCCACAGATGCTCTGCTGTCAGTGTTTCTATGCGTTTGAATATTTCTGTCGGTTCTTCAAATTTGCCGTAATGCAGAAATGTTTTTCCCATGTCCAGTGCATTGTTTTCGAAGTTGTCACCGGCAACCCCTATCTGACCGATGATTTGTTTTTTGGCGGCGGTCAGTTGTGAAGAACTGAGTTTGTTGTCACGTAGCTTTTTCAATTCTTTGTGAACCAATTCTATGCAGCGGTCCGTATCTTCCGTATCTGTTCCGAAATAGATGCAGAACACACCTGTATCTGTATACGAGGTCAGGTTAGCTTCTACATTATAGACTAATCCCCGGCGTTCGCGCAGGGAGACATTCAACCGGCTGTTCATACCCGGTCCGCCCAACAGATTGTTCAACAGATAAAGCCCGGTACGCTTCTCATTATAAGCATTATATCCCCGGCTCCCTATCATTACGTGGGCCTGATGCGTATCTTTGTTCAGTGTCAGCGCTTTAGGAATATAGACAAAAGGCTCTGTCCGTTGGCGCTCGGTAGTAGAGAAAGGGATATCGGCTGTCACTTTCTCCATCGTGCGTATCACTCTTTTAAAGTCTATGTTTCCTTGAATGAAGAATACCATATGGGTCGGCTTGTAAAAGCGTGAGGTGAAATTCAAGGCATTTTCGCTTTTGAAACTGCGCAATAAATCCGGCTTTCCCAAAATATTTCTTCCCAGCGGATGATTGGGGAAAATCAGTTCCTCGAAATCATCGAATATCAGTTCCGAGGGACTGTCTTCATAGCTTTGTATCTCATCAATAATGACTTCCACTTCCTTGTCAATTTCGTGTTGGGGGAAGGTGCTGTGAAATACAATATCTGCCAGCAGTTCTGCGGCTCGTGAAAAGTGCTCCGCCAGAAAAGCGCTGTAGATTACTGTCTCTTCTTTATTCGTGTAAGCATTTAAATCCCCACCTACATTTTCCATGCGGTTCAGAATGTGCCAGGCATGCCTTTTTTTTGTGCCTTTAAAGATAAGGTGTTCCACAAAATGGGCCATTCCCTGTTCCTGTTCGTTTTCGTCGCGGGTTCCGGCATCGACGGCAAAGCCGCAATATGCTACATTAGACTGATTGGGAGCGTGAATGATGCGCAACCCGTTGGGCAAGGTGAAAGTATGATATGACATTGTTTTTTGCTTCAAATAAGTTTCGGTTGGCAAAAATACAACAAAAGTTATTGCCGTTCTTCAAAAAATGCAGATATTTGTATTTGCTAACAGAAAACAAGATAATGGATAAAATGGCTATTTTCTGTTCCGCATCCGGGAATATAGACCCTGTGTTTTTTGAAAAAGCGCATGAACTGGGCGTCTGGATGGGACAAAACAAAAAAACATTGGTATATGGAGGTGCCAATATCGGGCTGATGGAGTGCATTGCCAAAGCTGCCAGGGACAACGGTGCAATGATTATAGGAGTTATTCCAACTAAACTGGAAGAGCGCGGACGGGTCAGTGACTTGCTGGACGTGACTTTCCGGACCGATAATCTGAGTGACCGTAAAGATATGATGCTGAATGAATCGGATGTAATGATAGCTCTGCCGGGAGGAGTGGGTACATTGGACGAAATTTTTCATGTAATGGCGGCCGCTACCTTGGATTATCATCATAAGAAAGTAATCTTTTATAATATAAATGGCTTTTGGAATGGCATTATCGACTTTTTGGCAGGACTGGAGATGCAGCATTTTGCTCACCATCCGCTGAATAATTATTTTGCTGTTGCCAATGACTTGGGAGAACTAACCGAACTACTTAAATAAAATTCATGTAAACCTATTATGATGACATCTATACAAGAATTGTTGCAGAAAGAGGCTCAGGCCGTTCTGAATATTCCTATAACTGATGCTTATGAAAAAGCTGTGGAATTGATTGTTGAGAAAATATATAGTAAAAAAGGAAAGTTGGTAACTACCGGCATGGGCAAGGCCGGACAGATAGCTATGAATATAGCCACGACTTTTTGTTCTACAGGTATTCCGGCGGTGTTTTTGCATCCCAGCGAGGCCCAGCATGGAGATTTGGGAATATTGCAGGAGAATGACTTGCTGCTCCTGATCTCCAACTCAGGAAAGACCCGTGAGATTGTGGAACTTACACAACTTGCACATAATTTGAACCCGGAGCTGAAATATATTGTTATTACCGGAAATCCGGAGAGTCCATTGGCCAGGGAATCTGATATTTGTTTGTGTACAGGACATCCTGAAGAGGTTTGTGCTTTAGGTATGACTCCTACTACTTCGACAACAGTCATGACCGTGATAGGTGATATTCTGGTAGTGGAAACCATGAAGAAGACCGGCTTCACCATTGAAGAGTACAGCCAGCGTCACCACGGAGGATATTTGGGTGAGCGTTCGCGCGAGTTAAGCAAGTAATTTTCCATAGTCGGTAGTACTATTTTAACGCTAAACCGGCAAATGGTGTTTTTACCCACTGTAGGGGCGGAATGCTTCCGCCCGAACCATCGGTCACGACCTTGGGAGTAATGCATCCACAAATACACTTTCCGGAGTGTTATCGGGCGCATTCAATGCGCCCCTACGGTGAATGTTCATGCGATGGGTAGAAAGGGTAGCCTTGAGAAGAGCAGGCGGTGCGAAAAAATAACCTGAAAGCGGAAAATAAATTCCGCCAATACATATATAAAAGAAGATGAGAAAAGTAATTGGCATAGGTGAAACCATTTTGGATATCCTTTTTAAAGATAACCAGCCTACGGCGGCAGTTCCCGGTGGTTCTGTCTTCAACGGAATTATTTCGTTGGGACGTCTGGGAGTCAATGTAAGCTTTATCAGTGAAACGGGGAATGACAAAGTGGGTAATATCATTCTGGAATTTATGAAAGAGAATGGAGTAAGCACAAACCATGTGAATGTGTTTCCCGAAGGAAAGTCACCTGTATCTCTGGCCTTTTTGAATGCACATAATGATGCAGAATATCTTTTTTATAAAGATTATCCGCGGCTGAGGCTGGATGTGACAATGCCCGAAATTCATCGGGATGACATTGTGATGATCGGTTCTTATTATGCGGTAACCCCTCAATTGCGTGATAAAGTGAAGGAATTGCTGGACTATGCTCGCAAACAGGGAGCTATTATCTATTATGATGTGAATTTCCGCAGTACCCATAAAAATGAGGCTATAAAGTTGCTGCCTGCTATTCTGGAGAATTTTGAATATGCGGATATCATTCGTGGTTCCGTTGAGGACTTTGAAAATATGTTCGGGTTGACGGATGCAGATAAGATTTATAAAAGTAAGATTGAATTTTACTGTCCGCGATTTATCTGTACGCAGGGTGGAAAAGGCATCCGTCTTTGTACAAAGAATATAAAGAAGCATTATGAAGTGGAACCGTTGCAGACCGTCAGCACAGTGGGAGCGGGAGATAATTTCAATGCCGGAGTGGTCTTCGGGCTGTTGAAATACCGCATTCGCAGGGATGATCTGGACGAATTGTCGGAAGAGGACTGGGATCATGTAATCCGTTGTGGCAAGGATTTCAGTGCCAATGTATGCATGAGCCTGAATAATTCAATCTCAAAAGAGTACGCTGCCGGCTATAAATAAACCATATAGCCCGTGTTCCATTCAAGTGAAATATAAACATTGATAGTATGAGAATCTTTAAACTAATGGCAGGTCTTTTCTTTTTGTTGCTGGTGGTATCCTGCCAGGACAAGAAGCGGTCTTCGCAGATTGATGTGGTAGAGAATGAGTCGAAATATATGGTTCTGGCATACGTTACGTCATGGGGGGAGAGCACGCCCGATCCGGCATGTGTGACTCATATCAATTATGCATTTGGGCATGTGACAGATGATTTCAAGGGAATACGTGTTGATAATGAACCACGTTTACAAATGGTGGCGGCACTACGCGAGAAGAAACCGTCATTGAAGGTTTTGCTGTCTGTCGGCGGCTGGGGGAGCAGCCGGTTCAGTGAGATGGCGCATACCGACAGTACCCGTATGGCATTTGCGGCGGACTGTAAACGGGTGATAGATCATTTCAATTTGGATGGAATCGATATTGATTGGGAATATCCGGGAGTAGGGACTGCCGGTGTATCTTTCTCTCCGGAGGATACAGACAATTTTTCCTTGCTGATGAGGGATGTGCGGCATGCTATCGGCAAAGATAAACTACTGACTATCGCTACGCAGGCAGGAGCCAAATATTACAATTTAAAAGCCGTTGAACCTTATGTGGATTACATCAATATCATGACCTATGATATGGAGGAATCCCCTAATCATCACTCGGCATTATTCCGTTCGGAAATGACCGAGGAATGGTCTTGTGAAGATGCGGTTGCTGCTCATGTTGCTACAGGTTTTCCTGTAGAACGTCTGGTGTTGGGTATTCCTTTCTATGGGCATGGTACCCATGAGGCTCCCGAACTGCTGGATTATCGTCATATCATCGCCTTGGATTCTTTGCAGAGCTGCTGGGACAGTGTGGCACAGGTTCCTTATATGGTAAATTCACAAGGGCATGTGGTCGTTAATTACGAAAATGCCCAATCCATCGCATTCAAGTGCCAGTTCCTGCATCAGAAAGGAATGCTGGGGGCTATGTACTGGGACTATGACAGTGACGATGAAAAGGGTACATTGCGCCATGCCGTTTATCAGGGTGTAATGAATCCCTGATTCTTTTCATTCATCTTTTCTTTTTCTGCATATTTCCTATAAAGGGGATAGGCGGCTTGTAGAATCTTGTTTTTTAGCAAGGGGGAATAGTCGGGATGCGCTGACAGGAAGGCCTCTACTTCCCGGTAAGCTGCTTCGCTGCTGTGATTCCTAAGTAAAGCTCCCACCCAGTTGCGGGGGAAAAAGATATCTCCGGTACGTTGAACCTCCACCAGTTCTTCTAATGCCGGACCGATATATTTCACAGCATAATCCTCTCTTGTTGGATGATTCAGATAGCTTAAGGTGGTGGCAGCCCAAGGTTCAATCCTTCTGTTTTCTGTTTGTAGCAAAGACTGAAACAGGCTGTCCAGCTTTAAAGTATCAGCGGTCATGGCACGTGATATGAAGTCGAACTGGCGCAACCGGTCCGGGTTGTGGATACGTTGGCGCTGAGTTTCAAGTATTTCTTCACTTTGCCCGGGCAGACGCAAGGACAGTTCGTAGGCTAATGTGGTGTAATCTCTTTCGTTCAATTGTTTGGAGCTTTGGGTTTTCCATAAGGTATAAAGGCGCTGGATCATATCAGGGCTTGCTGCTTCCGTGATTAGAAGCCTTAGCAACTGGATACGGCAAGAGGGTATGGAGTGGGAGTTGCTGAGTTCATAAAGCTCGTTCTCCATTTTACTGCGTTCATCCGGGGATATTTCCCGTAGGGGAGCAGACAGGTAACTTGCTAAAGTCGAGGCTGTCAGCGGATTCTTTTCCCGTTGTATTCCGTTGAGTAATACAGTGATCCATGTTCTATCTGGAATTATTTTCGCTTGATAGTTTTCATACATCATCATTAAAACTGCCTGGCGGGTAGTTTCATTTTCCATTTCCTGCCAATGCTCTAGTAACCAATGAAGGCTGTTTTCATCAGGAATGAATAAGCCATATCCCCGTCCGTCGGTATTGGGTAAGATACGGGTAGGAGTAAAGGGTAGTGAAATAGAGCATAAGCTGTCTGTCAGACTGGCTTCTATTGTTGTATCCCTTTCTCCGCAAAGGGTAATGTCAAACTTCTGGGGCCAGTTCAATCCTCTGTAATAAGGATCTTGCTGACGTATGGCCAATTGATTGCCAGATACGTCAAAATGGATGACCGGCATCCCTTTCCGGTTTACCCATACATCACTGAAAGCGGCTAAATCCTGATCGGTCTTGCTGTCCAGAATCTGTATCAGGTCGTCCCAGGTGGCATTGGCATAAGCATAAGTGTTCAAATACTCCTGAATGCCTTCTCTAAATGGTTCTTTTCCCATTAGTTCTACCAATTTTACCATCATGACAGGGGCTTTGTTATAAATGATCTGCCCATATATCAGCCCTGCATCCTGAAGGTTATCCAACGGTTGCCGGATGGAGGTTGTCCCGGGAGTACGGTCTTCTGACAAGGATGCGGCAGTGTAGGTCTTCATCCAATTCAGCTGATGGTTGATTTGTGGAAATAAGGGCTCGGTAATCAGGGCCGCAAAGTAATTGGCGAATACTTCTTTGGTCCAGACATCATCAAACCAGTTCATCGTTACCAGATCGCCGAACCACATATGGGCGGTTTCGTGGGCGATTAGCTGGGTACGGCGGAGCTCTTCATCAGGAGTCGGGGTTTGGCTCAGGAACATTTGGGTATCATTATATAAGGTAGCACCGGTATGCTCCATACCTCCATATTGGAAACCCGGCAGGATGATGAAATCGTATTTGGCAAAAGGATAGGGGACACCGGTATATTTCTCCAGCCAGTTCAGCGAAGCAACCACTTGTTTGAAGATGGTGTCTAGTTGGGCCACCTTTTCAGGATCTGTTTCGCGGTAATATGCTGAAATTTTCCGATCGCCTTCTGCATACTCTTTCTGCTCCAATTTGCCGGCAACAAAAGAGAAGAGATAGGTACTTAACGGTTCTGTCGGGGCAAAAGTTACTGTTTGACAGGTGCCTTTGGTTTCTTCTTTGGTAATATAGGTATTGGAAACGGCTTTCCATCCGGTCGGTACATCCAGTTGCAGGGTAAAGGTGGCTTTCAGGTTCGGTTGTTCGAAACAAGGGAACAAGGTGCGGGCACGGTCGGGGACCAGCAAAGTATACAGAAATTCATCATTTCTGTTTAGCGACTGATCTCCGGCAACAAATTGGATAGTAATGGCATTCTTTCCTTTTACTACATCGTTTTGAGGCAAGATGATATGCTCGTTGCGGAACTCATACCGGGCCGTTTGTCCGTTGATAGCTACCGATTGAATCTTTTCGGGTTTCTCCCGGAAGTCGAGAATGACTTCCTGGGGAGTATTCAGATTGAATTCAATCGTAATCTCTCCGTTTATCGGAACTGATTTTGTTTCAGGGATGTTGAAGTATAGTTTATATTTCAACTCTTTGATTTCCTGTTTACGCAGTACAGCCAGTTCTTGCGATATGGAGGTGTGTCGTAATGCACGATGCACCTTCTTTTTTATTCATTACTATAC
>CAVJPC010000088.1:0-10208 GCA_963651205.1 Bacteroidaceae bacterium
TGCATTGATTACCAATAATGGTATTTCCGCCCATGCCGCACTGGCATGGGTAGGGGCATTGTACTCCCAATTCAAAGCTTAAATGAAAAAGCCGTGGGTAACCTCACATTTTGGCAGATTTTCCTGACTTGTAATGTATGCATCGGGTAAACTTCCCGGTTGTGTTTTTAACCGATTTATAGCCATGTCATTGTATCAGAGAATAATGAGCAGTGGAATGTCTGATTTTCATATCTAATATTTGTCCGATGCAAAATTAAGATTAAAAAAACAGACCTTTCTCCATCTCCCTTTCTTTTCAACAGATAATCAGTATTCCTTTGCCATTCAAGTGATATGCCTGCTGCCCGGCGGAAAGGGAAACGGGCGTATATAATGGATAAAACGCAAGTTAGGGAAAAGAGAATGGGAAGAATCATAAAAATGAAATTGAAGGCTCTGGAGGAAGGGCAGTTCGAGATAGAGGAGATGACCGTTTCGCTGGATGACGGCGCTATATTGGGAGTGATTCCTGAGTTTTATTATAAGGAATATAAAGGACAAAGTTTATATGCCGATACGTGTTTAGTGGGTGAAAGGCCAATATTGGTGCGTGCCCTTGCCATTTTCAATCTGAGGCTGCCGGGGATAGTAACTGATGTAATTGATTGGATTGATAAAGATTATGACTGGATCGATAAGATACTTTTTTACCCCGTGACTGTTGATGACGGGTATCAAGGCACGGTGCGGAGAGAATTGGCAGTCAGCCTTGATAAAGGGGAGTACCAGCCGCTTTATCGGAGATATGTGTCTATGCTGGCGATAAAGAGCTATTGCCGGAATGAATTGTCTGGAGATGTGAGTTTTCCTGTCGAACTTTATGAAAAGGATTTGAAACGTATCTTTCGGACTAGGAAGCCTATCTGTATCTTAATGAGAGAGCAGATTGAGAAATGGCAGAAGGAATTGTCTTTCCAACAGATGGTGTTTGTGGTGGAATATGTCAGTTTAACTGGGAAGAAAAGGCGAGAATCGGAATATGAAAACAAAAAATGAAATGTCGGAAGAGGAACAAATCCGGCTTTATTATCGGCTGTTATCACCTAATTATTATTGATCCATATAGTCGGGAATGAAGCCCTATACGTTATATTGCGGTGATTGCAGGGAGGTGATGACCAGACTGGCCGAGTTGGGTGTTAAGGTGAATCTGACGGTGACATCCCCGCCTTATGATAACTTGCGGACCTATGATAAGAGTTGCGACTGGAATTATGAATTATTCAAAGGTACGGCAGATGGCTTGTATTCCATTACGGCAGATGGAGGGGTTGTCGTCTGGATAGTTTCCGATTCGATGGTCAAGGGTTCTGAGAGCGGATCATCGTTCCAGCAGGCATTGTATTTTATGGATGCAGGTTTCAAGCTGCACGACACAATGATTTATGAAAAGCACAACCCCACCCCCAATACGGGAAACGGTGTGAGGTATCAGCAGTGTTTCGAATATATGTTTGTTTTTTCAAAAGGAAAACCGGCTGTCCATAATATCCTGAAAGAACCCAGGCGCAATACATGCAATGACAAACGTACGCAACGTATTAAACGTACGAATCGGAATAAAGACGGGGAGTTCGGTTCCGAGAAGTTGTATTTGGTGAACGAACAGGTTCCCCGCCGAAACATCTGGATTTACAAGGTAGGACTTTACAATACGACAAATGATAAGGAGGCGTTCGTGCATCCTGCAATTTTTCCCGAACAACTTGCGAAGGACCATATTTTATCCTGGAGTAATCCGAACGATCTTGTTTTTGACCCTTTTATGGGTAGCGGTACTACCGGAAAGATGGCTGTCATCAACGGACGGAGGTTTATCGGTGTGGAGAAAGTTGCCAAATACTATTTTCTTTCCGAGAGCCGTATTCGTTGGTATTCGGTGAATTTATCCGATATTGTTGGCAAGTGAAGTGTTGTGGCGGCTGCAATCCTGTCAGTTGTAAATTGTAAGAACTTAATCAGGTATAGCGATATCCCCGATAATTGATTTCACCCAATAAATGCAGATTCATCAGCGTCTTGATGGTTTATCGGTATTAGAAAAGTTTCTGAATACTATTTTGTTGCTGAGAACTATATTATGTATGTTCAGATTCACAGAGTTCGTCTGGTGTGGAATAAAAGAAATGTTTCTTTGCTGTAAAAAAGATGTGGTTGGTAACAAGATTGTCTGGATGGTTTGTCAGAATCCAATATATTATAGTATCTTTGTACCGTAATTCATTAATTGAAAGGAGATATACTAATGGCAATGGAAATAAAATCAATCCCTACGTTGAAAGGGAAAGAAGCTGAACGCTTTGTGAAAGAAGCTGAAAAGGCTTTCCGGAATAAAGGGAAGATCGATTTTAGCAAACATATAAGCGAAGCTCGTTCCGTATTGAAAAAAGCTAAGATGTTGTAAACATGAGCTTTCTTTTTGATAAATGTACTTTTGGTGCCTTAGATGAGAATACAATCCATGAATGTCATTCTTTCCTGTGCGGAAATGATGATTTAGATGAGTTTTTTCAGTATGATGCGCCTCTATATAGTCAGCAATTGTTAGGGAAAAGCTATTGTTTTCGCCTAGATGATGATCTGCATACTATTGTTTGTGCATTTACTGTTTCTAATGACAGTATCCGGGTCGATATGTTGCCTAATAGTCGTGAAAAGAAAGTTCAGAAAGAGATTCCCCGTTCCAAGCAAATGCGTAGATATCCTGCTGTTTTGATTGGCAGGCTGGGTATTAATATAGATTATAAACATCAGGGCATAGGAACGGATTTGATGACATTTATCAAATCATGGTTCATTGATGCCGGTAACAAGACTGGTTGCCGTTTCCTTATTGTAGATGCTTATAATGAGGAAATTCCTTTGAGCTATTATGAAAAAAATGCATTTAAATATCTTTTTTCCACGGAAGCTCAGGAAGCCGAATATACAGGATTTGATTCTGAAACTCACTTAAAAACCCGATTGATGTTTTTTGATTTGATTAGTTTGATATGATCGTTTTTTTATAAAATAAAAAACTATATATTTAAAATTTGCTCCCGTTTTTCTCAGACAGAGAAAGACGGGATTTTTTTTGTACAGTTGGTACAAGCGTTTTTTTATTGTTAAGTCCATATAGCTGTGTTAGAGGATAATGGGTTGTGTAATGTACGATTTCCATGTACGATATTTGTCCGATGCGAAATTAAAATTAAAAAAACAGACCTTTTCCCAACTCCCTTTTTCCTTCAGTAATAATCTGTATTCCTTTGTCCGGAAATGATAACAACGTCTTTAGCAAGTATGAGAATAGGAGAAAAGAATGTTTTGAAGTGCTACCGGTTAACCGATGGACTGAAAAGGTGTATCTGGTTCGGGGTGTTTCTGTTGGTGGCTATTTCCAGGTTGGACGCTCAGGTTGATCCTACCCTGACCGGACTGATTCTGACTTATACGGATAAGGCGGAAAAGCAGTTGAAAAGTCAACAAAAAGCGATGGCACTGGAAACGACCGGTCATATATGGGTGGCTTTGGAAGTGGAAAAGACAACGGATGTGCAGAAGGCATACAATGATTATCTGGACTCTTTCAGGGATGTGGTCTGTTATGCAGCGCAAATCTATGGCTTCTATGTGGAGATTGACAAACTGCTCGATAATATGTCGGACATGAACCGTGTGCTGGGACAACATCCCAGCGGAGCTTTTGCAGTGGCGTTGTCCACCCACAAAAATGTGATTTACAGGAATCTGATACTGAACAGCGTGGAGATTGTTAACGATATCCGGCAGGTTTGTCTGAGTCATGTGAAGATGACCGAAAAGCAACGTATTGAGATTGTATTCAATATCCGGCCCAAACTGATGAAAATGAATCTTCAGCTCCGGCGGTTGACCCGGGCAGTGAAATACAGCACTTTCGGTGATATCTGGGCAGATATTGAATTGCTGGAGATGGAAAAACCGGATAAGTTGGCGATTGCCCGCGACTGCATCGGGCGGTGGAAAAGGAAAGGGCATATCGGTTTCTGAACAGTTGGTTGTGAGATATGATGCGTCCGTTATCGGTTTTGACAAGGACGAACTGGTATAATACTAAAAGAATATGAATTATGGGAGTTTGGAAAAGTTTGGCTAAGGCAGCTACTTACCCGGTACTACATCCGTATCGTGCCGCGCAAGAAGGTTTGGGCATAGTCAAGAAAGGGGCTATTGTCGGTACGGCAGGTTATTTGGGTTGGGAAAAACTGACTACAGACAAATCGCTGGCCCGTATAGCCGGTGAAGCTGTTGTGGGAAAATCCACAGTGGACGGTGCTGTCTCTTTAGGCAGTGATGTGAACGAGCTACGTAAAGAGGCTGGAGATACGCTTGGAAAAGTGAATGAAACCTTGTCCGGTGTGGATGGCGGCCTGAGTGGTGTGAAGAACTTTTTTCAGGGGCTTTTTAGTGGCAATGGCGGGAACATGCTGGGAGATTTCTTCTCCAATCTGGGTTCGGGCAAAGTATCGGGATTGGGCATAGCCGGTCTGATAGGTGCGGCTTTGTTGATTTTCGGACGTTTCGGCTGGTTCGGTAAGATCGCAGGGGCGTTGCTGGGAATGTTTGTAATCGGGAATAATTTCAATCTAAAGAATAAGTCAGGCGGTCAATCTTCACGTAAGGCTGCCCATGAGCCTGCTTATGACAAAGCGTCGGCTTACTCGCCAAAAGAGGATCAGCAACGGGTGTTTGTGAAAGCATGGAATACTGACGGAAAAGATTATCCTGCTCTGGAGATGTCACGGGCACAGTATGACTCCCTTATCCGTGAGGGCTATACCAATGCACAGATTTATCAGGAAGTGTCGCAGATGCAGAAGGAAGAGGAAGAAGAAAAAGAAAAAAGAGGCGTGGTTGCCGCCCGATAAAATATATGATTATGACTTATACAAATGACATGAACCTGATTTCGGATAGCGGATATTGTATGCCATTCGAAGACCGGGATGACAATGTGGAACTGATGCTTCCTTACGGGGAGCAGATTCACCCGAAGACCGGAGAGAAATTTTTCCATCACGGTGTGGATTTCAAAACGGAGTGTTACATGTTGTCCGCATTGGCGGACGGGAAAGTGACGGGGATCGGTTCGGATGCAAGGCATGGGCTGTATGTGAATATCCGATATGGCGGATATACCGTGAAATACGGGCATCTGTCCTCGTGTCATGCCACATTCGGTCAGCAGGTGACTGCCGGACGGATGGTGGGGGTGAGTTCGGAACTTCTGCACGTAGAAGTCCGCTACGGTGAGGAGGAGGTGGACCCGATAGACTTCATTACCATGTTGTACTCGAACATGAAGAGCAGTGGGATGCAGGGAGGCAGCTCTTTTCCATCGGAATTCGTATGTATCGATGCGGATTTGGTTACGGACTACGATGCGCATAAGAAGGTTATTGAAGAGATGCTGCTTCGCTATTATCCGGCATACATGGAGGCAATCCGTCAGGGAACCTATACCGTGGGAAAGCATACGGAACAGTCGCTGCGGAACATCTTTACAGTTTCTGCCGTGAAGAACTATTTTTTTGAGACAATTCCTTCGCTGGCCAATCCATTGGGCATCGGTACGAAAGCCGCTCCTGTGGCAGCCAAAGTGCAGAACCTGCTGATTGCGGATTTTTTGAACTATCTGGCTTTGAAGCATCATGTTTTTTTGCCCGGACTGACGGAGGACGAAAAAAAAAAGTAGAACAGCAGGCGGTCATTGCCTGCGGGATCATTGATCCACTGGCACAACTGGAGATCGACGTTCAGAGTTTTGATATTCCCCGGTTGATAACGGTTTATCCCGACCAGGCAGGAATCCGTTGGTGGACCAAAGCCTGGTTTAATAACCGTTCCGAGGGTGAGGCAGCGGTAGAGATTACACGGGAGAAGGCGTTCGGCTTTATGGCCGGAGAATTAGTGAAAGACGCGATGCTGGAGAAATATTTTCCCAAACAAATGCAGATTTATCATCAGGCTATCAAGCAGACGAGAGAGCAACTTTTGTCTTCGCTGGAGGAGCCGGTTGCGCAACAAATACCGGAGTTGCAATTAAACCTATAAAAAATCATGGAGCTATCAGAAGAACAGATAAATAAATTTTCGGAGTTGGAATGTTGCTATAGCCAGTATTTCTACGGTTCGGTAGCACCGGTCATGGAGCAGGTGCGCAAGGAGGTTAATAACAAGCAACTTGAAGAGATGAAGGATTATTCCAACAGTTTTGCCGGAATCATTTCAATGGCTCCCAATGCGATGGGCCGTCCATCGGGTAATTCTATGGAGATGATAACACGGACAGGAGTCTGGAATCGCTTGAAAACAGAAGATTATATAGTCTTGTGTCAGGAGCGTATCGGTAAATCGGAGCAGATTTCTACGGATTTAAAGCTGATTGCCGATGGCTGGCGTAATGAGCTGGTCGCTACCATAGGACGCGAACGCTATGATTCGATGAGCAGGGCGCTCGGAGCAGATGTGTCCTATGCTTATGCCGGTTACCGTATGGAACAGTTGATGAAAGACCACCTTGTCCACCAGAATATGCCTAAATCATCTCTGGATTATATACTGAAAAAGGCGGCAGAAAACAGTCTGTTTGGGTTGCCTGCCCAACTGCAGCGTTCGCCTCTCGACCGGGAGATAGCAGAAGCTGGTGAGAAAGCCTATGATCCTTCTTTTCTGGAGGAGGGAACGGGGAAAGTACTCAGTTTCGGCATGGATACCGTAACAACATGCGGTTTTTCCAGTTGGGCGAGCGTAGGGAAACTTGCTTTGTTCGAGGTGGCCTCGGAAGGGGCGGAAGCCATTTATGATTCTACACGGGAAAAGGATAAGATCGTGAATGTGGAGCAGGCCATCAGCCAAGGCGTTTTCGGTAAGGATAATGCCCTTGAAATTTTCCGTTCTCAGTCGAAACATATCGACCCGCACGAGAACGGCTATATCCGGGGGATCAATGAAAAAATGGGGGGACGTATGCGGCTGATTCCCGTAGAGAATCTTGCCTGGATGAAGAAAATAGACTGGCATCCTGAATATAAAACTTTTTTAGACAAACTGATGAAAAATGAATTCTCCGATATTGCTTCTGTTGTGCATCCTGTAGCTAATGGTTGTTCCCATATACCTTCTGTCGTATTGCCGGGCGGGGAGGAAGCATACCTCGCTTTGCAGCAGGACCAGAAAAAAGAACCGGCCAAGCCGATTGACAAAACGGCGGCTGTGGCAGCCAGTAATGAAGCCGCCGATAAAAAAGAGTTATCCGATCACAATACATTATCTGATAAAACAGAGCTGATTGATGGGCAGGAGGTAGTTCCGATTCCTGAAAAAGCATTGCTTTCTGAGAACAAATCGTCTTCAACGCAAACATTGCCATCGGGACAAAGCGGCTGGGGAGGTTTGTTAAGCAGTGTCGGGTTGTCAGATGTGAGTAGTGTCGGGCGAAACATGGGCTACGTGGTGTCCATGTTGCCCGATTTGCTGGTGGGACTGTTTACCGGGAAGACAAAATCATTAAAACTGATGGATAATTTGTTTCCACTAGCTTCGATACTGATGGGGCTGTTTTCCCGAAATCCCCTTGTTAAAATGATACTTGTCGGATTGGGAGGAATGAATCTGATGAATAAGGCAGGGCATGAGTCGCTCGAAAAGAAAAATCCAGCCGGGGTGCGGACTGAAGTACCGGATAGGAAGGAATATAAGGCTTATGCCGATGAGCCGTTGAACCCGCGTGTGATGAATCCCGAAGTAAGTGGGGATTACTTGTTGGCAACGGTGGACCGGGTGCCTTGCAGCATCCATTTGCCGGAGGCTACGGTGGGTGCTTATCAGGCAGGGATGTTGCCACTGAATACATTGGCTAATGCGGTGCTTGCAAAGAGTGACGATTTGCGTGCGATGGCACAGGAGAATTATGAGGCTTCGGAGTCAAGAAATGTGCAGGCAAGAGGAATCGGTTAATCCGGTATGATATGATAAAGATATGCAGGTAATGAATAACAGTAAACCATTCAGGTAATGAAAGTCGGGTTGTTGGCGGTGGATAGCAATTATCCGAATCTGGCATTGATGAAAATCAGTACCTACCACAAAATGCAGGGAGATTGTATAGAGTGGTATAATTCTCTGTGTACGTATGACAAAGTGTATATGGCTAAGGTGTTCAGCTTTACGCCGGACTATGGATATTTTGTACGTGCAGATGAGATGGAACAGGGCGGGACGGGGTATGATATCGCGAAGAAGCTGCCGGAGAAGATAGACCGGATGAAACCTGACTATTCGCTTTACCGGTTGGAGGCTAATCTGGCATACGGATTCTTAACCCGCGGATGTCCGAATCATTGCAAATGGTGCATCGTACCGAAGAAAGAGGGGGATATTGTTCCATACATGGATATTGAGGAGGTGGCAGACGGGCACAGGAATGTAATTCTTATGGATAATAATATTCTGGCTTCGCACTACGGTCTGCAACAGTTAGAGAAGATCATCGCAATGAAGGTGCGTGTGGATTTTAATCAAGGGCTTGATGCCCGGCTGGTGACGGATGAAATAGCCTGTCTGCTGGCGCAGGTCAAATGGTACAAGCATATACGGTTCGGTTGTGATACTCCGCAACAGATTGTCGAGGTGGAGCGTGCTGCCGCATTGATAGACAAGCACGGTTACAGAGGAAGATACTATCTGTACTGCATCCTGATGGAGTTTGAGGAATCCTACCGACGTGTGAACCACTGGAAAGAAAGGGGACGGAGGTTTATGCCGTACTGTCAGCCGTTCAGAGACGTGGATAATTCCGGACAGGTTATTCCACAGTGGCAGCATGACATGGCTCAATGGGCAGACAGGAAGGAATTTTATATGAGTTGTGAATTCAAGGAGTTCTCGCCCCGCAAGGGATTTACGTGCAATGAATACTTTTTATGAAATGTATTGAAAAAAATGATTGTATGACGGAGAAAATATATTCGGATATTTATAAGGATTTGTCCTTGTGCAGCCTGAAAGGAGAAGTGTGGCATGACATAAAGGGCTATGAAACCATGTACCAGGTCAGTAATCTGGGGCGTGTCAAGTCCTTTCTTACAAACCGTGTCCTTAAACAATCTTTTGCCGGAAACGAACAGCTTCAGGTGATACTGTGCGGCAATGGAGTGAAAAAGAAGGCATACGTGCTGATGCTTGTCGGCAGGGCGTTTATCGGTGAATGTGACCGTAGCAAAAATGAGGTGTACTGTCATTTGAATATGGTAAAGAGGGATAATCGTGCGTGCAATATTTCTATTGTAAGCAAATCGGATGAACGTGTACTGGCTTATCGTTATGGGCGATTGCGTGCAGGCAATCTCGGAGATTCCGGCAGGAAGACACGGATCAAACCGAAATATTATTATATCGGTACACGACGGGATGGTGGTGAGGAGCGATATACTGCGGAAGAACTGATTAGAAAATATGGTAACGGCCAGCGAAGCATTATCCGGTGTGTCAAAGGCGTGAAGCATTTCCGGTCTGCTTATAAGATGATTTGGAGAAGAGAATTAATTAATGAATAATTATAACGATTACGTATGAAAAAGCCAATATTGATGAAACCGGAGGTATTTGATGCACTGAAACAGATTCAAGAGAAAAATATAGACGAGAACTTGCATGAGTTAGTCTGGAAGAATGAGAAAGCATTTCAGAAGATGGGAATATCTCTGAATGATATTATTGACGTACTGGGTGATAAAGATAATGCGGAGGTAGATATTGATGAGAATTTTTATTTAGTTGATATGTGGAGAGCGAACTATATTGATGAGAATTTCACGAATCCTGATATCAAGGTGCGTGGGGATTGCGAGCGAGAATATCTTGCTGCGGTGCGTTCACGTGATTCCTGGAGAATTGAATTTGAACAGAAATCGGAATATCTGTCTAAAACAGTTTCCAAGGCTTTTGAAAGGCTGGCGATGCGAGAGTCGATGCTGGAACAAGAGGGAATGAGCAGTTGGGAAGGTATCAGATATCAAATCAGTAAAGTGGTGGATAAGATGGGTGTGTTGCTGTGGCAGAAGAATGAACCGGTAATTATCGATGTATGTATATAATAATCGAAAAGTAGTCCAGATAATAATTGAAAAGTAGTCCACTAG
>CAVJPC010000089.1:0-3659 GCA_963651205.1 Bacteroidaceae bacterium
CGCATACACATTGAAGTGTGTCTGCCGGTAATACTGCCAATCGTCCGAGGGTTTATATTCCGACAGGACACTATTGGGATTGTTCAGATCGCTCATCGTCCCCAACGTAAAGGGATCTTTTTGCAAATATTTTTCCGCTTCATCCAAATCCTCGACAATATGCTTTTTCACTTCCCCATAAGTCAGAGAGATCAATTTCGTCGGATCTTTTGTAAATTCCGTCACGTATGGAATGGCTATATCGGCATCCGAAGCTTCTTTGGGTACCGGGCCGAACAACCGCAATACCTCCAAATGCAAAAAAGCACGTAATCCGTAAGCCTCACCCATCAACAATTCTTTATTGCCGTATGAAAAGTTCACATCCGTTTCCTTCAAATGTTCCAGCAAAGTATTCACATGGGCTATGGCCGTATAATATTTGCTCCAGATCGTCTCTATCACCCCTTCCACCTCACTGTTGGTGAAATCGTATTGAGCAATGGATTTTTCCTTAGAAGACAATAGATTCGAATACCACAATCCCGCTAACAAATCTGTAAAATAAGCACTTGTATTAAAACCATATAAATCCTTGGCAGCCATTTGTACATAAATGCCGTTCATTACATTCTGGAAGCCTTTTTCATTCGCATAAATAATATCACTTTGTAACTCTGTCCGCGGTTTTACATCCAACCAGTCGTTACATCCGCAACACAGTGCCAACACTCCCGCCAGCACCCAATTATAATATTTCGTTCTCTTGTTTTTCATTGCCTTATTAATTAGAATCAGAACCGGACTGTTAACGCCAACGAAAATTTCCGTGCATACGGATAGTTGATGCCCCGTTCTTGTTTGATTGTAGAAATCCGGAATAAATCCTCTCCATAAGCCGTCAAACTCAAATAAGAAATACGGAGATGGTTCTTCAACCACTCTGACATCCATTCATATCCAAGTGACAAAGAAGCACATTCCAACGTATTCTCATCCGCTACAAAACGCGTTGTAGCATTCGTTGTGGTCAAATCTTTCACACTTTTAAACTGTGCATAGTCACCCGGCTTCCGCCAACGTTCGTAAAGTACCCGACGATCCGCATTATCAATCGGACGGATATTTTCCACTTTATTGGCTAAAGTAGCATTATACATTTGTCCACCCAGTCGATACCTGAAAATAGCATTCAGTGTCAATCCTTGCCAGCGGAACATCGTATTCAGATTACCCCATACCTTCGGCTCGTTCACACCACACGCGACTTTATCCTTTGCATCCCAGGTATAACTCCGAGTGCCATCTGCCTTCAGGAAAAGTTCCTTACCGTTGCTTGGGTCAATGCCCAATGAACGCACGGCAAATATAGTGTTCATGGATTTCCCTTCTTCGAACAAAAAGCTCGGATTGATACCATCATTCTCTGTCAACTCATCGTTCAGGAATTTCAACGAATTGGAAATCTCTTTAATCGTATTCTTGTTATATGCCAGCGTACCGCCTATCGACCAGAAAATATTGCTCTCCGTGTTTCTTATTGCATAAACGTTTAAGCCCACTTCCACTCCCCGGTTCAACACTTTCCCGATATTTGCCTTATAACTGCCGAATCCGGCTGAAAGCGGCAAAGTGATATCCGCCAACATGTCATCCGTCAATTTGTTATAAAAGTCCACATTCAATTTTACCCGATTCCGCCACAATTCCGTTTCCAAACCGACATTCACCTGTTTCGTCATTTGCCAACCCAAATCCCGGTTTCCCATTCCCATCAGATAAGCTGCTCCTAAACCATTGTAGTTTTCCACTCCGAAATATTTATAGGTCTGCATGGCTTGATAAGGACTGAAATTCTGTGTTCCGGACGTACCGTAAGACAAACGCAAACGCATCACATTCAATACGGAATTGTCTTGCAGGAAATGCTCCTGATGAACGTTCCATCCGATACCGGCAGACCAAAACGGAGCCATCCGATTGTCCGCTCCGAATTTTGAGGAGCCTTCTATCTTACCCGAGAAATCGACAAAGTAACGGCGGTCATATGTGTAGTTCACGTTCAAAATACCTCCGACACGCCGAGAGATACCCTCATCGCCATAAGGCTTCCCTTCTTTCTGATACATGGCCGCCAATCCCAAAAAGTCCGAATAATCATCCGGAATACCTTCACCCACAGTCTCATAAGTCTCACTCTTGTCTTGCGCGAAATTGAATCCTGCACCGGCATAAATCTGGTGTACCTCTTTCAGGGTTTTGTTGAAATTCAAGGTAATGTCCGCTTCATACTTAAACATTTCTCCCGTACTCAAGCTATACCTGCCGCGACGTTCGTAATCCTCCCCGCTGTAATTCAAAAAATCGGTATGACTTGCCGATTTATAATTATCCGAACGATTGTTTCGGGAAGTGACGCCCAAACGTCCACGCACCAACAAACCCGGTACGATATTCCACTCAACTCCGAAATTATTGGTAATCTGAGTGTACTTGCTTTCATTAATGCCCGGCAAATAAGCGTTGTACAAGGGGTTGTAAACAACATTCTCACTATTTATGCCCGGTCCTCCTAACGACGAGTAGTGACGTTCATCAAGTACCTGCAACAGATTTCCCTCATCATCATAAGGTTTCCAGTAAGAATTAATCTTTGCATAATCAGAAAAAGTTCCGTAAGGGGAATTAATAGACTTATTCGAAGATATCTGCAAATCATTTTGGAAAGTGACATTACCCAGCTTGTAACTCAAGAACATATTACCATTAAACGTATTTCTGTCCGATCCTTTCATCGCACCGGCAATATTCTTATACTGGAGTCCTATTGCATAGCGGATTTCTTCCCGTCCGCCTTCCAAACGCAAACTGTGGTTGTGTCCCACACCCGTCCGTACCGGATACTTCAACCAATATGTATTCACCCCCCGTTGTACTGCCATCAAACGCGAATTATACAAAGACTCCAACACTTTAGCTGCCGATCCCGCATTACTGCTGTTCGTATAACCGTATGCCTGATACAATCCCGCTTCTTTTTCGTATTGCAGTTTGTCTTTTGCATTCAGCAAATCATACGTTGTCAAATCCGGAGCCTCCAAGTCAATGCCTCCCTTATAGGTGATTTGCAATCGTCCATGTTCCGGAACTTTCGTAGTAATCACAACCACACCGTTGGCACCACGGGTCCCGTACATGGCTGTTGCACTCGCATCTTTCAACAAGGTGATGCTTTCCACCTGATTGTCGTCCAAATCCATCATACGCTCCAGGCTAATCTCGAAACCATCCATAATGAACAACGGCAAATTCGCATTCTGGGTATTCCGCGAATCCGATTGCAAATCCCTTACGTTTGAAGTCATACTTGAATTACCACGTACCGTGATGTCCGGCAAGCTGTTCGGGTCTGAACCCATCGTCGGATTATCGAGAATATTGAAGCTCGGATCGATGTTCCGGATAGAAGTCAGAATATTTCTGTTACCGGCCCGTTTCAAATCATCTTTGGTAATCGTTGTCGCAGCACCCGTATAGCTCTCTTTTGCTTTGGTAAAAATACCTGTTACCACCACCTCATCCATCTCCTGCGCATCTGCTTCCATCACCACATTGATTTCCTTTTGCCCTTTATAAAGTACTTCCTGCGTTTTCATTCCCACGAATGAGAATACCAGTAC
>CAVJPC010000090.1:0-2416 GCA_963651205.1 Bacteroidaceae bacterium
CTTCAGGAAGGTGTAAATACGGCAGTTGAATATACCGTCACCCTGCCGGCTCATGAATGGATTGCAGGCACTAACTGCATCTATACCTTCTCTGCCGGCCGTAATAAACTGACGGTGATGGATGTAACGGTGGAAGATTGGGTGGAAGACGAACAACCTGATATTTCATTGTAATTCATTAATTAAAAAGACAAATCCCATGAAACCATTCTTATACCGTTTAGTACCTGTGTTTTTGTTCCTGTGTGCTGCCTGCACAGAGGCGGATATCGTTTCGCCGGTGCCTGGTGGTGGCGAAGCGGAAGAGGGTGTTCCTTTTCGAGTGAAGAACCTGGGCATGTGGATGGAGGTAGAGTCGAGAAGCGTCGTGACAGGTGGCCCCGGACAAACGGATAGAAACCCGAACCCGCTGACACAGGTCGGGGTATGTGTCACGAAAGAGAGCGGCGGTGTGGTAAGTTTGTACAACACCAGCATCAAAAGCCAGCAGTTCGTGTATAGTGCTGCCAGTATCCCTCCTTCCTGGGAACCTGCGGAAGGGGAGGAACCGCTTCTGTTGTACACCGAAAAAGGAACGGTCTACGGCTATGTGCCTGCCGAAAAGAGTGTTTCACTCACGGGCACTCCGAAAGTTCCTTTGATGAATGGGGTAAAGGTGTTGGATAAACAGAAATTCTACTTCAACGACGGTAGTACTCTTGTGGATGCCGCCACCGATGTGCAGTGGGAAATCGACCAGGAAGATTACCTGTATTGCACGGCAACGGCGCAGGTAGACCGCTGGCATCCGGAAGTATCGCTCGAGATGCAGCATGCGCTCTCGAAGGTGAGCTTCCGGGTACTGGAAGAGGGCTCGGCTTTTGCCGGTTGCTATGTTGAAAAGGTGGTGCTCAAAAGCAATGGGGAGTTTAAAAAATGCACGTCAGCCAAGCTGAACCTGTCTACCGGGGAATTGAGCGGGACGCTGACAGCCATCGACCAACTGGTCTTTAGCGCTGGAGGCGATACGCGTGCAGTAGGGGGGGAGTCGGGAGAGACGACGACGAACGTCCCGGTGCAGGCCTTCGGGTTGGTGATCCCGGTCAGTGGCGTGAATGTGACATTGGAACTGACGTTCGACGACGGCCGTACTTTTACGATGAAACCGTCCGGAACGGGTGAAGGCCCCGGCACCTTTACAGCCGACTGGAAAAAGGGATACAACTATACCTACAACCTCCGCATGCAGCCGCAGGGCATAGAGTTGGCAGAAGTGAAAGTGGCGGCCTGGAACGACGGCGGGGCGTATGACGTACCGATGGAGTGAGTCTTGTCACTTATTGAAACAAAGAATTAGAACACAAAGGAAATCGAAATGAAACGGGATCGAATACAGTTATATCTGATTGTTCTGCTGGTCGGTGGTTTGCTGGCCGGATGCACGGCAGGGACTGTGGAAGATGTCGTGCGGGAAGAGAGCCGTCTGGTGGAACTTCGTTTCAGTAAACCGGACCTGGGAACCCCGATCCTTCTGAGCCGTGCGGGGGAGGAGGCTGCCGTTCCTGCGGCATCTGCAACCCCGCTGCCCGAAGGGGCTACGGTACGCATCTACGGTTACCTGCGCGGTGAGGAGGGGACGGCAACAGCCGAGGTTTCTTTCTCTACTGCGCAACCATCGTTTGAAGCGATCTATGTGGTGGAAAAGGACGGTTCTTTGTCGCCTTGTCTGGTGGATGATGCGGGAGTGCGTCAGCCGGGAGATGCCGCCGATCCGGTGGTGCGTGGAGGCGTTTACGATTTCTATGTCGTCTCACCGGCGCGTCGGCTGGTAAAAGATGCGGAAGGGAGGTATGTGGTGACGGCAATCCCGCATAAGGAGGATGTGATGACCTCTTTTGCCCGTGGGGTGACCGTTTCGCGTTCTTCGCGTGTGGTCACGCTGGAAACTTTCCGCAGGCAATGCGCCCTTTTGGTGTTCAATGTCGCCCCTTCACCGAAGAATGCGCTTCCATTCGATGAGCTATACGGAACCAGGCTGGAACTGAGTCATATCTCCGTATCCGGTGCGAGTTTGATAGCGGGGGAGGATACGGGAATCTTTCCGACGGGTGGAGAGAATAAAGCGGAGGCGACCGTAGTGTTTGAAAGCTGGGAATTTTTCGCAGTGGAAGCGGGTTCCGATCCGGATGGTATGGGCTTGAATAAAACGACGGGCATCGTCCTACCCAAAAACGAGCGTCCTTTCGGAGTGGAAATCAATGTACAAAGGAATCATGAAACAGCCTCCCTGAAAGCGACCATAGATAAATCGATCACTTTCGATGCGGGTAAGCGGTATGTATTCACCCTGGAAGTAAAGAATGACGAGAGCTGTCTGAATCTGAAAATAATAGCCTGGAATGCCATTTCCTTTTCCGACGGCGAGGTAGGTGCTCCC
>CAVJPC010000091.1:0-123312 GCA_963651205.1 Bacteroidaceae bacterium
ATAATTCCACCAAGGCATCTTACCACGATACAGGTAAAGATAAAAAGGAGTTTGTCGGAGGGGGGGATAATATGGTATGAAACTTGGTACAAAAGTCAATGGAACTTGATGCAAAAATCAATGGAGCGGGGTGAGTGAAATGGAGCTGGCTGCAAAGACCAACGGAGCTGGCTGCGAAGGCCAATGGAGCAGGCTGCAAAAGTCAATGGAGCGGGCTGCAGTATCGGTTAATAACAATCGGTCGATACTCCGGTATCAAACGGCAGATACCGGAGTACCATACTGAGAGTAATGCAATACCCGGCGGAAGGTATTACAGTATTTGCCAGTAGATAAAGAAGCTTTCTCTTGATGAGACAAACGGTATTTGCAGACACGTTTATTTTATGAAACGGTGTTGTAAGAAGGATGCAAACCGATGATTAAAAGGAGGAACAGCAAAAAAAATCACTAGTCTTCACCAGTAGACAAAAGTTCATGAAACATTTATGAAGAATTTATGAATAATTATGAAACATAAATGGCTGATTATCTGAGAAAATGAAGGAGATGAAGGATTTTAAAAAAACATTAATAGAAGAAAGAACTGATAAAAAACAACATCTTCTACACAAACAATAAGGGAGCATCTCCTATTACCTAGACGGTAATAAAATTAGGTATCAAAGAAAATATAGATGCCGGGGAAGAGAAAAAGATAACCTATAGCAGAAAAAATAAGTATCAATGCCCAATCTACTTCTTCCTTTTAGAACCTTCCCGAAAGCATTGTACGGATCACAATTTCGAAGAGGGCAAGAAGGGAATGTCCCAAAGGATTGTGCACTTGCTATAGCCAACAAGCACACAAAAGAGAACATCCCCTTATCTGTCCTAAAAAAAGGATATGTTTCGCAACTTCTCTTTATTAATCAGCACAACATCTCCATTTTTGACCTTATGTTTCTTTAATGAATAACCTTCAGGAGTATAAACGGCTTCTGCTTCAATTATTTTATTTAACAGGCTGGCAGACACCCCTAAACAAAATCGGACAATAGAAGATAACTTTAGCCCAAGCTCAAAACGGGTTTGAATTTTGAACGCAATAATTTCATCTTCCGTATTCAAAAGGTCATTTATCGAAATCCCACTATGTAGTACTTCATATTCCACACTACTATAATCAAGCTCAACCTTGTTTTTCCGCCCTATTTCAGAAGAAAAAGCATATTCCCACGCTAGGTTTTTATCATTCTCTGAAAACTTTAAGAACAGGTCTTTTTTTATCAACTCAGGTTTTGTACGCGATAAAATAGTCAAGTTGTATGTACTGTCACACTCCACACATCTATAAATTAGCCATACATCTATGTTTCTTTTTTGAGCATTCATTCTAAATTTATTGCTGCAATAAAATCTAGAGCTATTACAGTGATTACATTTTCTTTTTAGGACAGGCGTGTTTTTGACCTTTATCTCCCATATATATTCGGTTCTCATTATCTATACTGTGTTTAATATGCATTGAAAGATTTCACAGCATTATAACTTATGACAAACCCGGAGGTCGCCATAAGCCACAACAGCAGATGCTTATGCCCATAGAAGGGCATTACTGTGAATAAAAAAAATAAAATAGTAAACCAGTTCAAGTAAAATTACCCAAACGAAAGAAGTATCAGCCTGTGGTTTATGAGGCTAATATTAAACCAGTATAAATTTCAGAATCACTCTCAAAATGTGAATATTTAAAATTTCGATGCAAAGATAATTGTTTTTTTAAGAAAATGCCGGTTGCCCTATTCAAGATTTTCACTTCTAGTCGTAATTACCGTCCTCATGAAGATTGTATCTTCTTTCATTGATGAATCACAAACAGCTATAATAGCGCTATTCACCTCCTCTTTTTCTTCACGTTCCAGCAGAGTCATCTTTAAATTCTCCGTTTCTACTTCCACAATTGATACAATAGGTTTCACCGAAGACAAGCTATCCGGTAAAGCAAAATTCAAAGTTATTTTATAATCCTCATCAACTTTCCAGCCACTCTTTAAAACAGGCATCTTTTTTACTGCCTGAAGCACTTCCCTATCTATAGCGAGAGAAAGTTTTTTGGTTATATTACTATTTGCTACTATACCCTCTTTAGTTACAGTGAAACTGATCGTCACTTCCCCCTGTTTTTTCTCTTCAATCGCTGAGAGGGGATAACTGATATTTTCCCTGAGAAAAGTCAACATAGTCTCTAGGTCCCTGCAAGAATCGGGAATGCAACAGGTCTGTGAATCAAAAGTTCTTTGAGAAACAAGCACTCCATCACTCTTTTTAACCGAAACATTTGAAACTCTAATCTCCGTTTTATCCATAGAATATTGTGCCCTGATAGAAGCATTTACTCCACAAAGCCCAACAAGAATTGAGAAACAGAATAATAATCTCTCTGTTTTTGATTTCTTTTGGTCAATCATAATCATGTCTTTTTAAAATGTGATACATTGAAAATATTTAGAATCTATGCCATAGCCTACTGAGTTGATCTATATCTGCATATTCAACTTACGCATCAACACAGGAAAATAAGAATCGCTAATCGGAATAATAGCCCCCTCAATGCGAATCCTTTTATGTTCGATATAATTAATATGGGAAAGTGAAACGATATAAGAACGATGAACACGACAAAAATCACCTTCAAGAGATTCCTCGAAACGTTTTAAACTCAATTGTGAAAGTATAGGCTTCCCTTCCTTGCGATACACCTTGACATAATCGCCATATCCTTCCAAATATAAAATATCTGCCTGATCAATACGTACTATCCGATTGCCGTCACGGAGAAAGATGGGCTGATTGCCCTGTTTATTTGCAATAAATTGTACATTTACTTCAGCCAGGGTACGATTAATCCTCTCCAGACGTACCGCCAAATCATTGAAGGTGGAAATATCCCCATCCCAAATAACACATTTCAGCATAACTTTTCGTTTTAATTGTTCCATTAGTCTGCTGCAAATTAAAGGAAAACATTGGTAAACAAAAGTTAAACGCCGGCAAACGGGGATTCTTTGCAGGTGAAACAGGCAATGGACAAGGGTGAACCGTTTCAGCTCTCTTCCTGCATGAGCCACTTCTTGAATACGGGAGTCTTTACCTTACTTATGATGATGCGTTCCGGAACAGGTAAAAGCAAGTTTACGGAGAGCCGGTTGCCCAGCCAGAGGTCTACGTCTCTGACAGCCTTACGGGATATGATGAATTGACGGTTGGCACGGAAAAAATCCCGATTATCCAATTGTTCACTGAGTGTATCGAGTGTCCGGTCTATCGGATGTTTTTTGCCGTCAAAAGTATAAGCGGTCACTTTCTCCCGGGCGGTATAGAAATAGCAGACATCATCAACCGAAAGCGGATAAAACTTATCGGCAAGCATGATGAGCAACTTTTTCACTTCATTCCGATTACCTATCACGGCATTCGTCCGCAGGATATGTTCGTTCCTTTCCACGGGATTGAAAAGAAGAAATTTATCCAACGCATGTTCCAGTGACTTCAAGGTAACGGGTTTCAACAGATAGTCGATGCTGCTCACCCGAAAGGCCTGCAAAGCATACTCATCATACGCAGTAGTAAAGACCACAGGGGCTACTATCTCCACTTGTTCAAAAATAGCAAAGGCCAATCCATCGGCCAAGTGGATATCCATAAAGATAATATCCGGCGGAGCAAAATTCCGGAACCATTCAATACTATCCTCAATGCTTTCCAATGCGGCAACCACTTCAATATCAACCACTGAGTTCTGCCGTAAAACAGCCTTCAGGCTACTTACTGCCGCTGTTTCATCTTCAATTATTATCGCTTTCATCTATTTATTCCGATATATCTGATAATGGAAGGGATACTTCAAAACGTCCATTGGAATCACTAATACGTATATCCCTGCCTGTCAACATCTGATAACGTCCCCGGAGGTTCTTCAATCCTATTCTGTTGCACACGTACTCTTCCATTTTAAGGCGGATGGGGTTGGATACGACCAACAGATCCTCTGGCGTAGTATAAATTTCAATCTGCAAAGGATACTGCATACTGATAACGTTATGTTTCACAGCATTCTCAACAAGGGGAAGCAGACTGAGGACAGGCAGCATCTTGTGCATACAGCTTTCCGCAATCCGGATGGAGAAGAACAATTTGTTTTCATATCGCACACCGAGCAGGCAAGTATAGGCTCGGACAAATTGCAGTTCCTCATCAACGGTTACCAATGCCTTACGGTTGCTTTGCAGGATGTATCGGAAAACGTCGGATAATCCTTCCAGATATTCAAGGGTCTTTTCCTTCTCCCCCATACGAATGAGCGAATTAAGCCCATTCAATGAATTGAAGAAAAAATGTGGGTTGACCTGTCCCATCAATGCATTATAAGAGCTTTGCAGCTTCTCCAGCTTTATCTTTTCAAATTCCAGTTTCATCTCCTGCTTCTTATCGAGCAAATGAAGCAACAACATGCTTAACAGGATGGTCAGCAAAACAAAAAGATGCTCCACCAGCAAAGGATACGAATGGGCGCTTGAAAGCACTGCACTCACTCCCACCCGGACTTCACGCGGGGAAGTGTCCGAACCCGTAACGACCTTTAATGTATTTCTTGAAACCTCTGTTACAGAAAATGAGTGTTCCGCAAAACCATGAGCAGCAGTTACCTCATACCTCCTTTCCAAAATAATCACTCTCTTCAAAGAAGGATAGGCCTGATACAGCCCGAAAGCAATGAATAATGTAACTCCCATTGCAAGCCCCACCGCCTTCAATTCCCTGTGCCGGAATATCCTATCTCCCCACCTGTACACCCATTTATAAAGGATAAATAACACGAAAGAGAAGAACAGGAACCAGCATATGGAAAACCAGAAATCATATTTTTCTATTTCCCAAGCCATATCGGATGCCTTTGTGTCCATCATCCAATCATAGCGCCGCATCAACAATGTAAAATTGGCAAAAAGAGAAAGGATCACCGACAGGGTGAATCCGATAAATAATTCATTCTTTGTCAAACGCCACATCATTATATCATCTTTAGTTCTGTTAGTTCTACAAAAATAATCAATCTGCCGACTTTATTCCAAATAAAACGGTGAAACGGCCAAAACAGCCAGTGAACCGCCTTTATCCCTATAAGGGGAAAGAAAAGAAACTCATAATACTGCATTTCTTTACGCAAATACTTGGAAAAGCGCTACATTTGTTCTGAATAACAGCTATTGCAGCAAATAAGAAGTAAACTCTTCATCATTAAAAAAACAGCATAAAGTATGAGAAAAGCAGTAATCGCCATCGACTCCTTTAAAGGTTGCATGACTTCAATGGAAGCCGGACAAGCCGCCGCCGAAGGGATCAGAAGAATTTTCCCCTCCTGTGAAATCATTATATTACCCGTTGCAGATGGTGGGGAAGGATTACTACCCGTCCTTGTTTCCGCCACAAAAGGAAACTATATTTCCTTATCGGCACATGGACCGCTGATGGAGATGACAGAAACACATTATGGTATTTCCGGCAACGGTCAAACAGCTATTATAGAAATGGCAGCCATAAGCGGACTACCTTTAGTATCAACCGGACAAAGAAACCCTATGTTGGCAACAACCTTCGGCACGGGGGAGTTGATAAAAGACGCCCTTGAACGAGGATGCAGAGATTTTATCATAGGCATTGGCGGAAGTGCAACCAATGATGCGGGATTAGGAATGCTGCAAGCACTGGGCTTTCGTTTCCTAGACCAATCAGGAAAGATATTGGGAACCGGAGGACAGATAATGGAGGCAGTGGCGAATATAGATATCTCTAACATTCACCCCGCACTAAAAGAAGCTCGTTTCACAGTAGCATGTGATGTCAACAACCCTTTTCACGGTCCTAATGGAGCAGCCTGTGTCTTTGCCCGTCAAAAAGGAGCAGATAATGCAATGATACAAAAGCTGAATGCAGGAATGAAATCATTAGCTGAAGTGATAAAGAGAGTCACAGGAAAAGATATTGCCAATTCTCCCGGTGCAGGTGCGGCCGGTGGTATGGGTGGCGGTCTGCTGGCTTTTCTGAACGCAGAATTAAAGCCGGGCACAGAATTATTACTGGAGGCAATTGATTTCCGGGAAAACATAAAAGGAGCCAGCTTGATTATAACAGGCGAGGGAAAGGCAGACCGACAGACAGCTATGGGGAAAGTGCCTTATGGCATACTGACGGAAGCACAAAAAGAGCACATTCCCGTAATTCTATTGGCAGGCAGCATAGAGGACGCATCCGAGCTAAACGAAGCTGGATTTAAAGGTATATTCTCTATAACACCCGGCCCCATCACTTTAGAAAAAGCAATGGAACCGGAATATGCCAAAGAAAATATCTCCCGGCTGGTTTCCCAGCTCTGTTCGGTTATAGCTAGCTTCGACTGATTTGCAAACCTTTATCAGACAAAGCCATATCTACGAAACGGGCACAACCGTTAGGTGGATTCTGGGTCAGAATACTTTGGATACGTATGGCTGCCTCAGGATCTTTGGCTACCATATAAAGATAACCTCCTCCACCTGCACCGGGCAATTTATATCCCAAACAGTAATCATCAATCCGGCGAATGATAGCCTCAACCGCTTCAGGATTAGTACCGGGATCTAATGCCTGGTTCAGTTTCCAACTCTTCCCAACCAAACGCCCCATTTCATCGAAGTTTCCACGCTGAATGGCTTCATACAAATCAAGAGCATGTACCTTCATATTGCCAAGTATAGATAAATGTTCAGTAGAGTTGAGGAACATACTACGCACTATCTCGGCCAAAATGCCTTTAGCAGTACGGGTTATTCCTGTATAATAAAGCAAATGACACTTCTGATATTCGCCACCTGTAAACAAATAATCGGGCAACCAGCGCACCAACGGACTTTGGTCCATTCCTGCATGTGTCTGCAACAATTTTACGCCACGAAGCACACCTCCGTACTGATCCTGCCAACCGCCACCGGTAGTCAGTAACTGCTCTAGGATAAGTGTACGGTTGCATATTTCATTCTTGTCCCAGTTTAATCCGCAGAAATCAGAAACAGCCCCCAATACTGTCGAAGCAAGAATAGAACTTGTTCCCAGACCGGAGCCCGCAGGAATGGCTGAGAGCAAAGTTATTTCCATACCAGCGCCGAATGCTTTCAACTGTTCTTCCAATGAAGAATATGACTCGGTAGAGAATCCGGGCTGAAAGCCTGCCAGGACCAATGCCGCTTTAGGTATGGAGAACGGCGATCCTACCTGCATAAAATTCCGCACTTCCTCATAGGTGGTAACCGTTTCCATAGCACCCAGATCTATAGAACGGAGAATAATTTTATACTCCCGGCAAGGTTTCACATAGACTTGCAAAGGAGGCTGACCATTCAACTCGATAGCAATATTCACCACATTTCCGCCTTCACTCAAACAATAAGGTGGTGTATCTGTCCACCCACCGGCCAAATCTATACGGACAGGACTGCGTCCCCATACAATCTGATCAGAATAGACTGACAAATAAGGTTGCTGCTTCCTGACCAATGCCGAAGCAGTAAGCCCATCACGCATCAGGCGGAAAGCCTCATTTTCATATTCCCGGTAAGCCAGCCCCTTGAGCTGCTGCACCCGGGAACGGAACATGCTGTCACTGATGCGTGTCATTAAGGAAGCTGATTCAGGCAAAGGCTTTGGTAAGGACAAATCGTGCATGGCAAACTCCACGGCAGCATGCTCCAAATTAAGCTGATAGAAGACACTTCGTTCATAATTATGCGCCAGTGCCGGCCAGTTCTTTATCCGGAAAGCCTCGCGCTGAGCTGCCAGGCGATGCAGGTTGGAATAAGCGGATATCTCATCAGCGGACAACTTACGGCTACGTTGCCATAGCTCTTTTCCTTCCTGTAACGCCGGTTCGGAAACCATCCAGCGCATGACTATTCCCAATTCCTCTACAGAAGAACAGACGGGGAACAGACGCGCCGCCTGCAAATCATGGTTATTTTCAATATCTTCTACCGAAAGACCGCGCACGGCACACCATTCACCTACCGGTATTCCCTGATAGTTTGTCTCCTCTTTGGTCAAGGCCCCTTTGAAAGCATCATTGAAACCGTATGGACGCGCCACATAATCTGACTCCCCGAAAGGAACTACGTCAATACATACGCCGACCGGGACATCCAGTTTCCAGTCATTGGCAGGAACACCGGTAATAATGGTTTGTTTATGGATGTTCCACCCCGCTCCTACGCTGCTGTTCTCTATCCATATCTCTGAATTTTGTGAGGTCAGTTTATACCCTACTTCAGCATTCTGAACAAACATGGCGGGATGTGGTTTTACCTTTCGGTGCATAATCTCACGCTGGTCATTCACCAGATTTTGCACGGCCAGTGTGGAAGAGATCAGTTCACGACTGGTTCCATAATGGTAGAACTCGCCTCCCGGCAATGGTAAAATGGCCACATTCAGCGTATTTAGTTCATCATCTATCATGCGTGGATGCTCTCCCAATGTCAATCCGAAATCGGAATACAGATCATAATAAGATAGTTTCCCTTCTTTGTATGAGCGCTTAACCAATAAATCGACTGCACGATCACTCAGCAACCAGATACCGATATCCATGAGGAAAAGATGGGTCTGCATCAATTTTCCCAACTCTTCTACCGAAGGCTTTTGAAGCATGAAATCAAGTTTGTCAGGACGAGTACGTGAAGATACAAAGACCCCGTGGTTCTTCGCCAAATTAGGGTCTACCCATAAACCATAACATACGACATCGGCATCCGGAATGGGTTGAAGCGGCTGTCCTGCACGGATATAAACATCTCCGCTGGCAATAAGCGTGTGAAGAGAAGACGGAGCCTTCTCCATAATTTGTTCATATAAAGGGAGTTGGAGGGAAAGCAGATTTTGGGATAATCGTTGTCCTCTGGCCCATCGGAATACAGGGATAGGAGTCAGAATCTTACCGGATGGAGCATATCCGGGCAAGCGACGGCTTTGACCACCCGCATGAAGTAAAATACGTTTCTCTTTTCCCAGCCAGGAAAGGAAATCACTATCGGCAGCTGCCGTCTGCCGGCAAGCCTCCAACAGCCAAGCAGTGCCTCCACCCGATCCCAACTTGCTGCCTATGGGATCGGAAGTACAAAACCATTCTGTCCGGTCTGCTTTCTCTATATCATGAAAACATTCCACCAGATTAGGGGGAAGTGATAATAATTTTTTCATAACGCATCTTTGTTTTATTACACACAAAGATGCTCATTTTCCCCTAATAAGCCAAAAGAAGAGGCGTAATTTTTAATCAGTAAATTCAAAAACACGCTTGTCCAGTGACATTACCTCCTTTGGCCCCGGTTGGGCAACAGGCACACCAAACGGCATCTGTGCTATCAGCTTCCAATCATCGGGCAAGTTCCATGCCTTGCGTACTTCATCGTCAATCAACGGATTATAGTGTTGCAAAGACGCCCCCATCCCCGCATCTTCCAGCATCGTCCAGATAGCCAGCTGATGCATGGCATCTGTCTGCTCTGCCCAAACAGGAAAGTTATCTTTATAAGTAGGAAAACTTTCCTGTAAAGAACGGACAATAGACATATCTTCGAAATAGAGAATGGTACCGTATCCGCAAGAAAAACTACCATCAATCTTCTCTTCGGTCTTGCTGAATGCCTCTGCCGAAACCAGCTTTCGCAAAGTGTCTTTTACGATGTTCCACAACTTTTCGTGCGCCTTACCTGTTAATAATACAACACGTGTGGTTTGAGAATTGAAAGCTGAGGGAACAAATTCCACAGCAAAGCGGATTAAGTCTCTTATTTCTTTATCAGACAACGTGGACTTGTTATCGATCTGATAAAATGTACGACGGGCTTTTAGAGCCTCTTTGAAACTTTTTGTCATATCATACAAAGTATTTATGGGTTATTATATGTAAGAAACAAACGGGTGGCAAAAGAAGTTCACTTTTTTTGCTTTTTTCAATGCAATAACCTATTTTTGTTAGCTAATTATTAACATTAAAGACAACACATTCAATGAAAGATTTTCTAAAATTTACGTTTGCCAGCGTCATCGGCGTCATTCTGGCAGGCGTAGTGTTCACCATACTGGGGATTATCACTCTGGTAGGTGTCGTAGCATCATCGGATACTGAAACAGTGGTGAAGGACAACTCGGTGTTTGTCCTTGATTTTAAAGGCAGCTTGTCCGAGCGTGTGCAGGAAAACCCACTCCAACAACTTTTGGGCGAGGAATTCGAGGCTTATGGATTAGATGATATCTTATCTTCCATCAAGAAAGCAAAAGAAAATGACAAAATCAAAGGTATTTATATCCAACCCTCTTATTTGGGAGCGTCTTACGCCTCATTGGAAGAAATACGCAATGCATTACTGGATTTCAAGGAAAGCGGCAAATTTATCGTTGCCTATGCAGACCAGTATGCACAGGGAATGTATTATCTTTCCAGCGTAGCCGATAAGGTGATTGTCAACCCGCAAGGAAGCATTGGATGGCACGGAGCAGGCATGCAGCCCATTTTCTTCAAAAATCTGGTTTCTAAACTGGGACTTGAAGTGCAGGTATTCAGAGTGGGCACTTACAAATCGGCCGTAGAACCATTTATCGCTACAGAAATGAGTCCGGCCAACCGCGAACAAATGACTGTATGTCTGGCATCTATTTGGCATCGTATTCTGGCAGATGTATCCGATTCACGTCATATCTCAACCGATTCCCTGAATGCTTATGCCGACCGATATATGGATTTTTGTCAGGCAGAAGAGTACATTCAATGCGGACTGGCAGATACCTTGATGTATAAGGATGAAGTGATCTCTTATTTGAAGCAATTGAGTGGTCGTGATGAAGATGACAACTTGCGAAGCCTTTTCATAGAAGATATGATCAATGTGAAGAAGAATGTACCCAAAGACAAGAGCGGAAACGTAATTGCCGTATATTATGCTTATGGTGAGATTTTGGATGCTCCAGGCAGTTCTACGGAAGATTGCATTGATGTGCAGAAAATGTGTAAAGATCTGCGCAAACTGCGTAACGACGATGACGTAAAGGCTGTCGTATTACGGGTTAACTCTCCGGGCGGCAGTGCCTATGGTTCTGACCAAATCTGGCGTGAAGTAGTACGGCTGAAAGAGAAAAAGCCGGTTATTGTTTCTATGGGTGATTATGCCGCATCAGGAGGTTATTACATTTCCTGTGCCGCCGACCGTATTTTCGCTGATCCGACCACACTCACCGGTTCCATCGGTATATTCGGTATGATGTTCTCAGGTGACAAACTGTTTACCGAGACTTTGGGATTGAATTTTGATGTAGTGAAAACCAATAAAATGGCTGATCTGGGTGCCAGCTTGGGGCCTGTCCTTACCCGTCCATTGAATGCATCAGAACAAGAATTAATGCAGAACTATGTTAACCGGGGTTATAAATTGTTTGTAAGCCGTTGTGCGGAAGGCAGAAAAATGTCTATAGAGGCTATCGAAAAAGTAGCTGAAGGTCGTGTATGGACTGGCGCTATGGCTAAAGATCTTGGTTTGGTGGATGAACTGGGAGGTATAGACAAAGCATTGAATGCTGCTGCCACGCAAGCCGGTATAGAGAATTACAGCATCATCGGATATCCTGAAAAAGAAAGTATTTTCGCAAATCTGCTGGGTAACCAGAAAAAGCATTATGTAAACAGTGAAATTAAAGAATATTTAGGAAGCTATTATAACAGTTTCAAGGCACTGGAGAACATTAAAGATGCAGACTGCGTACAAGCACGTATGCCGTTTGATCCTAATATTCAATAAGTTGGCATGGAAGGTAACCTTATCAAGATAAACAAGTGGCTGTACCCGGTTTCATGGCTTTATGGAACCGGTGTATGGTTGCGTAATAAATTATTCGACTGGGGGATATATAAAGAACGTCAGTTTGATATTCCGGTCATCTCGGTAGGTAATATTACCGTAGGTGGTACGGGAAAGACTCCCCATACAGAATACTTGATCAGATTATTACAGAGAAATTATAAGGTTGCCGTACTGAGCCGCGGTTACAAACGAAAATCCAAAGGCTTTGTGCTTGCCCAGCCCGATACTCCCGTACAGATGATAGGTGACGAACCTTTCCAAATGAAACAAAAGTTTCCTGATATCTATATGGCAGTAGACCGTAATCGTTGCCACGGCATAGAACAGTTACGCAACAGCCACATTGCTCCCGGAACGGAAGTGGTCATTCTGGATGACGCTTTCCAGCATCGGTATGTCAAACCCGGAATGAACATCCTGCTGGTAGACTTTCACCGGTTGATATGTGAAGACACCTTGCTGCCTGCCGGACGAATGCGCGAACCCGAAAACGGAAAAAGCCGTGCCCATATCGTCATTGTAACCAAATGTCCTAAGGATATCACTCCGATGGATCTGAGAGTATTGAGCAAGCAAATGGAGCTTTACCCTTACCAACAACTCTACTTCACAACATTGGTATATAGCAAGTTGTATCTGTTGTTTACAGCCGATCATACGGTTTCATTGGAAGAGATTGAAAAAGAAACGCACATCCTGCTTGTGACAGGCATAGCTTCACCGGTAAAGCTCATTCAAGACTTATCACCTTACAATGAACATATTGAATCTTTGGCTTTCAGCGATCATCATGACTTTACCGCAAAAGATATGGAACTAATAAAGAAAGGTTTCATGAAACTTCCCGAAGGCAAACGCATGATTATCACTACAGAGAAAGATGCAGTACGACTGGCAACTCATCCATTGATGGATGAAGTGCTGAAACCTTATATATATGTGTTACCCGTTGAGGTATCCTTTTTACAAGATCAACAAGAACTATTTAACTCAAATATAACCGACTATGTTAGAAAAAATTCAAGAAACAGCAGCTTTTCTTAGAGAGAAGATGCATACCAGTCCCCAAACTGCCATTATATTAGGTACAGGTTTAGGAAGTTTGGTACACGAAATTACCGATAAATACGAGATCAGTTATAAAGATATCCCTAATTTCCCTGTTTCAACCGTGGAGGGACATAGCGGTAAATTGATCTTCGGCAAGTTGGGCAACAAAGATATCATGGCTATGCAGGGACGTTTCCACTTCTACGAAGGATATTCCATGAAAGAAGTCACTTTCCCTGTACGTGTGATGCGTGAATTGGGTATCAAAACCTTGTTTGTATCCAATGCTGCCGGCGGCACGAATGCAGATTTTGAAATCGGCGATCTAATGATTATCAGAGATCATATCAATTTCTTTCCCGAACATCCGTTGCACGGCAGGAACATCGAATACGGTCCCCGTTTCCCGGATATGAGTGAGGCTTACTCTAAAGAACTGATCGACAAAGCATTGGAAATCGCTAAAGAAAAGGGCATTAAAGTACAACAGGGAGTATACATCGGGACACAAGGCCCAACTTTCGAAACACCGGCAGAATATAAAATGTTCCACATTCTAGGGGCGGACGCCGTAGGTATGTCTACCGTACCCGAAGTAATTGTTGCGAACCATTGTGGTATTAAAGTGTTTGGAGTATCAGTCATCACTGACTTGGGTGTGGAAGGAAAAATAGTGGAAGTTTCGCACGAAGAAGTTCAGAAAGCGGCAGATGAAGCGCAGCCGCGTATGACAACCATTATGCGCGAACTGATTAATAGAGTTTAAAAAAGATATGCAGGAAACAAACAGAACAGAAATAGCCACATTAGGCGAATTCGGTCTTATCAAACATTTGACGAAGGATATCGAGTTAAAGAATCCGGAAACCAAATATGGCGTGGGAGACGATGCTGCCGTGCTGGATTTTCAGGACAAAGAAGTATTGGTTACTACAGATTTGCTGATGGAAGGTGTACACTTTGATTTGGTCTATACCCCGTTGAAACATTTGGGATATAAATCGGCCATCGTGAACTTTTCGGATATTTATGCCATGAACGGCACTCCGAAGCAAATCACCGTCTCTATCGCATTGTCCAAGCGTTTTTGCATTGAGGATCTGGAGCAGTTTTATGACGGACTGAAATTGGCCTGCCAACTACATCATGTAGATATTGTAGGCGGCGATACCACTTCGTCAGTGACAGGTCTTGCCATCAGTATCACTTGCATAGGTGAAGCGGACAAAGACAAGGTGGTTTATCGCAACGGTGCACATGATACCGATTTAATTTGTGTCAGCGGTGACTTGGGAGCAGCCTACATGGGGCTTCAGTTATTGGAGCGTGAAAAAACGATTTTCCAGGGAGAAAAAGAAGCAAATCCGGACTTCTCCGGAAAAGAGTACATTTTGGAACGGCAACTGAAACCCGAAGCACGCAAAGACATCATTGAAAAGTTGGCAAAGGCAGGTATCAAGCCTACAGCCATGATGGATATTTCTGACGGTCTTTCTTCAGAACTGCTGCATATATGTTCACAAAGCAACACCGGTTGCCGTGTCTATGAGGAGAGAATTCCCATTGATTACCAAACAGCTGTCATGGCAGAAGAACTGAATATGAACGTGACCACTTGCGCCTTGAACGGGGGCGAAGATTATGAGTTGTTATTTACTGTACCCCTGACGGAACATGAAAAGGTTTCGGCTATAGAGGGCATTAAAGTAATTGGTCACATCACCAAACCAGAGTTAGGCTGTGCCCTAATTACCCGCGACGGACAAGAGTTTGAGTTGAAAGCCCAAGGTTGGAACCCATTAAAAGAAAAATAATTCATAAGAAACAGCACTGATAATAAGCATATTATGTCTTTATCAGTGTTTTTTCTTCAGAAATAATTTGCAAGTTTAAAAAGTTTCACTACCTTTGCAACCGCAAACAAGAAACAATGGTACCATAGCTCAGTTGGTAGAGCAAAGGACTGAAAATCCTTGTGTCCCCGGTTCGATTCCTGGTGGTACCACTTAAAAGACAATCGTAAAGAGTTACTTCTAAAAAAAGTAGCTCTTTTTTTATTAAGGCACTCCACCCCCAAACAGCCCCCTTTATTACATACCAGGGACATTGCGTTTACAGATTCATTTCAAAAGAAGGTATTCTATCATTAAATCCCCATTATTCCAGGAGGTTATTACCAATTAAAAAGCTTTTTCCCTATATTTGCCAGTCTGAAACAGAAAAATGTCATTAACTCAATTAATATGAAAAAACTATCATTCATTATTACGTTTGTATTCCTGTCTATTCTTTTTGTACAGGCACAACAAGCAAAGTATGTATTTTATTTCATCGGAGATGGAATGGGTGTTAACCAGGTTTTAGGTACGGAGATGTATCGTGGAGAGTTGGAAGGCAAAATTGGTGTGACTCCTTTATTGTTTACACAATTTCCCTATGCAACCATAGCTACCACATTTTCGGCAACCAATGGGGTTACAGATTCAGCGGCAGCCGGAACTGCCCTTGCTACCGGAAGTAAAACAAAGAACGGCGCACTAGGCGTTAAAAAGGATCTGGAAACTAAAGTCAACAGCGTTGCTTCCTGGGCAAAAAACAAAGGATGCAGCGTGGGTATCAGCACAAGTGTCAGTGTAGACCATGCCACCCCGGCTGCTTTCTACGCTCATCAGGGCCAAAGAAGTAGCTATTACAATGTAGGTCTGGATCTGATTGATGCTAATTATGATTTCTACGCAGGTTCGGACTTTCTAGATCCCACCAATAAGAAAGCTGCCGATTCAAATGCTGAAAGTCTCTATACGCTGGTGGACAAAGCAGGATATGCAGTGGCTCGTGGTTACAAGGATTACCAGAAAAAAGCTAAGAAATCAGACAAAATGATTCTTTTACAACCTGCAACGGCAACGGACAACAGCGCTATACCCTACGCTATTGACCGCAAGAAAGGGGATATGACTCTAGCAGAAATTACTCGTGCGGGAATTAACTTCTTATCTAAAGACCTTTCCAAAGGGTTCTTCCTGATGGTTGAAGGTGGTAAAATTGACTGGGCCTGCCATAGCAATGATGCTGCTACCGTATTCCATGAAGTGATGGACATGGACGATGCCATTAAAGTAGCCTATGAATTCTACGAACAGCACCCCGACGAAACGCTGATTGTTGTAACAGCAGACCATGAAACAGGGGGTATTGTTTTAGGAAAAGGACCGTATACCCTGAACTTACAGGCATTGAAATCACAAAAAGTAAGCGAAAGCGGTTACACCAAAATCGTAAATGAGCTGAGAAAGAAATACAAGAACCAAGTTCCTTGGGAAGCTATCAAGCAGTCACTGAAGGATAATTTTGGATTTTGGGACAGCATTCAACTAAATGAAAAACAAGAGGCACAACTGAAGAAGGTCTATGATGAATCATTCAGTGGGAAAGGAATGGATTTGACCAAGAGCGAATATCAGCAGGATGAACCTCTGGCCTCTGAAGCCAAGAAGATTCTGGATGACATAGCCTTAGTAGGCTGGACCAGCGGAGGGCACTCTGGAGGTTATGTTCCTGTATTCGCTATCGGAGCAGGCGCCCAGTTGTTCCAGGGACGTATTGACAATACAGAAATTCCGGTGAAAATAGCAGAAGCAGCCGGTTATCCTGATTAATCGAAAGCAAGATAATGCGATAAACGCTCCAAGTCTTTCTCAGTGAATTCCTCATACAGGGATAACTGGGAAAGACTTTTTAATTTTCCTTTTTTCCTCCTGTATTCTATAATCACTTTTGCCTGATAGAAATTCATGTAAGGATGGGCACGAAGTTTATCAAGCCCGGCTTTATTGGCATTTATTCGATGAATTGGGCTATTTCCGAGCTTAAACCATTTCAGCATATCCTCATTTATATACTTCACTTCCTTCAGTTGGGTCCTCTCATAAAATCCTCCAAGATGATTCCGGTAAGCTACTATAGCCCGTGCTATACCACTACCTATTCCCGGAATCTTTTTTAACTCTGTAGTATCCGCTTCATTTAAGTCCACCAATGTCCCTTCCGGATATTTATAAGTTACCAATGTATCTTTCTCCACCTTTTTAGCGTAGTATAAAGTATCCTGTTTCCGTTGGAAAGCTTCCGATATATTAATATAGGGTTTCAGTATTTTATATTTTTCGGAAGACAAACCGTAAATCCGGGAAAAATCATCCGCAGTCCTGAATACACCTCCGGCTTTACGGTATTTCATGATATTATGTGCAATAAAGGAAGGCAATCCAAGCTGTAAAAGTTCGATGGAATCGGCTGAATTGGGATCAAAAGGCACTAATACCACCTCTCGTTTTTGGGGCTTGTCATAAGAATATTGAAGGTGCTTTTTTTCTTCGATTTCATGTATTCCTGCCAGAAATTCTTTTATTTCTTCTATCTCCTTCTGATCTTGAGCAATGGGTTCCTCCTCCCCTAAAGGAACAAGAACCCCCAAACTGGCAAGTACAAAAAGCAGTGTCAATAAAAAGAGAATAGCTCTACGTTCACCTTTCGAAAAATAGAAGAAGTCCTTCCACATTACTATTCTAAATTAAACCCAGCTCATTGATAAAAATTAGTGCTATGGCAACAGGCGCCACATATCTCAACAAAAAGATATAGAGGTTGAAGAATCCCGCTTTTAGTTTTCCTCCATTTGTCATTTCATCATATGAGACAGTCCGTTTCAAGTACCATCCTACAAAAATACATACCAACAAGCCCCCCAAAGGAAGCATTATCTTTGCTGTCACAAAATCAAGCAAGTCGAAGAATCCCTTGTCAAACAAAGTATATTTCTGCAAGACTCCCAACGATAAGGAAGAAATGACACCGATGGTAATACACCCGAAGGTTACCAGTCTGGCAGCACGTCCACGAGTCAGATTAAATTCCTCATGCAAAAAAGCTGTCACCACTTCATGCAAGGAAATAGTCGATGTCAATGCAGCCAAAGCCAGTAATACATAAAACATCACCGAAAAAATATAAGCCAATACCGGCACTCCGCTAAAAGCCTGCTGAAACACGTTAGGTAATGTAATAAAGATCAAAGACGGTCCTGCATCCGGCTGGATACCTACCGAAAAGGCTGCCGGAAAAATGATCAGCCCGGCCAGTACCGCCACAAACGTATCAATAACCCCCACACTCAGGGCTGTATTGCCTAGTTTGGTCTCTTTTCCAAAATAAGAGGCATAGGTTGAAAGACATCCCATACCCAAACTTAAAGAAAAGAAAGCCTGCCCCATCGCTCCCAAGAAGACATCTCCATCCACTTTGCTGAAATCGGGCTTTAGCAAAAACTCCAGACCTTTTTCCGCATTGGGAAGTGACAAGGAGCAACCTACTAAAACCACTATCAATATAAACAAAACGGGCATCAACACTTTCGAAGATTTCTCAATACCGTTCTTAACCCCCTTCACTATGATGAAATGGGTTGCCAACAAGAAGATAACCAACCAGATAAGAGGCCGAACAGGATCTTGTGAAAAACTTTGGAAAGCAACTACAAAATCTTCCGGTTTCTTGTTTACAAAACCATTGACTCCTGCTTCCAATATATACTCCAAAGTCCATCCTGCCACTACCGAATAATATCCTAAAATAAGAAAACCTGCCAAGACACCCATGTATCCCAGCCATTTCCAATGGGTTCCGGGTGCCAAAACCTTATATGCACGGCCCGTACTTGCTTTTGAATGGCGGCCTACTGTAAATTCAGCAATCATGATAGGTAGCCCAAGCATAAGGACACATGCCAGATATATCAAGATAAATGCTGCACCTCCATGGTTTCCTGTTTCATAAGGAAATCTCCATATATTACCAAGCCCCACGGCTGAACCTGCTGCCGCCAGAATAGCTCCAATCTTACTCCCAAAATTTACTCTTTCGCCTTTTTGCATAAAAAACTATCAAATTATTATAAATCAACACCTATTGGTCGGCAAAAGTATAAAATTAATCGTACTTTTGCGACGAATCACAAAAAAATTAAAGTATGCTATATTATTTTAGAAAATATCCTTTATCACTGGTTATTATAGCGGTCATTTTTTATCTGTCCTTTTTCACTCCGCCCAAAACAGACCTGGAGGAAATTCCTTATATAGACAAAGTAGTGCATATATGTATGTATGGAGGACTTTGCCTGATTTTATGGATAGAATATCTGAGAAACCATAAGGCCATGAATTGGAATCATGTATTGTGGGGAGGTATTCTGGCTCCTATAGCCATGAGCGGATGCATTGAACTGATGCAAGCCTATTGCACGGATAACCGTAGCGGTGACTGGTTGGATTTTCTAGCAAACAGCACCGGAGTCGGGCTGGCTACTTTAGTGGGATATTACGTGCTCCGTCCTCTTATGTGGCACAAATCCTAAAAAGAAACGCCGACGATTCTTCGCGAACAGTCGGCGTGATGATAAAAGTCAAAGTTATATAATAAAGATAGAGAGTCAACTTATCGGAAATCTTTCAAATCATTCTGTAACCTTTGGCGGGTAAAGAAGATACGGCTTTTCACTGTTCCCAACGGGAGTCCCAGTTTCTCTGCAATTTCCCTATACTTAAATCCTGATACATACATTGCGAACGGAACACGGTAGTCCTTAGGTAACGCATTCACTATACGGTGTATCTCTTTCAGATCATAAGCACCTTCTGTAGAATCAAAGCCTGATTCCTGCGGGAGGTTCAAATGGAATAAATTATCTGTCTGATCGACAAAAGTCTGATCACGTACTGTCTTACGATAATTATTTATAAATATATTACGCATGATGGTGTACATCCATCCTTTAAAATTAGTATCCGGAGTAAACTTCTCTTCGTTGTCCAAAGCTTTAAGTGAAGTTTCCTGTAACAAGTCATTAGCCTCTTCTTTGTCAGCTGTCAATTTAAATGCAAAGCGAAACAATTCGGTTTGTATACTTAGTAAATGCTGTGTAAAGTCGACTGTCTTCATATTAATCTATTTTTAAGTTGTTATTTTCTGTTTTTGTTTTCTGCTGCAATATTAACGACTTATTATAACAGTCACGACAGAAAAACTAACAACAAAGGGGGTATAAACTATCAAATAACAGTTTTTACCCCCTAAATTAACAGTTAACAGGTGGTTTCGTTTTAACTTTTAATTAGCCGGAACACCTCCACCGGCACCAGAATTTCCTCCTCCGCTCTTCAAGTCATCATTATTAATGCTCCGCGCAGCTTTTTTTACCTGTGCCTTTAACTCACCAAAACGCCAACTGATATTAAATCCATAATAACGCACCGGAATTTTAGTAGAAGTGGAAGAGCAGAAAGTCGAAGTATGAATATCGTTCTTGAAAGTAATGTACTTATTAAATAAATTGGACGAATTAAGAGAAATAGTCAGTCTCTTTTCTTTCAGGAAAGAACGGCTGAGACCTATCGCATAATAATAGAAGGAGGAACTACTCCCCTGCAAAGAGACATGCGGAGTTCCACCGCCTCCGTTCAGGCTTAGACGAAGATCCCAAGGAAGAGTCTGCTGGAAACTACCGAAGATATTTCCTTCCCAACCATGATTCTTCAAATCAAGCCCTGAGCTCCTGTAATCCACATAGGCCCCCCGAGCATTCATATTAAAACGGGTTTTAGGAGACATATTCCAGTTCAGGAACAAAGACAAGTTAAGATTCTTGCTCTTACCTATATTATCATAAGTAGAATTCATCACACCATCTTTAATAAAGGAGTATCGTTCTATTCCATTGTTCACAAAAGAATAGTTGCCACTGACGTTTACATTAAATTTCTGCGAAAAACTGCCAAAGGTGAGACTAAGAGAATGTGCTTTCTCACTTTCCAGATCCGGATTACCATAACTGATCGCAGTAGGGTTGCTGGTATCTGTAAACGGATTCAGAAACCAGATACCCGGCCGGCTGATACGCATATTATAAGAAGCACGCAAGCTTTGAGTGGGAGCCAGCTGGTAAGAAAACATCAAAGAAGGAACCAGATCATCAAACTGGGTATCGAAGTGCTCGTTTTTATTCTTATAATCGGCATCCATAAAAGTATGTTCATAGCGAATTCCCGCCTTTCCACCGAGCTTTTTGTACTTCAGCTGGTATCCCAGATAAGCAGCCAGGATGTCTTGCTTGTGATCATACAACGTACTCATGTCCCCGTCGTACTGATATTCTCCCGCTTTATCAGCCAAATAGTATTTACCATCACTTTTACTTCTGCGGAAAATATACTTTATACCTGTTTCAATGCTGTGCATCGAATTTATCGGGTTGGTATAATCCAATTGAGCCGTATGCTCCTGTGTGCTGGCATCATTCTTAAAATATTGGTTTTGCAAAAGATAAGGAACATTCAGGGTATCCTCATAATTTGTATTTGCTTCGCTATTATTGGGTGAATGACTGAAACGATACGAAAAAGTAAGAAACTCCCCTTTCTTTTTGAACGAGTGCTGATAATCCATATTACCTCCCACTTCACCAAAACCCGATTCATTTTTTCCAAAAGAGCCATAACTATAGACCGGATTATTGGCATAATTAGTCATTTGCGTGTTTCCTACCCTCTTATTCGTAAAGTTACCGGTCATCAGATTCATGGAAAAACTAATCAGATTCAGGGTATCAATCTCATAACTTCCTTCCAGACTGCCAAACTGGAAATTGCCATAACTCTTGCTCCTCCGGTGTGAATCCAGAAATTTATTCTCTTCAGAGGTAAAATCTTCCCGGTGCGAATCCTCAAATCCTTTCTGAGAACCTTGATAGTTATACGAGTAATTGCCCGTAACAGTAAATTTACCTGCCTGAACCGTACCATACCCCCCGCCATACACACGGGTATTGCTCGCTCCTCCGTTCAGGGTTACCGTATATCCTTCCATACCACCTCCCACAGTGATTATATTCAGAATACCCGCTACCCCCTCTGCATCATATTTTGCTCCGGGTTCCGTGATCACTTCTATTGATTTAATAGAATTGGCCGGCATACTCCGCAAAACCTCAGTAGGATTATTGCTCATCATGTTATTGGGTTTGCCATTTACATGGACTTTGAACTTGCTGCTACCATTCACCTGAATCTTGTCCTCCCCGTCTACTGTAACCAACGGAACTTTACGAAGCATTTCAAGGGTGGTGTTAGTCTTTGAGTCCGGATCATCCTCTATGCTATAGGTCACTTTGTCTATTTCCGCCTTTACCAAAGGCTTCTGCGCCACGACCTCCACTCCTTTCAGCATTTCAGCTGCTTCGGCTATCAGCACTTTGCCTAAATCGACATTTTTATGAGTTTCCGAAACCGAAAACTCTTTTTTCACAGGAGCCTTTCCTACGGATGTAAAGTTGATCAGATAAGTACCCGGCATGGCTAGCCGTTCGCTAAATTTGCCATCCACGCCTGTTACAGCCAGTTTTACTGGTTTTGCCGGATTATTTTTCAATGAAATACGGATGGTAGAATAGGGTTCTCCTTCATTAGACAGGGAATCTAACAAAATCCCCTTAACCGAGAACTGGCCTTGAGCAGCCTTTTGAGCATTTGCAGTAAATGACAGACTTGCCAGAAGCAAGATAATGCCCCATAAAATGTTGTGTTTCATATATTAATAATAAGTTTGTGTTTGTCGCAAAGGTAGGCAAACTATATCAGGTAGTTTATTTCTAGACGTTAAAGAAACCTATATATTATCTACCAACGGGTATAGGGATTCTTCATCAGAAAAGAATTATAATAACGAACATCACCCGTCACCTCTTTTTCGATGAAATGGGGTTTTTTGAATGATTCATCTTCGCTATTCAATTCTACTTCCGCTACAACAAGCCCTTTATTCTCACCGTAAAATTCATCAACTTCAAAAATATGCTCTCCGCTTTTAACCAAATACCTGGTTTTATCAATCACTCCGGGTTCACAAAGTTTCATTAATTCTTCAGCCTCTTGCAAACTGATTTCCTTCTCCCACTCATAACGACTAGTACCTGATTCGTTGGAAGCCCCTTTGATGGTGAGATATCCTTTGCTATCTCGGATGCGTACCCGTACAGTCCTTCCCCGTGCACTACTGATGTAGCCCTGGACAATATGACTATGTGCATAGGCTTCCTGTTTATAACTATCATCCTTCACCAAAAATTTCCGTTCTATTTCCTGTCCCATAAACATTCATATAAAAAAGTCCCGCAAGAGAGCAACCCCGGCAGGACTTCATTATTTCTGTTACTGCTTTTATCCGTAAACGGCATAGCCCACCATAATAATAAGGGCCAATACAATTAATCCGATAAACAAGCCTTTCACAATCTTATTTGCTTTTTCTTCTTCCCGCTTGCTATAAGCAGCTTTCTTGTTCTTTCCCATAAGTATTTCATTTTTAAGATTAAACTTTTTCTTTTGAGTATCCCAAAAGTACAAAGTTTCTGGAAGAAAACAAATTAATTACGAAGAAATTACTCATTCTCCGATCCGGAGAATTCCATCAGATAGGCTTTGATGAAACCATCAATCTTCCCATCCATCACTCCGTTCACATCCGAAGTCTGGAAATTGGTACGATGATCCTTCACACGACGGTCGTCGAAAACGTAACTGCGTATCTGTGACCCCCATTCAATTTTCTTCTTGCCTGCTTCCACTTTGGCCTGTTCTTCCATGCGGTGCTGCAATTCCTTATCATATAAAATTGAACGCAACTGGCGCATAGCATTTTCCTTATTCTTCGGCTGGTCACGAGTTTCTGTATTCTCGATCAGAATCTCCTCTTCCTCACCGGTATACGGGTCTTTATATTGATAGCGCAGACGCACTCCTGATTCAACCTTGTTTACGTTCTGGCCACCGGCACCTCCCGAACGGAAAGTATCCCAAGACATACGGGCAGGTTCAATATTGACTTCAATACTGTCATCCACCAAAGGCGTTACAAATACAGAAGCAAAAGAAGTCATACGCTTACCCTGGGCATTATAAGGAGATACACGCACCAAGCGATGAACTCCATTCTCACCTTTTAGATAACCATACGAGAAACTTCCCTCAATATTAAGAGTCACCGTCTTGATTCCGGCCTCATCACCATCCTGAATATTGGCTATACCCACTTTATAGCCATTGGTTTCTGCCCAACGCATATACATACGCATCAACATGGAAGCCCAGTCCTGGCTTTCAGTGCCACCGGCACCACAGTTGATTTTCAATACGCAATCCATCTGGTCGGCTTCCTGACGAAGCATATTCTTCAATTCCAACGATTCCACCGCAGTGATCGCTTTTTGATAAGCCGCATCAATTTCTTCTTCTGTTACCAGCTCGTCCTTAAAAAAGTCAAAAGCCAGTTCCAACTCATCTGCCATTGTTTTAACCTCGCGGTAGCCATCAATCCATTTTTGCAGATCCTTCACCTTCTTCATTTGCGCTTCCGCCTTCTTGGCATCATCCCAAAAACCGGGCGCCTGGGTACGCAGCTGTTCTTCTTCCACCTGAACCAGTTTATTTTCTATGTCCAGATATCTTTCAAGTGCCGCAGTACGTTCTTTTACGTCTTTCAGTTGCTCTATTGTTATCATCTTGAGGATTTTTGCATTTCAGGTTGCAAAGATAGTGGAAATCTATTCATTTTCCCATTATTCTTCGTACATCTTTTCTATTTCCGCGGCATAGTTCTTATTCAGCACATTACGCTTTATTTTTAAAGTATTGGTCAGTTCGCCTCGTTCCATGCTGAACGGTTCGGGCAACAAGGTAAACTTCTTAATTTGCTCATAATGGGCAAATTGCTGCTGCAAGGTGTCGATGCGTTCTTTAAATAAATCAATGATTTCCTGCTTCTGCAACAGTTCTGCCATGCTTCCATAATTGATGCCCTTCTTTTCGGCATAATCCTTCACCAACTTATATTCAGGTATAATCAGAGCAGCAACAAACTTACGTTCATCGGCAATAATAGAAATCTGGTCAATATAACGATCCACCACCAGTTTGGCTTCAATAGCCTGAGGAGCAATGTACTTTCCGTTCGAAGTCTTGAACAGATCCTTGATACGTTCGGTCAGGAACAAATGCCCGTCCTTTATATAGCCTGCATCCCCCGTATGGAACCATCCGTCTTCAGTAAATGCAGCTTTTGTAGCGGCTTCCTTCTTATAATAGCCATGAGTAATTCCTTCACCACGAAGCATTATTTCATTGTTTTCTCCTATTTCAACCTGAACATGAGGCATAAGACGTCCCACAGAACCAATGACATGATCATAATCATTTTCACAAGCAACGGTTGCCGTAGATTCCGTCAATCCATATCCAGCCACCATATTAATACCTACAGACAGAACAAATTCCTGAACAGCCGGCGGTATAGCCGCTCCTGCCGTCGGGAAAAAACGACCGTTTTCAATACCAATTGTCTTCTTTAACAGGCTGTAGATAGTCTTCTCATAAAATTTATACTTCATACGTAACACAGGAGGAGGAGTAAGCCCCTTGTATACATATTCCAAATTATGCTCGCGTCCCACTTTAATAGCATCCAGCATCAACATCTTTTTCAATCCGGTGGTTTCATTGATTTTTTCTTGCACACCGGCATATACCTTCTCCCAAAAACGGGGGACACTGCACATGGCGGTAGGACGGATTTCCTTGATTGTCTTCTGAATATCGGCAGGACGCAAGTTGATAGACAAAGTACATCCCATAGAAAGGCACCAGCAAGTCCATGCACGTTCAAACACATGCGTAAATGGTAGAAAACTCATGATTACATCCTGGTCACCCAATTGCGGAAAACGCTCATTATGCGCCGGTATAGCAGCTTCGTAACAAGAATGATGCAACATCACCCCTTTACTGTCTCCGGTTGTTCCGCTGGTATAGAGAATATTGGCAAGGTCACCGTCACCCGATTCAGAAGTACGTTTATCTACTTCGGCCTGATGCGGATGTACCTCACCCAGTTTCAAAAATTCATCGAAATAAATGGAAGTCTGATCGCGCTCGTCACGCTTTACATCCCTATCGAAAATAATGATCTGTTTCAGCTGACTTCCCAATTGCATGACCCTGAAAGCCACATCATATTGCAACTGCTCACCCACAAAAATATAGCGTATCTCAGCATCACCTACCATATAGTGCACCTGTGCCTCGGAACTGGTAGCATAAAAAGGTACGGTTACTGCCCTTACTCCAAAAGCTCCGAAGTCCACGTACAGACATTCCGGCTTGTTCTGAGAAAAGACAGCTATATTTTCCTGTATACCTACACCTAATTCTATCAATGCATTCGAAACCGTTTTTACTGTAGTGGCAAATTGATTCCAAGAAACAGGAATCCATGTTTCTGTTTTATAATCACGGTAACGCAGAGCTACACGATCGCCATATTTCCCGGCCTGACGTTGGATCAGGACAGATAAAAGAGAACTACTCATTCTAAAGATTTATTTTAAATTTCGACGACAAAGTTATCGTTTAATTTGGAATTATCCCCTATAAACCGGCATTAATTTTCCCAACCAGTCAAAGAGTTAGAAGAAATCAGTCGAAAGTTTTAGTTGCATACTTAACTTATTTATCCTCTTTTTCCGTCACCATTTACCGCTCAAAAATAGTATCTTTGCAGCATACTAAATTATTAAAATCAAGATGATTGATATAGAATATTACACTTCCGAAGCAACCACATTGCTTAATTCGTTGATTGGTATCCCTTCACTGAGCCGGGAAGAAGAAGCTGCTGCCGACTTTCTTCAGAACTACATTGAAGAAACAGGTATCATGACCGGTCGTTCGGGCAACAACATTTGGTGCATCAGCCCGATGTTCGATCTCAACAAGCCGACTATTCTGCTAAATTCCCACATCGACACCGTAAAGCCGGTAAACGGTTGGCGAAAACACCCTTTCACCCCGAAAGCCGAAAATGGAAAGATTTACGGTTTGGGAAGTAATGATGCCGGTGCCAGTGTAGTATCTCTATTTCAGGTATACCGTCATCTTTCTACTACCGAACAGGCATATAATCTGATTTTTCTTGCTTCTTGTGAAGAAGAGGTTTCCGGAAAAAACGGAATAGAAAGTGTATTGCCCCAACTGCCTCCTATCGCTTTGGGTATAGTGGGTGAACCGACAGAAATGCAGCCTGCCATTGCCGAGAAGGGATTAATGGTACTGGATGTTACCGCTTATGGCAAAGCCGGGCACGCAGCACGAAATGAAGGGGTGAATGCTATCTACAAGGTACTGGAAGACATTCAGTGGTTTCGTGATTATAAGTTCCCGAAGGAATCTTCCCTACTGGGGCCTGTCAAAATGAGTGTGACGCAGATAAATGCCGGTACGCAACATAATGTCATTCCCGACACCTGTACTTTCGTTGTGGATATCCGCAGTAATGAATGTTACTCAAATGAGGAATTGTTCAAGGAGATAAGCGCCCATATACAAAGTGAGGCTAAAGCCCGATCTTTCCGGTTAAATTCATCACATATCAATGCTGAACATCCTTTTGTAAAGCGTGCGGTAAAACTGGGCCGCATACCTTTCGGCTCTCCTACGTTGTCCGATCAGGCGCTAATGAAATTCCCGTCTGTCAAGATCGGACCGGGTAAGTCTTCGCGCTCGCATACGGCTGATGAATATATCATGGTTTCGGAGATTGAAGAAGCGATAGGGCTTTATATTAAGATGCTGGACGGGTTGGTGCTGTAAGCGGCAAGAGTCTTAAAGAGATGCTATTTCCCCAATAGACAGACCGGTAACCTGTGCAATTACATCAGATGCAATACCGGCCTGTTTCATTTTTTTAGCATTCTTGAAGCATTCTTCCTTACGGCCTTTCTCAAGACCTTCCTGAAGTCCTTTTTCAAGGCCCTCTTTAAGACCTTCCTCACGCCCTTTTTTCAACTGGGTGGACATCACGCTGTACCAGTCGCGGAAATTCTTCAAACTTTCCCAATACTCGCCTAATTCCTTAGGATTGAACTTAGCTATCTCGGCAGCCTCGAAAAGACGGTCGAACACGCGGTTCTGCAACGCACGCGGACGCTCGAACAGGGAAGACAGGTTACGCAGAACGAACAGCCATTTGTCGAACATGCTCTCCAACTCATCCTCCTTCTTGTTGAACTTTGGGATTTCAAGATAGATGAAAGTAAGCTTGTCATAAAATACCTTATGGGTGTACAGGTCCACCAGCTTCACTTCGTGGTGGAAATAGTCCCCGTCCGTATCATTGAAAGTGAAATTGAGGATGCCGATGATATAAACGGCCTTCAACTCATAGTCCCATTTACCCCGTTGGGACTGCTCACGGATGGGGAAAGTGGCATAATACACACTACGGTCCTTGAAGAACTGCTGCTCGCCGCGCTGCATCTCCACCAGGAATTTCTCGCCCTTCTCGTTCTCGCAATATACATCAAACACTGCACGGCGGTCGTATTCCTGCGTACCCAGATGCTCCGCATTCAGATAGGTGACATCCTTCACCGTCTCTTCCTTAAACAGAAGCGCGTTCAGGAAACTGATAAGAAGTTCCTTGTTCATTGCCGTACCGAAAAGCAGCTTGAAGCCGAAATCGGTATAAGGGTTGATGTATTTATCCTGTATGCCTTCCGTTCCCATATCTATCCGAGGTTTAATAAGTTATGATACAAGACAAAAGTAATCAATATACTGCAATTACCAACGCGGAAAGAAAGATTTAACTATTTATCGCCTCCTACACTTGACATCATCCAAAATCACAGCCGAAAAGTTATCACATAAATCCATTATTCGATCCTGTTACAGTCTGCCCTTCCGTTACTCATCAAACGGTTTCCGATACCCTAAGAGTTTCCGTTCAATTAAAAAACAGATCAAACTCTTTTTTATACTTTCCAAAAGAGGAAACATAAGGATTAAATTCAACAGATTCCGTGACATCAACCAATTGATTATAATCAGACAGAATCTTTTTCACATCATCTATATCATATCCGTCAGGCATATACACCGGATGTAAATGATCAAAGTCCGCCAAATCATTCGTCAACAAGTTGGAGGCTATCCCCTTGCCGGGATCCAGTCCGGGATGAGGAGTAAAGAAAGAAAAAAAGACTTCAATATTGTTTGTTGGAGTCCAGTCCCTGATATAAGGCAATATGTTCTGTAGATAGCTTTTAGACATTCCCGGATACAATACCTGTAAAACCGGCCGTGCTGTTATATGATACCGGGCACATAAATCCATTGCTCTAAACACGGTTTCAGCCCAAATGCCCGAACGACTTTTCGATGAAGAAACAAGGTGCTCATTTTCAAAACTCTCCACTCCCATAATCAGATGAGTAACCCCAAATTCTTTCAAAATAGATATGGACTGTTCATTCACCCTGTCAATTCTTGTTTCCGCTATCACCTTCTTGAAAGATGACCGGAAGTCACATGCTGCCAGGATATGTGGTGACTGCAAAATATCATCGTCTATGATTTTCAATATTTGCCGATTGGCAAGACGCTTCAAATCGGAACGGACTACCTCGACAGACCTGTGTGAACAAACTCCTGTATCCCAAATGCGGCGCAGTGAACAGAAATTACAATTGTACACGCACCCGAAAGTAATCTCATAACATACCGGATCGTTCCGATAACAATCAAACAAAGGCAAATCCAAAATATTGCCCACTTCGAAATCAATATCATACTGCCTTCTGCCTTCCACGATCCTGTCCAAAGGGAATTGGTCAAACATTCCGGCAGGAGGAGCCCCTTTGATAATTTTGTCAAAACAAGGATAATTCGTTGATATTCTCTCTGCATTCATGCTGGCAAAGATTCCCCCAAGGATTACATAACACCCCTCGTTCTTGGCTATCTGCGCCAATTTCACGGCATGGGGAAAAGTTGCCGTATTGGATGTGATCAGCACAAAGTAAGGTTGCTCTGCCTGCAAATGCCTAGAGAAAGACAGCTCTGTCCTTCCCTCTACATACAATGAAAGACGGAATTTCTGGTCCAGTTCCAAAAATCTGATCAAATAGGGGAAAGTCAATGCCAACGCGTATTGATGAGAAACGATCTGGTATCCGCTTGAAGGCTGAACAAGGCATAATCTGTCGGAAAAAACGGGCATAGCGCACTATCTTATATAAGGTGAAGTCTTGGAACTGACGAATTTCTGTATCAGGTTCAGTTCAATGTCAGTAATATTGACCGACAGCTTCAGCAAGGCCAACAGCTGTCTGATGTGTTGCTTGCCAATGTCCTCACAGCGTTTCAAATCGTCCCCCCAATTTACCTGACGGTCCAGGTGGGTATAAAGTTCCCGCCCCTGCTCCAGTTCCATCTTGTACGCATTGTAAAAATCAGAACCTTTTGAATATACGACACCCGGTTTCGTCCGGTCCTCCCTTGTTACAAGAACCATATTATCAGAGAATTCCCTTTTGAAGATAGAGAAGTGATTTTTCAGATAGACATCAATGTTCAAGGTTCTTCCGTAAAAATAAGCCGCTACGATGGTTGCCAGCAAATCGCATTTTACCTTCGTTTGGGTAACCATATTACCCGGAGTCACCAAATTACTGTATGCCGCGTATATCTGGCAGACATGCTCGTCCCGCGGGTCAAGAATATAGATGCAGACATGCATGGTCCGATGCTGTTCTTCACACAAATTCATCAAACTAGGCAGAGTGATGTCTCGGGTGTAGCGTCCGCTTCCCCCGTCATACCACCATTCGTGGGTATTTGTTCTGCATTCGCGGTGATGATTATTGATTTGATAGGGCTGCAATACTTTAAATTCACCTATTTTCATCTTTTTGGGAGATGCCCAAACCAGCAAGCCACCCAATATGACTGCGACAGACAAGGAAGAGAACAAGGTTTCGAGTATGGACTTCCACAGCAAGTATCTGGTCTCACCGGTAACCAGATTCGGATAAATCACATAATGCAGGACTAAAAAAAGACCGCCCAACAATCCAATGATTACTATCCCGAATTTTACCTTGTTGGATATCATTTCTAATTCCTCTAGTTCCATGATAAATTGTTTTTCATTGTTTTTACATTGTATGGTATCAAAGGCAATAAGAAAAGCGAGGAAAGAAACCGCTCCATCTATGGGAAGCATTTTCTTTCCTCGCTTGAAAATAGTCTTATGGTAAAGAGGGTGTGCCAAGGTGACAAGGCACACACCTTTTTATCTAATTAAAACAGGACTCCTATCAAGGTTTTGCATCTCTGATTACTTCGATAGTAAAGTCGAATGAAGATGTACCGAAGTCGTGAACATAAGATACGGTTACAGTAATAGTCTTGTTATAAATAGTACCTGTAGGATCTTCATCACAAGTCAACTCACCGGTAGTTTCATTGATAGTCCAGCCGCAGTTTTCAGGAACTGAGAAGATCAAGCCTTTAGATTCTGTAGTTTTTGTTCTATACAATGTTGCTTCGTTAGCAAGTTTATCGAATGTACCGTTCACTACGTTGAAACTGATAACCTTTTGGTCAATGTAGTCTTTCAGAACCAAGTCTTTCCATACGGATTTGGTCTTATCAGCATTCTTAGCTAAAGAGAAAGGATCTACCTTAGTATTCTTAGCCAAAGTTGGGTCGTAGTACTTGCCTAAGTTGGCTGTACCTGCCCATGCTTGCAACGGGCTTCTTACTGCCCAAGTATCAGTTCTGAAGAAGTTGTCTTTATCTTTTGCAGTATCGTAGATATCAACCTTAACTTCCTTAATCTGAGCTGCGTCAAGACGCGGTGAGAATGCGATAGTGAAGCTATTGTTTGCACCTTCAGTTACAGTAATCTGATCCTTATTCTTCTTCACATACTCGTTCTGTTTGTCCCAATCCAAATCAAATACTGCTTTAGCATCTGCCGGAATGATGGTATACATGCTTTGGAAATCAGAAGACTTCAATTCGTATGTTGTCTTAGCTTCGTTCCATACACCGATGATAGTCTGTGCCTTGTACTCATCTCTAACAACAGCGTTGAAGTTACGAGTTACTGACAAGTTCTCGATTGTAGTTACAAAATACTTATTGTCGATATAGTTATACACTGCATACGGAGTAGCAATATTGTTCTTATCAACATCGTATTGACGCAGATAGAATGTATTCTTATCTACCTTAGTGCCAGGACCTACAAACAAGAACAAAGAGTCTGTTGCATTACCTTGAGCCTTCTTGTACCATACGTATGCTTCACCAGCATTTACTGTGACATCTGTAGAATTTACTGTTACAGCAGGTGCTGCATTAGGATAATTGTAAGCCTTTTCATAACCAGTCAGTGCCTTGTCTGCACCATAAGTAGCTTTATACAAAGGCCATACACGTACACCATTAGCGACTTGATCAGCCAAGATATCACGACCACCGATAGCAGCTTCGAAGTCACGAACATCCAATTTAACAATCTGTGACTTAGTGCTGTAGTTCAAAGTAAATGTTTCATTACCCAGCGGAGACAATTTGATTGTTTCAATGCTCTGAGGAGTAGCAGGACGAATAGATTGAACAGCTATATAGTTATAGACAACCAAATCGTGCACGCCTTCCACCTGAGACTTAACAGTAGTAGTAACTTTGATAATGGCATATTCATCGATAGCAGAAGCTTGCTTGTCTTCTTTAACTGCCAAGATACCTTCGTTGGCCACCTTGTCTGCATCATAGATGCCTTTCAAAGTAGATTTTCCATTAAACGTAATTTTCTCATCTTCTACCAACTCAAATTTTTGAGTGTATTCGATATTAGCATCCTCCAGCAATACACTAGGAGTAATATTCAATGCAGCAGCGATAGAGTCGTTCAAGTTGTAAGTTGCTTGATAACCGAAATCACCTGCGCCCATTACGACTTTAGAATTTTGATTATACCAATTCTGAATTTCCGGTTTTGCATTCACACGTACATTCTGCACATTTTTTGAAGATACAGCCAAAGAACGTACATTGAAGTAATCAGAAGCAGAAGTATATTGATTATACATAGTGACATCCAGTGATGAAGCATAACGTGTATATTCATCAGCTGCATAATCTATAAAGTTAGTCGGAGTCATAGTCACCCAGATAACTCCTTCCTGTGTTTCGTCAAATCCCCAATCGACTACGCTCAAAGACGGTTTTGCCGCTCTTGTCTGATAAGTGTCAGAGAAGAACAATTTTGCATCAGTCTTAGAGAATTTTGTAGGATACACTTTAAATTCAGCCTTTCCCGGAACAGCAGCAAACAGAGTGTCTTTTTCATCTGAACCAGCCTTTTTTTCATAATACAACTGATAAGCTGTAACATAATCACTGACATCATCCGCTGCCTGCTTTCTATAAACGATCGTCTGCAAACCATTGAAAGCAGAACCTTCCATCAGCAATGTATATTCCTTGCCATCAATAGTTACCTTCATGGTCTGATCTTTTTCATTGTAGATCATTGACGGAATATTGGCATTGTACTTGAATGAAGTTCTGTAATCACCAATGTTGATGTAGCCGTCTTCATCCACAAAAATCAAATTACCTACTGCGTCAGCAATATCATCGGCACTAGCATTGGCACCGGTAGCCTTAATCTTTTCACCGGCTTCATTCAATACATACTCATAAGTACCGCCTTCGTCCACACTGACCATCCAGTAGCTATCGGCATCCACTTTGAACTTCGGCACGATAGAAGAGCCTGCAGGACCTTGAGGACCTTGTATACCCTGCAAACCTTGTTCGCCCTGCGCACCGTCCTTACCATTAGAGATGGTAATTTTAGAGCCGTCAGTAAAGGTCAGTTCATAGCCATTGGCAACCGCTGTGTATGAGCTGATGGATTTGCCGGCTTTAATCGCTGCATCCAGACTAGCAATGGTGGCCTTGATTTCAGTCAACTCTTTGTTGATGTTGTCAATGTCATCATCGTAGTCTTTACAAGATACAAATGTTCCTGTTGACGAAACCATTAAGGCTCCGAACAGGATTGCACTTAAAAACTTTTTGTTCATAATAGAAAAACTTTAAATTTATAAATTTAAAAAACTAAAATTGGTTATACATATTTGGTTCATTATAAATAGCTTGGCTAATTGATCAACTGTAATTCCCGTTTCCTCCTTTCCCGTGACTGATAGGACAAGGGAGAAATACCCACAATGCGGTTGAAAGCCGAATAGAAAGCACTCTTCGAAGCGAAACCGCAACGACCGGGGAGCTCGGAGAGGGAGCAACCTCCGGAGGCAAGCAGCTCCTTGGCATATTCCACCCGATAACCGTTCAAAAGCTCCTTCAGATTGCAGCCAAAGTATTTGTTCACCACATTGCTCAGGTAGGTCTGGTTCGTTTCAAGCAGCCCGCTCAGTCTCTTCAGGGAAAGCGAAGCGTCAAGGAACACCTGGCGTATCTCAAGCTGGTACAAGATACCTTTATATATATCGCAGTCCACCTTGCGGATGTCCGCTTCCTTACCGGCAAACTTCTCCTTCCACTGCCGTTCGGCGGCCTTGAAAAGCAAAGTCTTCTGCCGCTCGGAAACCGCGGTCGTTCTTTTACGTCGTAGAAATAGATATTCCATCTGCTTTATACTAATTTTCATTCATTCTCATCGCTTCAACGACCATACATTTCCTATATATAAAAAGGTCTTAAAAGCGACATTTTTTGTAGATCTCTTGATAAGAGATATACAGTCAGCCATTAACACACATTATATCAGCATGTTACATCCTGTTTTAAAGAAAATAAAAGAGTGTTGAAGCGGACTTGGAAGCTTATTTTTTATATAAATTCCTATTTTTTTTGCCAAAAATGTATTAGTTCTCAAAACTTTGCTTATTTTTGCACAGAAAATGTATATCTCTTATCAAGAGATCTATAATTCAATCCGCATAGAAATAGACTATAACTTATTGATTTACAACAACTTCATTCCTGTAAAAGTTTTATTTCCCCCTTTAAAAAGAAAAAATCATTCTTACTTTAATCTGTAAATGTTTCCTAATTAACGCCAGTCCGATATAACTCGAAACAGGCAAATTGCAGGTCATTGACAAACTCACATCAATGACGGACAAGAATCCACGAATCTTGCTACAGGATTCCGGGAAACTTGTAACAGGATTTGTAGAATCTTGCTACAAGATTCCAGACATTCCGACTGCCACACCTGCTTTTCTGACACAGTGGGAAACAGGCATCCGATACATAAAAACAACAGGACGTTTTAGAAAAAGGAGCATACATTTTAGAAATACGTCCTGTCATTTTTCAAAAAGGAACGGACGTTTTGGAGACTCCAAATGTAATATTCCGCATGCAAGATAATACATTTTTGGCTTGGATGAGAGATACATCTCTCATCTTTCGAGGTATCTCTCACTCTATCTCTCATCATTAAAACTGCCTGTTCATGGGAATTTTAGCAAATGAATGAGAGCATGAGAGATAAAATACAAAATTGCAAAGATGAAAGGAAAGCAGGCAGAAGTTTCCAGCATAACTTCCGGGAACAAAGAGATAAACTCTCCAAACTTATGCGGACAGTTTGGAAAAACATCACGACCTGTCAGGGAAAATGCCCGATGAAGATTTCTCGTGCATTTTACATGTACGTATGCAGGAGGCCGCACGGACATACATGCAGGCCCGTGCGGACGTATGTGTGGATACAGGCTTGCTGAAACAATCAGAAAGTGATATCTTTCATTATCTTCTCCAATGCTCCGGCATTATGGTTCACATAATCTCCGGCAGCTTTCCCCGCTTGTTTCAGGTAAGCCTCATCTGACAGGAACGTATCCATCAACCGGCTGAAGTCATCATATCCGGTCACTTCGAAACCGCCTTTCTTTTCCAACAAATGTTGCGCTTCACGGAATCTTTTATTGTTAGGTCCGAATATTACAGGAATGCCATATACGGCCGCTTCCAGCACATTATGGATTCCTACTCCGAAACCACCACCGATGTACGAAATCTCACCATACCGATAAATGGATGACAGCAATCCGTAACAGTCGATAATCAGACAATCGGCCTGTGCCACATTCTCCTCTGTAGCCTCAGTATAGCGGATGCACGGACGTTTCACTTTATCTATAATCTCCTTCAAGTGGCTGTCGCTCACCACGTGCGGAGCAATAACCAGCTTCATTTCAGGATGCTCATTAAAGTACTTGATAAAAATATCCTCGTCCGGCCCCCATGAACTGCCTGCAACAAAAGTCAGCGAACCGCCCTTGAACTTCTCTACCAGCGGAAGTTGTTTTGCCTGATGGCAGATATCCAGCACACGGTCAAAACGGGTATCACCAACAATGGTTACATCGGTTACACCTATCTTTGCCAGCAACTCTCTGGAAACTTCATTCTGTACAAACAGATGGGCAAAAGTTTTTAACACCTCACTGTATTTCTTTCCATACCAACGGAAGAAAATCTGGTTGGGACGGAAAATGGAAGATACGCTATAAGCAGGAATCCCCTTCTTATGCAACTCATTCAAGTAGTTCTGCCAAAATTCATATTTGATGAAAAATACCATGCAGGGATTGACCAGTTCCACAAACCGTCGCACATTGCGCGGAGTATCAAAAGGCAGATAGCAGACAATGTCCGCTCCCTGATAATTCTTTCTCACCTCGTACCCTGAGGGAGAAAAGAAAGTCTGCAATATTTTATATTCGGGGTGCTCTTTACGGATGCGTTCTATCAAAGGACGTCCCTGCTCGAACTCACCCAATGAGGCTGCATGAAACCAGATATAACGGGCATTCCTGTCTATCTTGTTACGCAGCATATCAAATACCTCACGATGACCTTTCACCATTTTGGCGGGCTTGGCGCTGAATAAACCGGCGACCTTTACCCCGAATAGATAAATATAGATGACTAGGTTATAAATCATAACTACCGGCTATTACTTGAGCACTTCCACAGCCCGACGAATGCGTCGCAATGTTTCTTCTTTCCCTAAAACGGCTGAAATATCAAACATATGCGGGCCTTTACCCTCGCCGACCAAGGTTAAACGGAAAGCATTCATAATATTACCCAAATGATAACCTTTATCTTCTATCCATTTCATAACCACAGCTTCCTGATTCTCCAGTGAAAAGTCATCCAAAGCTTCCAGTACGTCTGCCAGTTCCAGCATACGTTCGGGAGAGTCTTCTTTCCAGCGTTTCTTGCGGGTCTTTTCATCGTATTCCGTAGGAGCGACAAAGAAGAATTTACAAGTCTCCCACAATTCCTTGATGAAACTTACACGATCTTTCATCAAGCCTACTACGGTTACTACTTTATCCATAGGAGCCTCAACTCCATGTTCTTTCAAGATCGGCATGAAAAGTCCAGCTACTTCCTCATTGCTTTTCTTTAATATATATTCGTGGTTGAACCATTTTCCCTTTTCAAAGTCGAACTTCGCTCCGGCTTTACTGCAACGGTGCAGGTCAAAGAGTTTCACCAGTTCGTCTAAAGACATCAGTTCCTGATCGTTACCCGGATTCCATCCCAACAGGGCAAGGAAATTGATAACGGCTTCGGGCAGGTAACCTGATTCACGATAACCTGAAGAAACTTCACCGGTCTTGGGATCGTGCCATTCCAACGGGAACACAGGGAAACCAAGACGGTCACCATCACGCTTGCTCAGTTTGCCGTTACCGTCAGGCTTCAGTAACAACGGAAGGTGTGCAAACTCGGGCATGGTATCCGCCCAGCCGAAAGCCCGATAAAGCAATACGTGCAGCGGTGCGGAGGGTAACCATTCCTCACCACGGATTACATGTGAAACTTCCATCAAATGGTCGTCCACAATGTTTGCCAGATGGTAGGTAGGCAGTTCGTCTGCCGATTTATACAAAACTTTATCATCGAGGATAGAAGAATTGATCACTACCTCGCCGCGGATCATATCATGTACATGTACATCTTCATCCGGTTCAATCTTGAAGCGTACCACATATTGTTTTCCATCGGCAATCAGTGCATCCACCTCTTCTTTCGACAGAGTCAAAGAATTACGCATAGACATACGGGTAGAAGCATCATACTGGAAATTAGAGATTTCCTGACGCTTGGCATCCAGTTCCTCCGGAGTATCAAAAGCGATATATGCCTTTCCGTTATCAAGCAGCACTTCTACATATTTTTTATAAATATCACGACGTTCAGACTGACGGTACGGACCATAGTTACCACCAAAGCTAACCCCCTCATCGAAGTTTAATCCCAACCATTTAAACGACTCAATGATATATTCTTCCGCACCCGGAACAAAACGATTGGAGTCGGTATCTTCTATACGGAAAATGAAATCTCCACCATGCTGGCGAGCAAACAGATAGTTATACAAGGCTGTGCGCACACCGCCGATATGCAACGCTCCCGTTGGGCTCGGAGCAAAACGAACTCTTACTTTTCTTTCTGACATTGTTGTTTTATATAAAATACGCCACAAAATTAATCTAAATTTCCCGATTTTTTCGTATTTTGCGCGCAAAAATATACGATTATGAAAAGTTTCAATACCAGTAAGCGGTTTTCATATAAAAATTTGATCTATAAAAGCCTTATTTTCATTGCAACCGTATCTGTGATAGTATACTTTTTACCCAATGAGGGAAAGTTCAGCTATCAATTTGACATAAACAAGCCGTGGAAATATGGACTGTTACAGGCATCTTTTGATTTTCCGATTTACAAAAATGACATACAAGTACAGAAAGAACAAGATAGTATCCTGGCAGACTATCAGCCTTATTTCCAAATAGATAAGGAAACCGAGAAAAATATCCTGTCCAAACTGAGGGAGGACTACAACAAAACGTTACGCCATGAGCTGCCAGGTACGGACTATGTGCGTTACATTGAGCGTACACTGAAATCACTGTACGAGAACGGAATCATTGCAGGCAATGACCTGAAGCGTATGGAAGAAGACAGTATCATCACCATACGGCTGGTGGACAAGAATGTAGCAACGAGCCGTTTTATAGACCAGTTGTACACGGTAAAGGAGGCATATGAGTATCTGCTGAATGCGGATACCACCCACTACAAGAAGAAGATATTGCAGCAATGCAACCTGAATAATTACATCACTCCCAACCTGATCTACGATGAGGAAAAATCCGAAGCAGCACAAAAGGATTTGCTGTCCAATATTTCATGGGCAAACGGTTTCGTGCTGAACGGACAGAAGATTATCGACCGTGGAGAGATAGTCAATGAGCAGACTTACAATATATTGGAATCTTTACGCAAGGAATGGGAAAAACGTAGTGACTCAGTTCAGGAAAAAAGGCTGACGCTGGCCGGTCAAATACTGTACGTCGGTATCTTCTTGTTCTGCTTCATGGCCTATCTGGAACTGTTCCGGGCAGATTACTATGAGCGGAAGGGAACACTGACTTTGTTATTTGCATTGATCGTGTTCTTTCCCGTCCTGTCTTCCATTATAGTGGAACAGAATCTATCGAGTATTTATGTGGTTCCATTTGCCATGATTCCGATCATCGTGCGTGTTTTCCTCGATTCGCGGACGGCATTTATGGCACATGTCACCATTATTTTACTCTGTTCCATTACACTGCGTTTCCCGCATGAGTTTATATTGTTGCAGGTAGTGGCAGGAATGGTGGCCATCTATAGCCTGAGGGAACTGTCCCAACGGTCGCAATTGTTACGGACGGCCTTGGTTGTATTTATCAGTTACGCCTTACTGTATTTCGCTTTCGAGTTGATTCATGAAGATGATTTGACAAAGCTGAATACGCGCATGTATATCTATTTTATGATCAACGGCATTTTGCTGCTGTTCGCCTATCCGTTATTATTCCTTTTGGAGAAGACTTTCGGCTTCACTTCAGATGTGACTTTGGTGGAATTGTCAAACATCAACAACAGTTTGCTTCGGGAAATGTCCGAGGTGGCTCCGGGTACCTTTCAGCATTCATTGCAAATGGCAAACCTGGCTGCGGCAGCGGCGAATAAAATTGGAGGTAAAAGTCAGTTGGTGCGTACCGGTGCGCTGTATCATGATATTGGGAAAATGGTAAATCCGGCTTTCTTTACAGAGAATCAGTCTGGAGTCAATCCTCACAAGAGTTTGAGTTATGAACAGAGCGCACAGGTTATTATCAGTCACATTACCGACGGATTGAAACTGGCGGAGAAGCATAATTTACCCAAAGTAATCAAAGACTTTATCAGTACCCATCATGGACGGGGGCTGACCAAGTATTTTTATATCTCGTATAAGAACGAACATCCCGATGAAGAGGTGGATCAGGAAAAGTTCCGCTATCCCGGCCCGAATCCGTTTACGAAGGAGCAGGCTATTCTGATGATGGCTGATTCTGTAGAGGCAGCTTCACGCAGCCTGCCGGAGTACACGGAAGAAAGTATTAGTACATTGGTAGATAAAATCATTGATACACAGGTGTCTGAAGGATTTTTCAAGGAATGTCCTATCACTTTCAAGGATATAGCAATGGTAAAAGCTTTGTTTAAAGAGAAACTGAAAACGATGTATCACACTCGTATCAGTTATCCGGAACTAAAGAAATAAGCAATCCTGCACAGGCATCTTCCAGTATATCAAGCACATTCTCGAACCCTTGCGCACCGCCATAGTAAGGGTCGGGAACATAGTCCACTACCTTGGTACGACAGTAATCCGTCATGCGATGGATCTTTTTTTCTGTCTCCAGGTCGGGGGCACGCTCCATCAGGTCTTCTATATTACGGTCGTCCATACCGATTATCCTATCGAAGTTATAAAAATCTTCTGTGCAGACAGGACGGGAACGATGGGTCAGATTGTAACCACGACGGGAAGCGTGCATCCGCATACGGCTATCGGGGAGTTCTCCTTTATGATAGCTCAAAATTCCGGCAGAATCTACTTCTATCTCGTTTTCAAATCCCGCTTTCCTTATGAAAGTACGCATTATTTCTTCTGCCGAAGAAGATCTGCAAATATTGCCAAGACAAACAAAGAGTATTCTTTTCATATACAGTCTACAAATGGAGGTATTCTTTAAATGAGTTTACATCACGGTTCATTATCAGTTCTTCGGGGAACCCGGTGAGCTGCAACAACTCATACAAGTTATCGTAACGGGCTATATCAAAAGAAATATGCGCATCACTTCCCAAGATGACCGGAACTTCATATTTCTTGCATAACCGGAGAATAGCAAGATTGTTCTCACGGGCATCGGGCTTATTACGGGTGGGCTTTAAAGAGCTGTTATTTATTTCTAATAAAGTATGGTGTTCCTTAGCCGCCACTACCATCGGTTCAAAGTGCAATGCTGCCGTGCCATCTCCGGGATGGCTGATAATATGGATATAAGGATTACTGATAGCCTGCACCATTCCATATGTATTTTCTTCTACCGTCCCATACTTATAACATAGAGAGTGGATACCCGCAATACGGATATCGAGCATTTTCATATAGTCCTCATCCAAATCGAGGTTTCCCTGTCCATCCAGAATGTTAATCTCAGCCCCCAACAATAGTTCGATGCCATACATCCGGCGGGGAACCACATGCAAGTTTCTAAAATAAATAGGATGGCAAGTACCTGGAATACCGGGCGAATGTTCCGTTATCCCTAAAACTTTCAATCCCTTATCGGCAGCAGCTTGCGCCATTTCCTGCAAAGTACTGAATGCATGTCCGCTAGCAATAGTATGGGTATGTACGTCTAATTCTATCTTCATCTTTATTCTCGTTTATTTTTCTGTTATCGTCCAATACATGGACCGATTATTGTGGATCTACATCATAATATACCAACAACGAACGGAAGCGTTCATCTTCCAACATAGCACGTTGCACGGCAAGCAGATAATCACGCACTTTCGCCATAGAGGCATTCTGTTCCACTTTCACAATCATCTTCTTTATAAATAAAGTCTGAATACGGGCTACCGGCGGTTTATCCGGTCCCAATACCCTATCGCCCAATCCGGAACGGAGTTGAACCGCCATGATATCTGCCGCCAAATCCAGAGTATCCTCTTTACGGTGTTTCAGATATACATAAATCAAGCGATAGTAGGGTGGATATTTGAACATCTGCCGTTCCGCCAATTGATCATAATACAATTGCTCGTAGTCATTATGCATCACTTGATGGATAACAGGCAAATCGGGCGATTTGGTCTGAAGAATAACCAGTCCTTGCTTATTCTTACGTCCGGCACGCCCTGCCACCTGGGCCATCAGTTGGAAAGCACGCTCATAACTCCGGAAATCCGGAAAATTCAGCATGGTATCCGCATTCAGGATTCCCACCACACTGACGTGGTCAAAGTCCAATCCCTTGGAAACCATCTGGGTGCCAATCAGGATATCGGTCTTTCCCTGTTCAAAATCTGCTATAATTTTCTCATATGCGGTACGGGTGCGGGTCGTATCCAAGTCCATCCGGGCAACCTTCGCTTCGGGAAAAATCAATTTTATATCATCTTCTATACGTTCCGTTCCAAAACCACGATGCATCAGTTCCACTCCCCCACACGCCGGACAGGAACGGGGAACCTGATAGGTGTATCCGCAGTAATGGCAAGTCAGCTGGTTTAAGCCCTTATGATACGTCAGACTCACATCACAGTTCTTGCATTTAGGCACCCAACCGCAGGTATGGCATTCTATCATCGGTGCAAAACCACGACGGTTCTGAAACAGGATAACCTGCTCTTTACGTTCCAATGCCTCCCTTATCTGCTTGACCAATGTCGGTGAAAATGGTCCCTGCATCCGCTTTTGATGCGCCAGTTCCTTGATATCAACCAGTTCTATATGGGGAAGCCGGATATCTTTATATCTTTCTTTCAACTCCACCAAGCCATATTTACCGGAAGTGGCATTGAAATAGGTTTCCACACTGGGCGTAGCTGTTCCCAGCAAGACCTTTGCCTTGAACATAGATGCCAGCATGATGGCCGAGCTACGGGCATGATAACGCGGAGCAGGATCTTGCTGTTTATAGGTATTTTCATGTTCCTCATCTATAATGACCAGTCCCAGATTACGGAAAGGCAGAAAGATAGAAGAACGCACTCCAAGAATCACATCATAGCTCTTTTCACCCAACTGTTTCTGCCATATTTCCACCCGCTCAGCATCCGGAAACTTAGAATGATAAATACCTAACCGATGCCCGAACACTCTTTTCAAGCGTTGAGTAATCTGAGTGGTCAATGCGATTTCAGGAAGCAGATACAAGACTTGCTTCCCTGCTTTCAGCACCTCTTGAATGAGGTGAATATAGATTTCCGTCTTGCCGCTGGATGTGACACCGTGCAGCAGACACACATTTTTCTCTCTGAAACTCTGAAGGACATCGCTATAAGCCTGTTGCTGCGCTGTATTCAACGGATTTATATCTCCGGTATCCAAAGCTGCTTTATCCAGTCTTCCTATCTCCTGATGATAGACTTCAAATATCTTTTTCTCAATCAATCCATTGAGAACGGCAGCAGAGATTCCGGATTTCTCCAGCAACTCCTTCTTTGTCACTTCTTTTAAAGCACCCCCTCTGGCTACCCAGCCGGACAATTCCACATATTTCATCAATACCGCCAACTGTTTGGGAGCCCGTGACAACTCATTAAACAATTGTTGCAAATACGCCTCATCCGCTTCTCCGTTCACCAATTTCACTCTAGTTTCTGTACGTGGCTTGTAGTTCCGTTTCAATTCCTCCTTGACAAAGATAGCTTCCTTATCCAACAAAGATTTGATGACAGTCAGCACATTTTTCAACCCGCTGACTTTTTCCAATTGGGTCACACACTGTTCCGTATCCCGACTCAACAAATCCAGGATTTTCTGCTCTTTCTCCGGTAAGGGTGCGGTAGCTTCAAAATCAGGATTGTATTCCACCAATGTTTCGCTTTCCAGTTTCATTCCCGATGGAATAGCCGCTTTGTACACATCTCCCAATGTACAGAGATAATATTCTGCCAACCACTGCCAGAATCCAAACTGCTCAGGCAACAATACAGGAGATGAATCCAATACTTCAGATATATCTTTTGTTTCGTACCCATCCGGAGCCGCATAATGCACATGGGTCACTATTGCCGTATAGAACTTTTTCCTTCCAAACGGTACAACTACCCGACAACCCGTCTGCACCATTTCTTCCATGTCCGCAGGAAGAGAATAGGTATATTGGTTGGCAATAGGCAATGGCACTATGACATCTACGAATTTTTTCATGCTGCAAAATTACAAAAAAGGAGGCACTCGATGAAGAATGCCTCCTATTTATCTTTTATTAAATAAGGTTGCTTAGAATAGATAAGCCAGAGATACCTGCCAAGTATTGTTCTTTATCTTAATGGTTTCAAATCCGTCGGCTGCCCTAGGAACATCGATAGTTGCAGTATGACTTAAAGCAAAATTATAGTTCACTCCAACTTGTAAATGCTTAATCAACTTGACACCTGCCCCTACATTGAAAGTTGTATTATTCTTTTTCAAATCATAATTCATAAAACCTTTCTTATTACCAATATTAAAGCCGAACTGAGGTCCCGCAGCAATATAGGCCCCCAACATACTACCCAATCCGAAAGACCATTTTAAATTTACAGGTATTTCAATCGTCTTCAATTTGGCATCAACATCGTATCCTTTTGCAGCCAGATCAGTTTGTGAATACAATGCCGCCACATCTGCACCCACACCAATAATAGGCACAGTAAATTCAGCCATCGGGCCAATGAACCAACCTGTTTTATTATCTCCTTTCAAATCTGATTTCGAAAAACTAACCTTTGACAGGTTCAAACCACCCTTTACACCAAAGTGCAACTGAGCCTGAGCAGGAGCAGCCATCATCAAACATACAGCTACCATTAATACACTAATAATCTTTTTCATGTTTGTCTATTTTTAGTTTACGCCACAAAGATAAACACTTTTTCTTTGCAGAATGTTCAATTTATCGGGAAAGTTACATCAGCCTTTTTTGACGAACCCTTCCGATAGATAAATAATCAAACAAAAAACGGACAGAATCAAAGATTCTGCCCGTTATGTGCTCTGTCTAATATTCCTCTTCGTTAAAAAAGAAATCCTCTTTGCTCGGATAATCCGGCCAAATGTCTTCTATACTTTCATAGATTTCGCCTTCATCTTCCATCTCTTGCAAGTTTTCGATTACTTCCAACGGAGCGCCCGAACGCATTGCATAGTCAATCAACTCATCCTTCGTAGCAGGCCAAGGAGCATCCTCTAACTTCGAGGCCAATTCTAGTGTCCAGTACATAGTTCCTTTATTTTTAAAGTAAATACTTTTCTTTCGTTCTCTAATTAGCCGCAAAAGTATAATAAATTATTTCATTTGCAACTTTTATCCCAATAAATTTCTTCTGTTTTAGTTAAATGATTTAACTTTCGGGCTAAAATGAATAAATAATCAGATAATCGGTTGACAAATGCTGTAACATGGGCGTCAATTTCACACACTTCGGTCAATGCTAAAATGCGTCGCTCGGCACGCCGGCAAATGGTACGACAGATATGGGAAACTGACGCTCCCCGCGATCCACCCGGCAAGATAAAGGCAGTTAATGGAGGAAGTTCATTATCAATGATATCCATGGCATTCTCCAGCAATTCAATATCCTCATCCGATATACGGCTCTCCATATGCAATTCCGTCTTTGTCTGATCCGTTGCCAGATAGGAACCTACAGAGAATAACTTGTTTTGCACACGAAATATTATTTTTTTATCTACTTCATCGGTCAGATAGGTTTGTAACAGTCCCAAATGGGAGTTCAATTCATCAATCGTGCCATACGCTTCCAGTCGTATATGCGTCTTCGGCACCCGGGAACCACCGACTAAAGAGGTTGTCCCTTGATCACCTGTTTTGGTGTATATCATGCATTTCTTCATGGCTTTACTTATAAAAAGTTTACAATATAATGCTGTTTATATCTTGTTTTATCAAAAAAGACCAGACCAATGTCATACAAGTCAAAAGTGATACCTGTCGCCTCATCAGCCACTATTTGTTTCCACCACTCCCGCTTTTCCTTCGATTCATATATCCCTCCGACAATAAAGCAGCTATGAGGCCCGGCATAGGGAAGAGCCTGCTCAAAAACTTCTTTATAAAAAGGAGTATGTCCTATATGGAAGCAATCTAACGTCTGCATACCCGACAGTTTCTCTTTCAGCTGCTGCGAGGTCTTTGCCCAATTCCTGCCTTTCACGGTAACAGAATCCATAGTGCGGCAAGCTGCCCGCATATACCCGATGGATGCCCCGTTACCAATTCCCACCTCAATCAATGATTCCGGTCTGAAATAATTAACCAATCGGAACAGCAAACGGTTCACTTTTCTTCGATAATGTGGCAAATAAGTAGGGAATCCCCTTTCTTTCAATGCGCGATAGGCGTAGTAATGATGCCTTTCATAGACGACAGAGGTAATCAGAAAAAAATCGGACGGAGAGTGTACCCCGTAACCACAACGGTGACGGAAACGACTGCACCAATTCCATATGCGATGAAGAAAAAACATATTTCCCAACTTTAATTATGTAACACAAAGATAAAAGATTACCCGACAATATCGAAATAAAACACTACTTTTGTTGCCAATTAGTTATTAAACCATTTATAAGACAATGAAATACACGCACTCTTTTATGTTATGGGCAATACTGGCCATCTTGTTGCCATTACAAATGGTCCGGGCTGCGGACGTACCCACCGAGTTACAAAAAAAACTTCAAAGCCTTCCGGGCATCAGTGATATAAAACCGATGCAGAGTGAAGCTTATCCGGAAAAATATGTATTCTTCATCAACCAGTTATTGGACCCGCACCATCCGGAAGCGGGAAATTTCAAACAAAGGGTGATCCTTTCGCATGTGGGCTTTGACCGCCCTACAGTGTTGGTTACTGAAGGATATGCAGCCAATTATGCCACAAGCCCGCGCTATCAGGAAGAATTATCCAAATTATTCAATGCCAATCTGGTATTCGTGGAATACCGTTACTTTGGCGAGTCCATGCCGGACCCTTGCAACTGGGATTATCTTACGGTTGAGAATTCCCTCTATGATTTACATACTATCACCACCACCCTCAAACAACTATATGAACAAAAGTGGATATCTACCGGAATCAGTAAAGGGGGACAAACCACCCTATTCTACCGTACTTATTTTCCGGATGATGTAGATATCTCCATTCCTTATGTAGCCCCCCTCAACAAGTCATTGGAAGACGGACGCCACGAACCATTCATTGCCGAAAAAGTCTCGACTCCCGAAAACCGCAAACGGGTTGAGGATTTTCAACTGGAGGTATTGAAGCGCAAAAGCCGGCTGCTCCCGATGTTCGAGAAATATTGCTCGGATAAAGGATATACTTTCCGTATACCTATGGCCGAGGTGTATGACTTCAATATACTGGAATACTCGTTCGCCCTATGGCAGTGGGGAACTCCGGTAAGCAAGATTCCGGCTACCAATGCGGATGACCAGACTATTTTCAATCATTTCATCGCTATTTGCGAACCGGATTATTTCTCAGAACAATCTCCTTACCCCTCCTTCAATGTGCAGGCAGCCAAAGAATTGGGATATTATGGATATGATATCAAGCCTTTCAAAAAATACCTGACGATAAAGAGCAGCAGCGACTATCTTCGCAAGGTGATGCTACCGGCTGAACTATCAACCATCAAATTTGATAAGACCCTATATAATAAGGTAGTGAAATACTTGAAAGAGAATGATCCTGAAATGATTTATATTTATGGGGGAGATGATCCCTGGACAGCTTCGGGTGTCACTTGGTTAAAGAACAAGCAAAATATAAAAGTTTATGTATTGCCCGGTGGTAGTCATACCACCCGTATCGATAGCCTTGACGCCAAAACACAAGAAGAAATCAAGGCACAGATTAGTGCATGGCTGAAGTAAGGATGCCCAAAAAAAGCCCGCTTTATCATTCTTTATGAATGACAGAGCGGGCTCAACAAACAATCAAAAAATATCCTTTAATTACAAAGGCATATTGCCATGTTTCTTAGGCGGATTGCTCTGGTTCTTGTTGTGACACATATCCAAAGCCTGAATAAGTTTATAGCGAGTGTCACGAGGCATGATTACCTCATCAATCAAACCACGTTCCGCCGCACGATAAGGATTAGAGAATTTCCCTTCATACTCCTTGATAATTTCTGTTTTTTCTTCCGGAGTCGATTTCCGGTAAAGGATGTTCACTGCTCCTTCTGCTCCCATCACAGCAATTTCCGCCTGCGGATAAGCCAGATTCACATCGGCGCCTGTCGGCTTGCTGGACATCACGATGTATGCGCCGCCGTAAGCCTTACGGGTAATCAAAGTCACCTTAGGCACCGTTGCTTCCGCATAAGCGTAGACAATCTTTGCGCCGTGGCGGATGATGCCGTTGTGTTCTTGTACCGTTCCGGGCAGAAAACCGGGAACGTCCTCGAAAGTTATCAGAGGAATGTTGAAGCAGTCACAGAAACGGATGAAACGGGCAGCCTTGTCGCTGGCATCAATGTCAAGAACACCGGCCAGATAAGCCGGCTGATTGGCCACAATTCCTACGGAGCGGCCTCCCAAACGGCCGAATCCTACCACCACATTCCTGGCAAAGTGAGGCATCACTTCGAAGAAATACTGGTTATCCAGTACCGGTTCTATAATTTCCTTTATATCATAAGGCAGGTTCGGATCTTCAGGAATAACCGTCTGAAGCGCCTCCACCCGACGGTGAATGTCATCGGTACAAGGAACTACCGGGGCATCCTCCATATTGTTGGAGGGCAGGAAGCTCAGTAACTCACGGATACTCATCAGCGTTTCCTCCTCATTGTTGCACATGAAATGGGTTACACCGCTTTTGCTGCTATGAGTGTAGGCGCCTCCCAGTTCTTCCTTGCCCACCTCCTCATTGGTTACGGTCTTTACAACGTCCGGACCGGTAATGAACATATGACTCTGCTCCTTTACCATAAAGATAAAGTCGGTCAGGGCGGGAGAATAACAGGCACCTCCGGCACAGGGACCCAGAATGGCCGAAATCTGGGGGATCACTCCCGAAGCGATGGTATTCTGATAAAAGATAGAGGCATATCCGGCAAGGCTGTTCACCCCTTCCTGGATACGTGCACCTCCCGAATCATTCAGGGCGATGACGGGAGCACCGTTTTTCAATGCCAGCTGCTGCACCTTCACGATCTTGGCAGCGTTGGTTTCACTCAGCGAACCGCCGTGTGCGGTAAAGTCATAGGCATAGACAAAGACGGGGCGACCATCTATCTTTCCATAACCGGTGACCATGCCGTCTCCGGCAATCTGCTTTTTCTCCATGCCGAAGTTGGCGCAACGGTGGTTTACCAGTTTATCCAGTTCATTGAAAGTGCCTTTGTCCAGCAACATTTCAATGCGCTCACGGGCGGTCATTTTTCCTTGTGCATGTTGTTTTTCTATCTTGTCCACACCGCCCCCCAGGGATGCGCGCTTGTCCAGTTCTTCAAACTGGTTGTATATTTCTTCTCTTGTCATGATTAGTTTTCTTTTATAATATCCAGTACAATCAATACCTGGTTAGCATTTACGGAATCTCCTTCATTGACCAGAATATCCTTAACTATACAGTCCGAAATAACTTTGTAGTTGCTCTGCATCTTCATGGCTTCCAGCACCACCACAATGTCGCCGGCTGCCAGACGATCCCCCTTCTGAACGGGAATTTTCACTACCTTTCCGGGCATTGGGGCCACAATCTTGTCATCCTGCTTCTCTTCACCGCCCTTTTTCATACGAAGATATTTAGTCTGAGTATCTACGATATCTACATGGTAGGAACGATAGAACATATTCACCTCATAACTCTTGCCACCCTCACTACGGATCAGTTCGGCATTAAAGGAGTTGCCATCGTGCAGAATGGAACAGCTTCCGTTTTCGGCCAGGGCAATGTCCACATCATACGGCTTCCCGTCAATCATAAACTGCACCTTGTTACCCTCTTTGCTCACCAATGTTACATCGGCTACGCGATCTCCAATATGTATTTCCATACTCTTTCAATTAAATCCTCAATACTCCTTTCTGCAAACCGAACTCACGCCAGCGGCTGACGGGACGGGCATCCGATAACTGGGTACTCTTATTTTCCTCCAAATTCATCAGATAATCTATATAAGATGCAATCATGGCGATATTCTCTATTTCCTCATTATTGCCATTACTACGAAGCAACATGCGCGAGTTTTTCTCTATAAACAAGGTATTGTACTCACCCTTTACGAAATCGGGGGTATGCATGATACGTTTCAGATAGCTGAGGTTGGTTTTCAGACCGGTCAGCTTGTATTCATAAAGGACACGCCGCATCCGTTCTATAGCGTATTGGCGGTTAGTTGCCCACACAATCAGCTTGCCTATCATCGGGTCATAGTAGATAGGTATTTCATATCCTTCGTACACATAGCTGTCAATGCGGACACCGATGCCATTAGGCTCTGTCAGCTGTTTGATGATGCCCGGTGACGGCATGAAGTTATTCTCGGTATCCTCCGCACAGATGCGGCATTCAATGGCATGACCGCGCTGTGACAGATCTTCCTGCTTCAAGTGCAGAACCTCGTCATTGGCAACACGGATCTGTTCTTTTACCAGATCCACGCCTACCACTTCCTCTGTAATGGGATGTTCCACCTGAAGGCGGGTGTTCATCTCCAGAAAATAAAAATGACGGTTCTTGTCCACCAGGAACTCAATGGTTCCGGCACCCGAATAATTCACTGCTTGGGCAGCAGCCACCGCTTTTTCCCCCATCTCTTTACGAAGTTCGGGAGTAAGGAAGGGAGAGGGACTTTCCTCCACAATCTTCTGGTTACGGCGCTGGACGGAACATTCGCGGTCAAACAAATGAACGACATTACCGTGATTATCACCTAAAATTTGAAATTCAATATGGTGCGGTTCTTCCACAAACTTCTCCAGATAAACCGTATCATCTCCGAAAGAAGACATGGATTCGGAGCGGGCGGTGTTATACGCCTCCACCACTTCACCTTCATTGTGTATCAAACGCATACCTTTGCCGCCACCTCCCATAGATGCTTTCAGCATGACGGGGTAGCCTATCTCATTACAGATACGCACTGCCTCTTCGACACTTTTCAACGGCTGTTCCGTACCGGGCACTACAGGCACACCGGCGGCAATCATACGCTTGCGGGCGGCAATCTTGTCACCCATCGCCTCCATGGTTTCAGCAGCCGGACCGATGAAGATGATACCCTCCTCCTTGCAACGGCGGGCAAAATCAGCATTTTCGGACAAGAAACCATAACCGGGATGAATGGCATCGGCATGATGCTGCCTGGCAGCTTTAATGATCGTATCTATATTCAGATAACTTTCTTTGGAAGCGGCAGGACCTATCAGGCAGGCCTCATCTGCATACATCACATGACGCGCTGTGCGGTCGGCTTCCGAAAAGACAGCCACGGTGCGAATACCCATCTCCTTACAAGAGCGCATTACGCGCACGGCTATCTCGCCACGATTGGCAATTAGAACCTTTTGTATCATAATCTTTCTCTTTTTACCCGAGATGTCACACAAATTTACGGATGCATTCATTATACATGAATACACCTATTATGGGTGACATCTCTCATTAGTATTGATTATTTAACGAAAACTCCCTAATTTTTAGAAGCGGGAGTCATAATTGGCTGCAAAGATACTTGTTTTTTGCACAAAAACTACAAATGTGTGTCTAAATAATGTTTCAAAACTTTGGCATGGTTTCGTTCCGGTTCTTTCGACGCGTAAAGTAATGTTACCTTTGGATAAGCTTTTATCTTATCAATGAACGCTTTAGACGCATCCGATTCTTCCAATTCCTTTTGATACAGATCCGCAAAAGCGTCCCACCTTTTTTCCACATCAGCGTGGAACCATTTCCGCAAATCATTAGATGGAGTGACTTCTTTTGCCCAATAATCGTACTTTAAATACTCCCGTTTCATGCCACGGGGCCACAAGCGGTCTACCAAAACGCGGTAGCCGTCCTGATCAGAAGGTTCATCATAAACCCTCTTAATGTTTACTTGAGTCATAGTTAGTTATTTTAATTTGGGTACATGCCTATAACTCTATACATCCTAAAAAGTTCATTTGTCAGTAAAATCAAGGAAGCAGCAGCAATTCGTAATCTACTACATCCAACCACCTGCCAAACTTCAGCCCCACTCTCTCAAAATGAGAAACTTGCTTGAATCCAAGCCGCAGATGCAAGGCATCACTGGCTGCATTACCCTCTGTGATACAGGCTATCAGTGCACGATATCCCTCTCTGCGGCACTCTTCAATGAGTCTTTCCATCAAAGCCCTGCCTGTCCCTTTGCCTTCGTGTCCGGGAGCCAGATAGACCGTTGTTTCCAGCGTATGTCTGTAAGCAGCCCTTTCCTTCCACAGATGAGCATAGCAATAGCCCGTCACTCTGCCTTCCTCTTCATAAACAAAATAAGGAAAGCGGGCCGCAATTCCGGCGATACGGTTACGCATATCCTCCTCTCTCAGAGGCTCCGTTTCAAATGTAGCCACACTGTGTTCGACGTATTCATTGTATATCGTCGTTATGGCTTTGGCATCCTGAAGTTCCACTCGTCTGATCATAATGGTATGTCTATTATTAAAACGTAAGCAAGATATAAAAAAATAATCATTTATTCAGAGAATTATCACTATATTTACAGCCAATCCTAATTTCAGCTATAAAAATGATAGAAATACTAGAAGTCAAAGATTTTACTCCAGATTACATGGATGCGGTGCAGAAACTACTGGGACAACTCACGACCCGTCCGGTGAAATTGACAGAAACGGCCCTCAGAGAAATCATATCCCAAGAAAACACCCATCTGTTCTTCCTGCTGGCAGATCAAGAAATAGCAGGCATGCTGACCGTAGGAATCTATTATAGTCCCACAGGCGGCAAAGCATGGCTGGAAGATGTGGTAGTGGATGAAAGATATCGGGGACAAGGATTCAGCAAACAACTGGTAGCCCATGCCGTGGAGTTTGTGAAAGAGCGCGGCATACCTCTTTTAATGCTGACTTCAAACCCCACACGGATAGCGGCCAACAAACTGTACCCAAGTTTAGGGTTCGAACAAAAACAAACCAATGTGTACAGAATGAAATTAGACTAACTCATTCATATTTCAACTTTATGACAATCAGACATTCATCCCCCGAAGACCTGGAGGCAATTATGGAAATATTCTGTTATGCCCGCCGGTTCATGAAAGAGCATGGCAATCCCAGCCAATGGATAAACGGATATCCTTCTGCCGATTTGATTCGGCAAGAAATAACCAACGGCACTAACTATGTTTGCGAAAATGAGAACGGAGAAATTATAGGAACCTTCTGTTTCATTCCCGGAGAAGACCCCACCTATGCCCGCATTGATGACGGCAACTGGCTGAACAATGCTCCTTACTATGTCATTCACCGCATGGCAACCAACGGAAAGCAGAAAGGAATAGCCGATGCCTGCTTCAAATGGTGTTTCGACCATTGCAACAATATCCGGGTCGATACCCACCATGACAATATCGTGATGCAGAATATCCTGAAAAAATACGGTTTCCGGCGTTGTGGCATTATTTATACCCACAATGGCACACCTCGCATCGCCTATCAGCGGTCATTAACCGGAAAAGAGTTATCTTTGCCGACCGAATAAACAAGAAAAAGAAACATGAAAATTCTCTGGATAGACCTGAACAGCTCGTATGCCCATTCCTCATTGGCCCTCCCGGCGCTGCATGCACAGATCATGGCAGACCCTTCTGTGGAATGGGAGGTAGTATCTGCCACTATCAACGAAAATGTCGGCATGATAGTCGATGAAATCTGCCGTCACCAACCCGATATCCTTGCTGCAACCACTTGGCTTTTCAATCACGAGCAACTGATACACGTCACCTCCAGAGTGAAAGCATTACTTCCCGAAGCGTGTTTGATACTGGGAGGACCGGAGTTTTTAGGGGACAACGAAGAGTTTCTGCGTAGAAATCCGTTTGTGAACTGTGTCTTCAGGGGAGAAGGAGAAGAAGCATTTCCCCAATGGCTGGCGTGCCGGGAGCATCCGGAGCAATGGGACGGCATCCCCGGCCTCTGTTATCTCACTCCCGACAAAGAGTACAAAGACAACGGGATAGCACGCGTACTGGATTTTGCCGGCCTGGTTGCTCCCGAACAAAGCCGCTTCTTTAACTGGAGCAAACCCTTTGTTCAACTGGAAACCACTCGCGGATGTTTCAATACTTGTGCATTCTGTGTCAGCGGCGGTGAAAAGCCTGTACGCACCCTTTCTATCGAAAGTATCCGCGAAAGGCTTCAAACCATCCATGCCCACGGTATCAAAAACGTACGTGTACTGGACCGTACGTTCAACTATAATCCGCGAAGAGCTAAAGAACTGCTCCGTCTCTTCCTGGAATTTCATCCCGATATCCGCTTCCATCTGGAAATACATCCTGCCTTGTTATCGGAAGAACTAAAAGAAGAATTGAAAGTGCTCCCCAAAGGATTGTTGCATTTGGAGGCCGGTATCCAAAGCCTGCGCGAGCCTGTACTCGAGAAAAGCCGGAGAATAGGGAAGCTGTCCGATGCACTGGAAGGGCTGAAATTTCTCTGCTCACTTCCCAATATGGAAACGCACGCCGACCTCATCGCCGGACTGCCCCTTTACCGGCTTCCTGAAATAATGGAAGATGTACGTACTTTAGCAGGATATAATGCCGGAGAGATCCAACTGGAATCGCTCAAATTACTCCCCGGCACCGAAATGCGCCGGAGAGCGGAAGAACTGGGAATCAAGTATTCCCCCCTTCCCCCCTATGAAGTCTTACAGACCCATGAAATCAGTGTAAGCGAACTACAAACAGCCCGCCGGCTTTCCCGACTGCTGGATGGTTTTTACAATGCACCGGCATGGCAGACACTGACACGTGAACTCATTCTGAACGATGAACAGTTCCTATATCGTTTCCTGAGCTATCTGACAAAGGCCAATCTGATAGACCAGCCCATGAGCCTGGAAAAACGAGGACTGATACTCTATGAGTATTGCAAACAGAGCTATCCCGAATACCAGGCAAAAGCCACCATTGCCTGGATAGAGGCAGGAATGTCCCTGAAGAAACTCCCCGCCGAAAGAGTACGGACAAAGCGGCAGCTACCTCCGTCTGCCTGGGAAATCATTTATGGAGAATATAAAGAGAACCTCCGCCTTTGCTTTCTGCCTGCCGATGAAAAGGGGGAACATGGCTACTGGTTCGGATTTGAGTCGGAGATACAGAAGGTGGAACCTGTGTTCAAGGCAAGGACTTAATATTGCTGCTGTTTCCGCTAAGGGAATATTATATGGGGTACTCCCATAGTATGGAATATAGTGAATATATTTTTGTCCGGCAAGTTTCCGGTATGCGCTGACGGGGTATCTCTGATAAAAATACAATCTTAGTAATAGCAAGAAATAAAAAAGACCCAATAAGGTATATTGATGCTCTACTCTTTTTTTCCATTAAACACAACCCGCACCGTAGAAGATGAATATGCATTTGTCATAGTTATGTTCCAGACAAAACTCAGCGTACGACCATCCAACTTCCCTGAGATGACAGACTTATACTCATAAAACCCAATAACTCCCGGTATAGTGGTTACTTTTTCCTCCCACCAAGAGTATCCGTTTTCATCTTGATTGATACGACAATTTAAATTAAAATCAATCATTTGAGTTTCCACAAATAATCCAAACGACTGCAAGGCAATGGGATGCAATTCTTCAGAAGTCAAATCTGCTGTAACAGCAGCCTCCCCTTCATTTATCACATCGCCATTTTTATAAGCCACATAGTTGCCCTCATATTTCCCCACTGCTTGGGCAAAGGAAGACAACTCAAAATCATCTTCCTTACTACATCCCCCCCAAACAATAGAAAACAGGCATATTAGCATCATCTTTCCTATATAAGATTTCATATTTTAATTTTTATTGGTTCCTATATTACTTATCCTATCCTACAAAAATAACAAGATAAATTGATATTATCGTACCCGTTAGCGGAATTATCCCGTTCGGAAGAGAAATACTTTTGTTTCCATGCATAATCAACATTTACAATACAAAGTTGCGCATCATTATGCCCTCATGCCCTCATTTTCGCTATAGCACATTGATTATTAGACAAAAAGGCATGATGGTAACATTTTTATGAAGTGACATTTTACCCTCATGCTCTCACTTGCCGGACAGGTTATTATTCCATTAATTACCTTATATACAGACCATTGTTACCACCACCACATTAAAAACACCTTTTGGGGAATAGCCTGTTTTTCTTATTAAACGAGTACAAGTACCGATATATCTCCGGATATATCGTACATACATGGGATGTTTCCATGCTGTTCTTCATCACAAAGCAGCATCAACAAACCTACTTTTTATCATCAACAGGCAGCCAAGTTATGATGATTGAATATTCAATATCAGTTAACCACCTATGTGGTTAAGTCTAACCACATAGGTGATTAAAGTTAGTCACGATTGTGATTAATGTTAACCACAGTTGTGGTTAACTGATATTGAATATTTGTTCAGGTAAAGAAGGATATAAGGTAAGCGTTATACGTCAGTATGAAAATACAATCAGATACCTGTAGTTATGGAATACATTGGAAGAAAAAGTGCTGAAATACGAGATTTACAAATTCTTGGGTCTGTAGCCTTATTAGCATTTATAGTTTTGTCTATCAGCAATATATAAATACTTTTGCAAGTGGTGACAGTGAGGGAATGAGGGCAAGATACCACTTCATAAAAATGCTACCATCATATATTTTCATCTCATAACCAATGTATTACAACACAAGTGAGGGCATGAGAGCATAATGATGCACAACTTTAATTATTATTCTTCTCAAAATTACTCTGATTTTATGCTCCGACAAAAGGAATCGATATATTTTTAAGAAAAGAAAGGTTATATTTAAGGATGATCGGGAACAATTTGGGGAAAACGCTCTACAACAACAAACAAATCAGAAAAAAAGTAGGGAACAATGATTATTTAATCAAATAATTTACTACCTTTGTGCGTCTTGATTACATCGGACTACGTTCTTTGAAATATAATTTCGGAAGCGTTCAGCTTTTTTACGTCGTAACAAAACTACCAACTTTGTGTTATGCTTTAATGCATAATATAGCACGTAAAATGACTGAACGCCCGTGTCTGTATAGGCGTGGGCGTTCTTTTCATTTGTGCTATAGGGATTGGTAGTTCCTGTTACGGCATTTGAAAATGTAACGTCCCACGTTTTTTTATGCCCTTTTGGGAGGAAATCAGCGTCAAATAATTACAGCAAAAAAGAGTGTTATGTTAGCGGCTAACACTCCGTAAGCGGGATGCTTATATCTTAATAAAACAATCCCGCTTACATTTTGCTGAACAACAAAATACTCAAAGGTAAGTCAAATCGGATGGCGTGGAGGTCGGACGGCTGAAAAGTCGCAAATGCAACGCAATAGCGTTACTACTTACCTTTGACTATTTAAACAAAGTATGGTTCCGTAACAGAAAACGGGCCATAAATCATGTAAAAACAGATAGGGCAATACAGAGAGAGTTTTCGTATATACGAAACTCCCTTTTAAATAGGGATATACTTGAGGCGCTGCAATAGACCTGGGGAGGGGAGCAAAAATAGGAAGATAGGAAAAACAGACTGTAAGAAGCAAGGATACTGAAAAAGTATTTTTTGCTATCCTTTTGCTGTAGGGGCAGGGTTTACCCGCCCGAAAACAGTTCACTTTGTGTATTCGGGCAGGCAAACCCTGCCCCTACAAGTGACATATTACTATCGACCAGGTACTTTTTCAGTACCCTACAAGAAGCTCCCCTCCTTTTTTTGAGACATTGCCTAACCGGTTAATAATAACCTTTGAAAGCACTGACTGTGCCGCCATACTTACAGTGGCAAGCCTAGCAAAAGCGATCATCAGGATTCTTTTTTCATAATCCGCGTTCTTTTATCATCCCGTCATGTCCCGGCCGGAAGATAGCAGGCATCTTCAACACCTTGCCTCTTATTCCTTTTGTCCTAACACTGCGCACATTTAACGGAGCGTGACCGGTGATTTCCTGAATAGCTCTGCTTAAAAGCGGCTCGTTCAGATTGCCATAGTCTATATAGTCATTAAAGTAACCATCGCCATCCGGGTCCTCTTCATACAATGGTATGTCGGGAGAGAATCCTCCTTCATAATCTCCAAAGTCTTTGGCATTGTAAGATTGGAATGTAATGGGAACAATCTCATAAGTATTCCCTCCAACAAGTATATCTACAGGCTCCATACCTACATTCTTGCCGGTAGTTGTGTTTCCGACAAGTACTACTTCTATGTCGATGCCTCTCAACGAATTGATGACAAGTTCGCTGGACGAAGCTGTTGCGCCGCTCACCAGACAGTAAATACGTTTAAGGCTCAAATCACCTGCGACCAACGAAGTATTCAAATTTGCATACTTGGAATACGAGAATTTCTCCTCAAATTTCTTGTTACCACGCGCTTCCATTCTTTCATCGTTGTACCTGAGCTTCGCAAAGACAGCATCTTTATAGGCGCTTCCGGCAATACACGATGCTATCAGATTGGCGGAAATGGTATGTCCCCCTCCATTGTAGCGCAAGTCCAGAATCAGTTCATTTACATTTTTGCTTTTGAATTCCTTGAATACGTCGAACAGTTTGTCATCATAGCCGGCTTCAAATCCTGCATAGACCAGATAGCCTATTTTATGTCGAGGGTCTGTTTCTATCACATCTTGATATAAAACAGGGTTCTTATACATGGCTTCGGAAGTTAGGGTATATTCTTTGGTGACGGCAGGTTTACCTTCTTGGGGGATAACCTCCTTTATTTTCAAAGAACGTATTCCTTCCGGATATACCAAACCTGAAGCTATGGCCTGATAGTTAGCTTCTGTTATCTTAGTTCCATCAATTTCGCTTATGTAAGTCCCGCGCTTTATACCGGCGCGTGATGCAGGCGAATCGGGATATACGCCTTGTATGCAATAAACGTCATTCCCACTTTGAGTCCCAATGGTCAGCATCCCTGTAATGCCAAAACTGTATTCCAATTCTTTTTGTTTCAAAGGATAGGACCGTGTTGACCTGACCGGATTTCTTTTCAGGATATAAGAGAAGAGAGTGTAGTGCGTTTTACCGTCACTACCCATATATGATCTTTTATCCAGAGTATTGGTAGTCATACTGCCTAATGCGCCGTAGAAGAAGTCTTCATAACCTTTTGTGTAATCAAGATCCAATGTTTTGTACTCGTTATTCCAAAGATACATCTCTGATAAATATTGGCTCACTGTAGTGTTAACCTTCATATCTTCTGTTGCAGTGTCCTCTCCTGCTTTCTGCACCACTTCAAAACTAGCGGAAGAATATCCCTCTACTTTAATCGTTATTGTGGAAGTACGATTAGTGGAAGTTACGGTTGTTGCCAATAGTTTCAAGGTGTTTTCTCCTTTCTCCCCGGATTGGGTAAGCAGATGACACCAACTTGAATTAGTAGATGCCGTCCATTTAGCATCCGCATAGAAGTTGACAGATAGCGGTTGGGCAGTACTTATTTCCAATGGCACTCCTTCCGTCCAGCCATATGCAGTTATACCGGTTTTTAAACTATCATCGTCACTGCATGACACGAAATTCATTGTCATTACGTAAAGTAGGACAAAAAAGGAAAAAGAACAAGTCTGTTTCATATGTTTTAGTATATCTTTGGCAAAGATAGAAATAACACGTGAAAGATGCTAAGGACAAGACTAAAATGTAGGGCAGCCTTATAAAATTTTTCATTTACATTTTAGATACCTCTATTTGTGGGTGTATACTTTTAGCACCCTCAACCGTTTTCCCAGCGATTTCATGTTTGGATTAACCAAGGAAGAGTTTGAAAGTTTGAGGTCGCAAATTGCGTCCTCAAACCAAAGAGGTGATACACGCTATATGCCTTTTGCCTTTACAGAACAAGGCGTCGCCATGCTTTCATCTGTATCAAATAGCGAAGCAGCTATTGAAATAAACATATCCATCATGTGTGCTTTCGTTACTGTACGCCAATACTTGTCTTCCGTTAATAACGCAACTAAGGAAATTGAAGAGTTAAAGCAGCGCATGAAAATGTTGGAAGAAAGCAATGAAGATACGATAGCCGCAATAAACAACCTCAGCGAAGATACTCGAAAAGAGCTTGATGATATTTACTTAGCATTATCACAGTTGGCAGATAAACAGAAGCGAATCAACCAGCAAAGAGAACGTAAACTTATTGAATTTATCCAATAGGATAATGATTAACTCAACTATCATTCAATATAGGTTCAAATGATAACCCTAACCGTGGCAACATCGAACCAAAACTAAACTACTCTATCAATCTGATAAACAATATAGATAGCTATATAAGAAATGCGTCTGTAGGGGTAAAAATTAAACTGATAAGTGCGATGTTTCCCGAAAAAATCGAATTTGACGGAAAAACATATCGAACCAATTCTTATAACAAAGTGCTTGATTTAATCTATCAGCAAACCAACGAGTTACGAGGAGTAGAAAAGAAAAACGGAGAGAGTTTTTCAACTTTCTCCGCTTCAGTACCCAGACCCGGGGTCGAACCGGGATGGAAGTGAATCCACTGGTGTTTGAGACCAGCGCGTCTACCGATTCCGCCATCTGGGCATCTCTTGAAACTTAGTTTGTTTCTCGATTGCGGTTGCAAAGGTACGGCTTTTTTTCATATCTGCAAACTTTTCGATGTTTTTTTTCAAAAAAAGATAAATTTACTATGATTTATGGGATAATGGACAATGGTTTTCTAAAAATAAGCCCTATATTAGCAGAAACTTTAAAACGATTTTATATCATGACAAACAGCAATAATTATTGTGTCATCATGGGGGGAGGTATAGGTAGCCGATTCTGGCCGTACAGTCGTAAAAACCTTCCCAAGCAATTCCTTGATTTCTTTGGGACAGGACGTTCTTTAATACAACAGACATTTGATCGTTATAAAAAGATAGTCCCTGTAGAAAATATCTTTATTACAACCAATGTTTTGTATAAAGAATTGGTTCAAGAACAACTTCCGGAACTGGACGAATCACAAATTTTACTGGAACCTACCCGTAGAAGTACGGCCCCATGTATTGCCTGGGCTTCCTATCACATAAAAAAGATGAACCCGAATGCCAACATCATTGTTGCCCCATCCGACCATCTGATTCTAAAGGAAGAGGAATTCAAGGCAGCCATTTTGAAAGGACTGGAGTTTGTGTCAAACTCTCCCCAATTGCTGACATTGGGTATCAAGCCCAACAGACCGGAAACAGGGTATGGCTACATCCAGATTGAGGAAGAAAAACAAGGGGATTTCTTTAAAGTAAAAACATTCATCGAAAAACCCCAACTGGAATTTGCCCAGGTTTTTGTAGAAAGCGGGGAATTTTATTGGAACTCAGGCATCTTCCTGTGGAACATCAACACCATACTTGATGCATTCAACGAAATCATGCCCGAAGTCTGTACCAAACTGGCCAATGGAGAAGAAGATTTCGCCTCGTGCCCCAATATATCCATTGACTATGGTATCATGGAAAAAGCCAACAATGTCTTCGTCCAACTATGCGACTTCGGATGGGCGGATTTAGGCACGTGGGGGTCACTGTATGACGTATCGCCTAAAGATGAAGACGGAAATGTAGCTGTTAACGGAAATTCGCTAATGTACAATTGCCATAATAATGTGGTGGTGGTTCCCGAAGGGAAATTAGCCGTCATACAAGATCTGGAAGGTTATTTGGTTGCAGCCAGCGGCAATGTATTGCTCATTTGCAAGAAAGACGACGAAAGCGCTATCCGGAAATTCGTGAATGACGTACAGATCAAGCTGGGCGATCAATTTGTATAAGGCCTGAAATCCGTAATTTATTATAGTCGAACAAAATTGATTTGTGAAAAATAAGGTGGGTGAACCGCCGATAGCTCAAAAAAGTAACTTAAGTGCATCGAGCAAGTAACTTAACTTACTTGGCACTTTAACTTAACTTACTTGGCTCATGAAGTTAACTTACTTTTTTTACCCTATGTTGGCCGATCCATTCTGCCTGACTATATAAAGAAGGCGGGATGCAGAAAAATCCGCATCCCGCTCTTTATATATTAAAGAAGAAGAAAATTACTTGTTACCACCTTCCCAGGCTTTATTGATCGCTGTTGCGACTTCGGCAAACTCCTCATTTGTGAGTTTTAGCTTCGGATTGGAGAATATCATATCCGACTCTTTCTGAATGGGAACCAGATGAATATGGGCATGGGGAACTTCAAGTCCGATCACCGCCTCACCAACCTTCTTACATGGAAATGCTTTTTGGATGGCAAGCGCCACACTTTTTGCAAAAACGTGCATTGCAGCCAGTTCATCGTCTTCCAAGTCAAAGATATAGTCTACCTCGCGTTTCGGAACCACCAATGTATGACCTTTGACCAACGGATTGATATCCAGAAAAGCATAGAACTTGTCATTTTCAGCTACTTTGTAGCTAGGAATTTCACCTGCAATGATTCTACTAAATATTGTTGCCATATCTATAAGTATTAAATAAGGCAGACCCGCATAACGGACCTGCCTTATATATTAAAATGAAATGTTCACAACTTCCAAGCTGATTTTACCTTGCGGAATAGTGATCTCTGCTACATCACCAACCTTCTTGCCTAACAATCCCTGTGCAATCGGGGTATTTACAGAGATTTTACCCAGTTTCAGATTTGCTTCACTTTCGGCTACGATGGTATAAGCCATTTTCATTCCGGTCTTGGCATTCTTCAACTCTACTTTCGTCAAAATCTGCACCGTATCAGCTTTCATTTTTGAAGTATCTATAATCTTAGCATCACTAATAGTGGACTTCAGCTGATTAATCTTCATCTCCAACAGGCCCTGTGCCTCTTTGGCAGCATCATATTCTGCATTTTCCGACAAGTCGCCTTTATCACGCGCTTCAGCAATAGCCGAAACAATCTTGGGACGTTCTACAGACTCCAGATATTTCAATTCCTCAAGCAACTGGTTGTAACCTTCTTCTGACATATAAGCCATAATGTTTTCCTCCTTTTTAAATTTTATAATTATTCATTGTTCTAGTCCTGCCTATAAAAACAAAAAGAATTCCGACATGGAAATGTCGGAACCCTCTTTTGTATTTCAAGTCTTGCAAAGATAGCCTTTTATCTGATATGAGTCAAGTTTATAAGGATGCTATGTAACATGTTTAAACAAATTCAACTCATAATTAGCTTTTTACAAGAGTTTTTTGATGGCTTCATCCAAATCTTTAATATTTTCACCACGCGCACTCAACTCATTACTACGATTTACCAGGAAGACTGAAGGCAGATTCGTTACGTTATACAAGGAAATGTATGAAGAATAAGCTCCGTTAGCGTCGCGTACACAAACCCAAGGCAGGTTATCGGCAGACGTTTTCCAAAAGTGCTCGTCACCATCCAGTGAAATCTGATAGATCTCGAAACCTTGTGAGGCATACTTGTTATAAAGTTCACGTAATGCCAAATTGTGTGCAGCAGACATCGCGTTGTTATATACCGTAAAGTCTATCAGCACTACTTTGCCTTTCAAATCGGTCAGACTGCGTGTATTGCCTTTCAAATCTTTCAGCTGAATATCAATAATGCTGGCTTCCTTGATTTTATCTTCAGGTATTTCCATGGTCTGCTGACGGGGAGTACGGGTATTCTTCATCCCTTTTATAACCATATTATATAGGTTGCGTGAACGGTCGGCATGCGGAAAAGCATTGTTCAGGCTGGTAGCCACCGCAGCAAAGCATTTCACATCCTCCTTATTGGTCAGCGGATCAAAAATCATATATCCATTCAGCGACTGGAATAAAGCGAAATAGGCATAAGGCATATTAGGAGCCGCAAAAATATATTCGCGTTTTACCGTATTCTTATAATTGTTCACCATAGCCAACAAGCTGTCTTGCGCTATGCCCGCAGGAATAGTACGGTTCTGCGCCAACTTGTCCACGTTCTTCTGCAAATCTGCCTGCAACAGTACCAACTCCTTGATCTTCGAATTGTTTTCCGAGCCTTCAATGCTATAACCCGTCGCAAAATCATTTGTCGCTGCCTTGATGGAAACTGTTTCAGTAGAATCAACTGCAAAGTTTATCACTTTATTATCCAGACGCAAACGATAGAATTCAGGAGATTCCGGACGTTTCTGGCTGAAACTAAAATTTCCGCTGCTGCCTAATTTCGTTGAATCAAGCGCCACTATGCCATCCAATCCCGACGCTTCCAAATAAAGCATCTTATCTTCACCGCCATTAATCTCACCTTGAACTTTGAACTTCGGTTCGTTGTTGCAGGCGCTCAACCCTATCAACAGAAGTGCGAGCAAAAAATATACATTCTTTTTCATCGCTAAAATTAATATAAATGTGTGTTCTCTTAATAATTTTGGATGCAAAGATACGTCTTTTCGTGGTTTGTCAAAGCATTTATCCACCTTCTTACACATTAAAATGAAAAAAAACAGTAATCATGGTAACTTTTTATCTCATTCTCACCAAATTAGAAGAATAAATGTCTATCTTTGCACGAATTTTAGACGAAAAATATATTAAAACATTTTTTATGATCAATCCAATTGTTAAGACGATCGAGCTTCCTGATGGTAGAACCATCACACTCGAGACGGGAAAGCTGGCAAAACAGGCAGACGGGTCTGTAATGCTCCGCATGGGTAACACCATGTTGCTAGCTACTGTTTGTGCAGCAAAAGATGCAGTTCCCGGTACTGATTTTATGCCCCTTCAGGTAGAGTACAAAGAAAAATATGCAGCATTCGGACGTTTTCCCGGTGGCTTTACCAAAAGAGAAGGCAAAGCTTCGGATTATGAAATCCTGACTTGCCGCTTGGTAGACCGCGCATTGCGTCCTTTATTCCCCGATAATTACCACGCAGAGGTTTACGTAAATATTGTTCTTTTCTCAGCCGACGGAGTAGACATGCCTGATGCATTGGCAGGATTGGCTGCTTCAGCTGCATTGGCAGTTTCTGACATCCCTTTCGGCGGACCGATTTCTGAAGTACGTGTAGCACGTATTGACGGTCAGTTCGTTATTGACCCCACTTTCGAACAGCTTGAAAAAGCTGATATGGACTTGATGGTTGCCGCTACTTATGACAACATTATGATGGTTGAAGGTGAAATGCACGAAGTAAGTGAACAAGACTTGCTGGCTGCCATGAAAGCCGCTCACGAAGCAATCAAAGTTCATTGCAAGGCACAGATGGAACTGATGGAAGAAGTTGGTTCTACTGTTAAACGTGAATATTGCCACGAAGAAAACGATGAAGATTTGCGCAAGGCTGTACGTGAAGCTTGTTATGACAAGGCATATGCCATCGCTGCTTCAGGAAACAGAAACAAGCACGAACGCCAAGATGCTTTCGATGCTATCCGCGATGAATTCAAGACTCAATATACAGAAGAAGAACTGGAAGAAAAAGGTGCATTGATTGACCGTTACTACCACGATGTGGAAAAAGAGGCAATGCGTCGTTGTATCCTTGACGAAGGCAAGCGTCTGGACGGACGTAAGACTACTGAAATTCGCCCTATCTGGTGCGAAGTAGGTTATCTGCCCGGTCCTCACGGATCTGCCATCTTTACCCGTGGTGAAACTCAGTCTTTGACTTCTGTCACACTGGGCACCAAGCTGGACGAGAAAATCGTAGACGATGTTCTGGATCAGCACAGAGAACGTTTCTTGTTACACTATAACTTCCCTCCTTATTCTACCGGTGAAGCAAAAGCACAGCGTGGTGTAGGTCGTCGTGAAATTGGTCACGGTCACTTGGCATGGCGCGCACTGAAGGGACAGATTCCTGCAGGATACCCGTATACCGTACGTGTCGTATCTGATATCATGGAATCTAACGGTTCTTCTTCAATGGCTACTGTTTGTGCAGGAACTCTTGCATTGATGGATGCCGGTGTAGCTATGAAGAAACCTGTTTCAGGTATTGCCATGGGTTTGATCAAGAATGCAGGTGAAGAAAAATATGCCGTATTGTCCGATATCCTTGGTGACGAGGACCACTTGGGTGACATGGACTTCAAGGTTACAGGTACTCGTGATGGTATCACCGCTACTCAGATGGATATCAAGGTAGACGGTCTGTCATTCGAAATCCTGGAAAAAGCATTGCTGCAAGCAAAAGAAGGCCGCGAACATATTCTGGGTAAATTAACCGAATGTATCGCCGAGCCTCATGCAGACTTGAAACCGCATGCTCCGCGCATTGAAACAATGACTATTCCTAAAGAATTCATTGGTGCCATCATCGGCCCGGGCGGAAAGATTATTCAGGGTATGCAGGAAGAAACCGGAGCAACTATCACTATTGAAGAAACTGATGGTGTAGGTCGCATTGAAATTGCCGGAACAAACAAGAAATGCATTGACGATGCCATGCGTATCATCAAGGGTATTGTTGCCGTTCCTGAAATCGGTGAAGTATATATAGGTAAGATTCGTTCTGTGATGCCTTATGGTGCATTCGTAGAATTCCTGCCGGGCAAAGACGGTTTGTTGCACATTTCAGAAATTGACTGGAAGCGCCTTGAGACTATCGAAGAAGCCGGTTTGAAAGAAGGTGATGAAATAGAAGTGAAACTGCTTGATATTGATCCTAAGACAGGAAAATTCAAACTTTCTCACAAAGTATTGTTGCCTCGTCCTGAAAGACAGGAAAAGAAATAAGATTATCTCTTATTCTTTATATAAAAAGCGCAATCTGAAAACAGATTGCGCTTTTCTTTTTCCAACACTGACCGGGCAAGTTCAGTTAGGATATTATTTTGCTATAGGGACAGATTGAAGCTAATTACCATCAAATCAAGGTGATAAATAGGATTTCATCCGCTGTAGGGGCGGAATGCTTCCGCCCGAATACATCCACAAATGCACTTTTCCTAGTGTTTTCGGGCGGATTCAATCCGCCCCTACAGTGAATGGACACTTTCAAAGCACAGTAAAAAAAAGCGCAACTAATTACTAGTTGCGCTATCTGATATATCCACACGGAAGATTTCTCCGCTTGTTTGATATTCTGTTTATAAGATGGATTAGTCTTCCTGAACTTCGAAGTCGTCTTTTCCTACTCCGCAAAGAGGGCAAACCCAATCATCTGGAATATCTTCAAATGCTGTTCCTGGAGCGATTCCACCTTCGGGATCTCCTTCTGCAGGGTCATAAACCCAACCACATACTGTGCAAACGTACTTTTTCATAATTGTCTCTGTTTTATGTTTTAAATGTTCTTTAAATACATAACAAATATACAAGGAAATTGTTTACTTACAAACTATCCCACTACTATTTTTTTAAGTTCTTCCATCCCTTCGGAGGCACCTTTCCGAATAACATGCACCTGGCGTCCCGATGCAATAGGCACTTGTTTAGGATCTATCAGATAAACAGGAACTCCGGCAGGCACATAATTCAATAATCCCGCAGCCGGATACACATTCAGTGAAGTTCCTATAATCAGGAAAATATCTGCTGTTTCAACATAATCAATCGCTGTTTCAATCATAGGGACTGATTCTCCAAACCATACAATGAACGGGCGCAACTGGGAACCATCCCCAGCCAAATCCCCCATATGTACTTCGTATTCTTCCGGTTTCAAGTCCTTAATATAATTAGGATTACCGGGCTGCCGACTGGATGTCACTTTGGTCAGTTCACCGTGTAAATGCACAACGCGCGAACTTCCGGCACGTTCATGCAAGTTATCAATATTCTGAGTAATGACAGTCACATTAAAATACTTTTCCATCTCGGCTACCAACTCATGTCCCCGGTTGGGCTTTACAGTGAGCAATTGTTTGCGACGCTCATTATAAAAATCAATCACCAACTTGGGATTTGCCGCATACCCTTCCGGGGTAGCTACCTGTTCCACAGGATATTGATCCCATAAACCGCCTGCATCACGAAATGTACTGATGCCACTCTCGGCACTCATTCCGGCGCCTGTTAAAACTACCAAATTCTTCATTTTTAATCCTCCTCTTTTAACGAAACACACAAAAATAAGAAAAATTAAATTGTTAAAAACAGATTCATTCAAATAAAACACCTACCTTTGTGCGTTTTGTATAAAACATCTTATAAAATAAACAGTTATGGATAAATTCAGTTACGCCATCGGCCTTGGTATTGGCCAGAATTTATTGAGCATGGGTGCTCAAGGTATTAATGTTGAAGACTTTGCTCAAGCAATCAAAGACGTATTAGATAGAAAAGAAACAGCTATCAGCCACAACGAAGCGCGTGAAATCGTAAACAAGTACTTCGAAGAGCTGGAAGCTACAATGAATGCCGAAAACATTGAAAAAGGAAAATCATTCCTGGAAGAAAATGCAAAAAGACCGGGAGTGGTAACACTGCCCAGCGGCTTGCAGTACGAAGTGATTACAGAAGGCAACGGCAAGAAACCGAGTGCAACCGACCGTGTAAAATGTCATTATGAAGGCACATTGATTGACGGCACTTTGTTCGACAGTTCTGTCAAACGCGGCGAACCGGCTATCTTCGGTGTAAACCAAGTTATCAAAGGATGGGTGGAAGCTCTCCAACTGATGACTGAAGGTGCTAAATGGAGACTTTTCATTCCTTCGGAACTGGCTTATGGCGCACAGCAGGCAGGCGAAATGATTCCTCCTCACAGCACATTGATTTTTGAAGTAGAATTAATCGAAGTATTATAATTATTATTAAAGCATTTAAGGCAAATGAAAAAAATTAGTTTTTTTGTAGCGATCGCTGCTGCAGCCAGCTTGGCTTCTTGTACAGCTCAAGCACCGAAAGCAAACATGAAGAATGACGTAGACTCACTTTCTTACATGATGGGTATCACTAACACACAAGGTCTGGATATGTATATGAGCCAGCAACTGGGTGTTGACACAGCTTATATGGCCGATTTCATCAGAGGCGTGAAAGAAGGTACCAGCAAGACAAGCCCTAAAGACGCTGCTTACATGGCAGGTCTTCAGATTGGCCAGCAAGTTGGCGGACGTATGTTCGACATGATGAGCCAGCGTATTTTCGGAAAAGATTCCACTCAAACTTTAAGCAAAGAAAACTTCCTGGCAGGTTTCATGGCTGCTTTACAGAAAAAAGGCATGACTGTTACTATGGAGGAAGCTAACGCTTACGTTCAGTCTAAAGCAGAAGCTATCAAAGAAAAAGCTACTGAAGCTCAGTTTGCAGAAAACAAAGCCGCCGGTGAAAAGTTCCTGGCTGAAAATGCAGGCAAAGAAGGTGTTAAAACGACTCCTAGCGGTTTGCAGTATAAAGTCATTAAAGAAGGTAACGGTGCTATCCCTACTGATTCTTCCAAAGTAAAAGTAAACTATAAAGGTACTTTGATTGACGGTACTCAGTTTGACAGCTCATATGATCGTAAAGAACCGACTACATTCAAAGCTAACCAAGTTATCAAAGGCTGGACTGAAGCTCTGACTATGATGCCTGTAGGTTCTAAATGGGAACTTTATATTCCTCAAGACTTGGCTTACGGTGCACGTGAAGCCGGTCAGATCAAACCGTTCTCTACTTTGATCTTCGAAGTTGAACTGGTTGACATCGAAAAGTAATCACCTGAAATTGATTCATAAAAAAGCGTGAGACATCCCCGTCCCACGCTTTTCTTTTGCTTGTTTCTGCAAAAGTAAAAGTTATATCTTCTTCTCCTTTATGTCCGTACGTGCCTCAACGACATTGACCACATAGTCACCCAGTTTTTCACATTCGCTGATTATATCCATATAATGGACTCCCATTTGATAATTGTATTCCTTATTATTCACATCCAATACATTTTGATTCTTCAACTGGTTACGGTAGTTATTGATCTCGTTCTCTATATTGAATGATTTATTGGGATCAACCAAATGATGCTCATCCTCTTCTAAAGACACCATTTGATGCAACGCATCGTCCGTCAGTTGGAGCATCTGATGAATATGACCGTATTGTTTTTCCGTAAAGTCTTCATTCCCCCTGAATTTATGGTTGATAGTACGTGCCAAGTGATAGCAGCTATCGCCGATACTTTCCAGTTCCGTCACTTCACGCAGCATGGTGCGTATCTTCAGTTTACTTTCAGAGCTCAGACGTCCTTCGGAAACCTCATTCAGATAATTGGCTATCTCCAATTCCATATTGTCGCTGATATTCTCATATTTCTCTATGCGGCTGAACAGCTTGTTGAAGTCGTTCTCGTTCGTAGTATGCAGCAAGTCACGCACCATACCGAACATACGGCGGGTACGCTCGGCAAAAAGATTAATCTCTTTCCTTGCCTGAACAATAGACAGTTCCGCTGTAGACAGCATACCACCGGTGATAAAACGCAAACGAAACTCTTCCTCATCCTCCTTCGGTTTGATTACCCAGCAAACCACTTTCTCAATCGGCTTGATAAACCAAATCAGGATCAAGACATTGCAAATATTGAAGGCGGTATGGAAGGCAGACAACTTATAAGTAATAGCCACCTCCGGCGATACTCCCGGAAAGATACGGTCAATCATTCCGCTTACCATGTCTACAAACGGATGGAAAATACACAATATCCACACTACTCCGAACATATTGAAAATAAAATGAGCCAGTGCCGCCCGCCTCGCCTGCGAATTGGCTGTCAGAGCAGCAATGTTGGAAGTTACCGTAGTACCAATATTCTCACCCATCACCAGCGCAATACCTAAATATAAATCAAGCACACCGCTGGAACAGAGAATCAATGTAATAGCCATAACCGCAGCAGAAGACTGTGCGCACATCGTTATTATACCACCAATCAACAGGAACAGTAAAATAGAAAAGAATCCCCACTCCTTGCAGGAAGTAATAAAACTGATGATAGCTGCATTATGCTCCAGATCCATGTGCATGGCATTCTCACGCAGGGTGGTCAACCCCAGGAACATGAATGAGAACCCGAAAACAAATTCTCCAAAAGACTTCTTTTGGCTCTTGTTAGAAAAGATAAGGGGGACAGCCAGGGCAAAAAGAGGGAAAATAAGATTGTTCATGTCTATCTGGAACCCGAAGACGGACATAATCCAGGCAGTCACCGTTGTACCGATATTGGCTCCCATGATCACAGAGATAGCTTGTCCCAAAGTCAGCAGTCCCGCATTAACGAAACTGACGGTCATTACCGTTGTTGCAGTGGAAGACTGTACGGAGGCGGTCACAAATGCACCTGTCAACAGTCCGGTGAAGCGATTCGTGGTCATAGCGCCCAAAATATGGCGCAAATGCCCACCTGTCAATTTTTGTAGGGCCTCGCTCATGGTTTTCATACCATACATCAAAAGTGCCAGCGAGCCTATCAGTTTCAAAAAAACAAATATCGACATGTAGATTTTCTTTTATTTAAACTCTCTTCATTATATACTTTATCAAAAAAGGCACAGAGGCACAAAGTATTTAATCCATCACGGGTTAAAAACCTTGTGCCTCTGCGCCTATGTCGTCAGTCTGTCTGCCATCACCTTGTCAGGTTAGGATTTCTTTTCCTTCACATTACTGCTGGCCTCCACTACATTGACCACGTAATCTCCCAATTTTTCACATTCGCCAATGATATCCATGTAGTGTACACCCATCTGATAATCATATTCCTTATTATTCACATCCAGCACATTCTGGTTCTTCAGCTGGTTGCGATAATTATTTATTTCATTCTCTATATTGAATGACTTGTTCACATCCACCAAATGATGATCATCCTCTACCAAAGAAACCATTTGCGACAAGGCATCATCTGTCAGCTGGAACATCTGATGGATATGGTCATACTGTTTCGGAGTAAAATCCATATCGCTGCGGTGTTTGCGATTGATAGTACGGGCCAAATTATAACAGCTGTCACCAATACTTTCTATTTCAGTCACTTCACGAAGCATAGCTCGAATCTGCAACTTACTTTCAGAACTCAAACGCCCGTCGGACACCTGATTCAGATAATTGGCTATCTCCACCTCCATGTTATCACTGATATTCTCATACTTCTCAATACGGCTGAACAATTTGTTGAAGTCATTGTCATTCGTGGTATGAAGCAGATCACGCACCATCCCAAACATCCGATGAGTACGCTCTGCAAAAAGATTAATTTCTTTACGTGCCTGCAAAATGGAAAGTTCTGCCGTAGAAAGCATACCGCCTGTAATAAAGCGCAAACGATATTCTTCGTCCTGCTCTCTCTGGGGAATGATCTTGCAAACCGTCTTTTCTATCAGTTTCACGAACCAGATTAGAATCAGCACGTTGCATATATTAAAGGTGGTATGGAAAGCAGACAGCTTAAAGGATACGGCAACTGCCGGATCTGCTGTTCTCATGATATCTTCTACAAACCAAGATACCCCCATTGTCACCGGCTTGAAGAGGCATAATACCCAAATGACCCCGAAAACATTGAAAACCAAGTGAGCCAGCGCAGCCCTCCTGGCCTGCGTATTGGCAGTCAATGCAGCCAGATTGGCTGTAATGGTAGTACCAATATTCTCACCAAGCACCAATGCAGCGCCCAGTTCAAAACTGATCCAGCCATTAGCACACATAATCAAAGTAATGGCCATCGTTGCTGCCGACGCTTGTACAATCATGGTCAGAATGGTACCAATGATAACAAACAAGATAACAGAACCAAAACCCATATCGGTATAGTTCTGAACAAAAGACAGCATTTCGGGGTTTCTACTTAAGTCGGGAGCATTCGCTTTCAATAGAGAAAGGCCCATAAACAAAAAAGAGAAACCGAATATAAATTCCCCGATGGATTTACGGTTACTCTTTCCTGAAAATAATAAGGGTACGCCAATAGCCAGTAATGGAAGCGCCATAGCAGCAATATCCACCTTAAAGCCCAGCGCGGATATAATCCATGCGGTGACAGTGGTACCGATATTTGCCCCCATGATGACTCCGATAGATTGCGAAAGTGTAAGGAGCCCGGCATTAACGAAACTTACTACCATAACGGTAGTGGCGGAAGAGGATTGAATTAACGCAGTGATAAGTACACCGGTTAGAACTCCGGTTACCCGGTTGGTGGTCATCGCTGTGAGGATTTTGCGTAGTCTGTCTCCTGCAAATTTTTGCAGACCCTCACTCATGATTTTCATTCCGTAAAGGAATAGCGCCAGTGAGCCCAGCAGCTTTAAGAAATCATAAAAAGAATACTCCATCTTTAATTAGTTTGGTAGAAAATTGGCTCATCTCCCTTTTATTCGGTAAATTACCAGCCGATTTCACTACGTTAGTAATAAATATTACGATTATGTTACAAATCTGTTGCAAAAATAACAATATTTCAAAGAACTTCCCAATCGGAAGCTCACTTTTGGATATTTATAATGGTTTTAATCTGGATATCCCCTATGGGCCGGTCAGTGCCAAGGTCAATAACAAGGTCGAAGGACTTAATTACCGGGCCTATAATAATAAAGATGTAGAGTTCCTGGACATGCTGAGTTCTTCGGGAATGCGCACCTATGTCCGTTCTCTTTGCTTCATCCTATGTAAGGCGGTGGAAGATCTCTACCCTGACGGCAAAATCATGCTTGAACATCCCGTATCCAAAGGGTATTATTGCGATTTGCAAATAGGACGGGAAACAGGACTGGATGATGTCATGCGCATCAAGCGGCGGATGAAGGAAATTGTTGAAGCCAATATCCCCTTCCATCGTTTTGAATGCCACACAACAGAAGTTGTGGAATTGTTCCGCCGGAAAGGAATGATGGACAAAGTAAGGTTACTTGAGACTTCGGGCGAACTTTACTCCTATTATTATACGCTGGAAGACACCATAGATTATTATTATGGCAGCCTGTTGCCCAGCACCGGATACATCCGCAATTTCGACATCGTGAAATACTATGACGGCCTGTTGCTGCGCGTCCCCAACCGTCAGAATCCGGAAGTGTTGGAGGAAGTGGTCAAACAGGAAAAAATGCTGGAAGTATTCAAAGAGCACCGACGCTGGAATCAGATTTTAGGTGTGGGTACTGTAGGCGATTTCAATGTGGCATGTAATGAAGGATATGCCACCGACCTGATTAATGTATCCGAAGCCTTGCAGGAAAAGAAAATTTCTAATATTGCCGACGAGATACACTACCGGGGAAAAAATGGCCAAAGAGTAAAGCTGGTCCTTATTTCCGGACCATCCTCTTCGGGTAAAACGACTTTCAGCAAACGCCTCAGCATTCAGTTGATGGCAAACGGACTGAAGCCCTACCCCATCTCTCTGGACAACTATTTTGTTGACCGCGAAGATACACCGAAAGACGAAAAAGGGGATTATGATTACGAATCGCTGTATGCTCTGGATCTGGAATTTTTCAACAAGCAACTGCAAGAACTGCTCCGTGGTGAGGAAGTGGAACTGCCACGCTTTAACTTTACTACGGGAAGAAGAGAATTTAAAGGTGACAAACTAAAGATTGACGACAACATGATATTGATTCTGGAAGGCATTCATGCACTCAATCCCGAATTGACTCCTCATATCCCTGCCGAAAACAAATATAAAATATATGTATCAGCACTGACCACCATCTTGCTGGACAACCATAATTACATCCCGACCACGGATAACCGTCTGTTACGCCGCATCATCCGCGATTACAAATACCGTGGTTATTCTGCAGAAGAAACTATCAGGAGATGGCCCAGTGTACGTGCCGGAGAGGAAAAATGGATTTTCCCGTATCAGGAAAATGCAGATGCCATGTTCAATTCCGCTTTGTTGTTTGAACTGGCCATCATGAAAGATTATGCTATCCCTATTTTAAGGAATGTCCCCAATAACAAGCCGGAATATTCGGAGGCTTACCGTCTACGCAAGTTCCTGGAATATTTTGCTTCTGTGCAAGATAAAGAGTTACCTCCCACTTCTTTATTGAGAGAATTCCTGGGAGGCAGCAGTTTTCGGTATTAATCTGTTATAAAACAGCGGATAAGGTTTGTTTATGTGCAAAACAAACAGTAATTTCGACCATTATTTAGACAAGTATAAACAAATGCACCCTAAAGGCTATAGAAAACTGTTCAACTGCCTGATGTTCTATTGCTAGAACATTTCTTTCCACCATCAGGCTGTCGTCTCCTTGTAGGGGCGGGGTTTGCCCCATAACCGTCAAGCTAAGAGATAAATCACGCTCTCGTCCACCGTAGGGGCAGATTGAATCTGCCCGGTAACACTCTGAAAGGTGGATTTGTGGATGCATTCGGGCGGAAGCATTCCGCCCCTACAGTGGAAGTTTTCCTTAGTTTGACGGCTATGGGGGTTGCTCCCTCCTACAGCGCAATGATAGTAACCTTTATTCCCCATAATATCAGTAACAAACCTTTTTTAAACCCCATATGGAAACAACAACCAACGGTATGACAGACCGTATCCAACGCCTGCGTCAGGAATCCTTTGACGCACAGCCTTCCCTGTCCATAGAACGTGCCCTGATAGAGACCGCATTTTATAAAGAAAACGAAGGGAAACACCCTATTCCTGTCTTGAGAGCGCTGAACTTTCTTGAAATCTGCCAACGAAAAACTATATATATAGGTAAGGACGAACTGATTGTAGGCGAACGCGGACCACGCCCCAAAGCCGTATCCACCTTTCCCGAACTGACCTGCCACAGTGTGGAAGACCTTCACGTACTGAACACCCGTGAATTGCAGCGTTACACCATCAGTCAGGAAGATATAGACACCTATGAACGCGAGGTCATTCCCTATTGGAAAGGGCGCACCCAGCGAGAACGTATCTTCAATCATGTCCCCAAAGAATGGAAAGAAGCCTATGAAGTCGGTATGTTCACCGAATTTATGGAACAACGTGCCCCCGGTCATACTTCCCTGGACGGAAAAGTCTATCAATACGGAATGCTGGATCTGAAAGAACGCATTGCCCATGAATTGGAAAATCTGGATTTCATGAATGATCCCGAAGCGACCGACAAACAGGAAGAACTGACCGCCATGTCCATCTCTTGTGACGCTGCCATCATTTTTGCCGAACGCCATGCCGAACTGGCCGGGCGAATGGCCGAAGAGGAAACCAACCCGAAACGCAAAGAAGAATTGAAAAAGATAGCGGAAGTCTGCCGGTGGGTTCCTGCCCATGCTCCCCGTACTTATTGGGAAGCCATACAGATGTACTGGTTTGTCCATTTGGGCACTATCACCGAATTGAATGGATGGGATGCCATGAATCCGGGACATTTCGATCAGCATCTTGCCCCCTTCTATGAAAAGGATCTGAAGGAAGGAATTATTACCCGTGCAGAAGCCAAAGAACTGATGTCCTGCTTCTTCATCAAAGTAAATAACCAGACCGCCCCGCCCAAAGTCGGCATCACCGCCAAAGAAAGCGGTACCTACAATGATTTCACCAATCTGAATATCGGGGGTATCAAACGCGATGGCAGTGACGGAGTCAGCGAAGTATCCTATATCATGCTTGAGACCGTGAGTGATCTCCATCTGCTGCAACCCGGCAGCGCCCTGCATATCAGTGTGCGTACTCCGGAGCGTTTCCTGCGCGAAGGTTGCAAAGTAATCCGCAAAGGTTACGGCTATCCGTCCGTATTCAACCCCGATACTTATGTCATGGAACTGATGCGACAGGGAAAGACACCGGAAGATGCCCGCGAAGGTGGATGCAGCGGTTGTATAGAAGTAGGCGCTTTCGGAAAAGAAGCGTATGTACTGACCGGCTACCTGAACGTGCCCAAAGTCTTTGAAGTCACCCTGCACAATGGAACCGACCCCGTATCAGGCAAGAAAGTAGGGCTGGAAACAGGTGATCCCCGTACCTTCCGGACTTATGAGGAACTTTATGACGCTTTCCTTAAACAGATACATTATTTTGTAGATATGAAAGTACGTGTCAGCAACTACATTGACCGTATGTTTGCCAAGTATGCCCCCGCCACTTTCCTGTCCTTGTTCATTGACGACTGCATCGCCAAAGGAAAGGATTATTATAACTGCGGACCGCGTTATAACACGACCTACATTCAATGTACCGGATTGGGAACAATTACCGACAGCCTCTCCGTTCTGAAAAAACATGTATTCGAAGAACGGAAATTCAGCATGGAACAAATCATCCATGCCACCGACACCAACTTCGAAGGACAGGAAGCCATGCGCCAGTTCATACTGAACCGTACCCCTTTCTTCGGTAACGATGACGAGTATGCAGACCGCATCGCCGTCCGGGTCTTTAATGATCTTTACGATGCCATCGAAGGAAAACCGAACACCAAAGGCGAATGTTTCCATCTGAACATGCTGTCCACCACCTGTCACGTTTATTTCGGCAAGGTGATGAACGCCACGCCCAACGGCCGTCTGGCCGGACGTGCCATCAGTGATGGTACTTCACCCTCACACGGAGCAGATACCCACGGACCGTCTGCCGTGGTGAAATCATTAGGGAAACTGGACCAGGTGAAGAGTGGAGGCACTCTGCTGAACCAGCGCTTCCTGCCTTCACTGCTGAAACGCGATGAAGACATAGCCAAACTGGCAAGCCTCATCCGCAGCTATTTTGCTTTAGGCGGCCACCACATTCAGTTCAATATAGTAGATACCGCTACCCTGCATGCCGCCCAGAAGCATCCTGAAGAATACCGGGACCTGTTGGTACGTGTAGCCGGATACAGTGATTATTTCAATGATATGAATGCAGATTTACAATATGACGTAATAGCCCGCACGGCACAAGAAACCTTCTGACAAGATGAGTCTTATTTTCGACATCAAACGCTATGCTATCAATGACGGACCGGGCATCCGCATCACGCTTTTCATGAAAGGATGCCCGCTATCGTGCGTATGGTGCCATAATCCCGAAGGCATTCGTAACGGCAAAGACAAACTCTACACAGCCAAGAAATGCCTTGGCTGTGGAACTTGTCTGCAAGTGTGTCCCAACGGGGCTTTGGCACTGACTTCCGAAGGTATTGTCACCGACAAACATAAATGTGTGCTGTGCGGACGTTGTGCTGAAGAATGTCCGGCAATGGCTATCGAGATATCAGGAACGGAATATACTCCCGAATACCTGATGCATGAAATTGAAAAGGAAATTCCATTTATGGACCAGTCGGGCGGCGGGGTCACTTTTTGTGGCGGGGAACCATTGCTACATCCCGATTTTCTGATTGATATGCTGAAACGCTGTGGACAGCAAGGGATTCATCGGGCGGTGGATACCACGTTACTTGCACGTAAAGAAACGGTGGATGAAGTGATGCAGAACTGTGAGCTATTGCTTATTGACCTGAAATCAATGGACAGTGCCGTACACCGGACATTCTGTGATGTTCCCAATGAATTAATTTTGGAAAACATCCGCAGAGTGGCGGAAGCCGGCTTTCCTTATTATATCCGCATTCCATTGATTGAAGGAGTGAATGCGGACGAAGAGAATATAAAACGCTCCGCCGAATTTCTAGCCAGGCTACCCCGACATCCTGAAAAAATAAATGTGCTACCCTATCATGATATAGGAAAAGGGAAACATGAAAAATTGGATAGTGTTTATAATCCCAAAGGATATAAGATGCAAACGCCATCCGAGGAAGTACAACAACGATGTATCCGGATATTTGAAGAGTATGGTTTTCAAGCGACAATAGGCGGATAATTATTACTGTACGTGAATCTTATTACCTACAAGCTAAAGCAGTAAATCGCGTTTTCATCCACCGTAGGGGCGGAATGCTTCCGCCCGAACCAGCGGTCACGACCTTGGGAGTAATACATCCACAAATCCACCTTTCAGAGTGTTATCGGGCAGATTCAATCTGCCCCTACGGTGGACGATAGCGCCATTTATCTCAAAGCTTCCACCTCTTCCGTGGTAAAAGGAATTTTCTTTCCCAAAAGGCGTGCTCCGTCTTCCGTTATCAAATAATCCTCTTCATTACGCAACCCTGTAAAGTCGCGATAACTCTCCAATTTATCGTAGTTGATAAAGTCTTCAAAGCGTCTTTCCGCTTTCCAATAATCAATCAATTCGGGAATAAAATAGATACCCGGTTCTATAGTAAGTACAAATCCCGGTTCCAAAGGTCGGGCCAGCCTCAACGACTTACGTCCGAACTGGGTGCTCTTCGGCTGACCGTCATAGCCTACCCATACCTCTCCCAGATTCTCCATATCGTGCACATCCAATCCCATCATATGCCCCAATCCGCAAGGGAAGAACATGGCGTGCGCACCGGCAGCCACCGCCTCGGCAGGATCACCCTTCATAATGCCCAAGCCTTTCAGCCCTTCACAAATCACCCGGCAAGACAGTTCATACACTTCTTTAAAAGGTACTCCGGGTTTCAATACACGAACCGCCGCCGTATGAGCCGCAACCTGAATATCGTATACTTCCTTCTGACGGGTAGTAAACGTCTTATCCACACAAATTGTAGACGACATATCACCTGCATAGCCCATTTCCGTTTCCGCACCGGCATCCACCAGCAACATATCACCCGGTTTCACCGTATGCCCATGATAATGGTTATGCAAAGTCTGTCCGCATACCGTGGCAATAGTAGGAAACGAAAGTCCGCAACCATTGGCCTGCGCCACCGCTTCCAGGGCAGCAGCCACCTCACACTCCTTCATGCCTGCACGTAGCACTTTCATCGCTGTGATGTGCATATCGGCAGTTACATTGCAGGCACGCTCTATCTCGACTAATTCTTCGGCAGTCTTATAATTTCTCAGGTTCACCACTCCGCGAATAAAGGGGACGGAGGGCTGTTCCGCACCGGGCTTAATGTCCAGCCAATCCATTAGTTTCAGTCTATGCTCCGCACGATAAACAGGCAGATAATGAATCAACTGTCCCTTGGCAACCGCCTGTTCCAGATACTTTTTCAAATCTGCGGCAGGCCGGGTTTCAGTCACCCCTACTCTCTGTGCCTTCTCGTGCAAAGTAGGCTGGGTACCCATCCATACAATATGATCCATAGTCAGTTCATCCCCAAAGATGATTTCCTTGTCCTCCTCCACATCCATAATGGCAGCCAATCCGGCATAGGGCAACCCCCAAAAATAAAGGAAAGTAGAATCCTGGCGGAAATGATACGTATTGTCTTCATAGTTCATACCACTCTCCTCATTGCCCAGAAATAGCAAGAGGCCTGTTCCCACGCTTTTTTTCAAGCGGTTACGTCGGGTTACATAAGTTTCTTTTGCAAACATAATCTTGTGTTTTTTGTATAGATGACAGGCAAAGATAGCCATCCTCCTAAAATAATCCCAGAAAAAAGGAAGATTATTACAATACAATTCGTTATTTTTGTCGCAACAAACAAGGAACTAGAAAGTATGATAGCACAAGGCTCACGTCAAGTACAAACACAAGCCCAGCAACAGATACAAACCTTATCTCCACAACAGATACTGGTTGTGAAACTGCTGGAGTTACCCACAGTGGAGCTGGAGGAACGTATCCATTCCGAAATACTGGACAATCCGGCCCTGGAGGAAGGAAGAGAAACACCCGAAAATGAGGATGACCATACAGAATTTGCTGATAATGAAGAAGGAAATACAGATCCCAACGAGGATTTTTCATTAGGTGACTACAGCAATGAAGATGATATTCCCGATTATAAATTACAAGAGCACAACCGTTCCAAAGAAGGGGTGGCTGAAGAAATCCCTTTCTCGGACGCGGTATCCTTTTACGAAATATTGAAAGACCAGCTGCAAATGCAGGAACTCACTCCCGAAGAAAATGACATAGCCGAATACTTGATCGGGTCATTGGACGATGATGGCCTGCTACGTAAAAATATAGAGTCCATCATGGACGAACTTGCCATCTACCGGGGCCTTTATACCACCGAAGAGGAACTGAACAAAATACTGGCAGTCATTCAGGACTTTGATCCGGCAGGCATCGGCGCTCGCAGTTTGCAGGAATGCCTGCTGCTACAGATACAGAGAAAAGCCGATTCACCGCTGAAACAAATTGAACTGGACATTATCGGTAAATGCTGTGATGAATTCACTCGTAAAAATAAAGAGAGAATCATCCAGAAGCTAGGCATTACCGAAGAACAATATAATGAAGCGGTAGCCGATCTTACCAAACTGAATCCCCGTCCGGGCAGTTCACTGGGTGAAGCGATGGGTAAAAATATGCAGCAGATTATCCCCGACTTCATTGTAGAAACGTATGAAGACGGCACCATCATCCTGAATCTGAACAATCGTAATGTTCCCGAACTGCGCCTGAGCCGTCAGTTCACCGAACTGCTGGACGAGCATACCCGCAACAAGGATAACCAAAGCAAAGCTTCAAAAGACGCACTGATGTTCCTGAAACAGAAAGTGGATGCTGCACAAGGCTTTATCAATGCCGTGAAACAACGCCAGCACACACTGCTTACCACCATGCAAGCTATTATAGACATTCAACGGCCTTTCTTCCTGGAAGGAGATGAGTCACTGCTGAAACCTATGATATTAAAAGACGTTGCCGAACGTGCCGGACTGGATATCTCCACCATATCACGCGTAAGCAACAGCAAATATGTACAAACAAATTATGGCATCTATTCGTTAAAGTTCTTCTTCAGTGACGGTTATACCACCGAGGATGGCGAAGAACTCTCCGTCCGCGAAATCAAACGCATACTAAAAGAATGTGTAGATGCCGAAGACAAGGGGAAACCTTACACCGACGATGAATTGGCTGAAATACTAAAGACGAAAGGCTACCCCATAGCCCGCCGTACCGTAGCCAAGTACCGCCAACAGCTTAACATTCCCGTCGCACGATTAAGGAGATAATATAAAACAATATGGAAGCTAACGAAACAACCGAGGAAATAGCAGTAGTCAAGAAGAATAGTCCGCTTGAAGTCAGTTCACGCGTCATATCCGGCATATTCACGCCCTTTATGATTCCTTTTGTGGCGTTCTTTCTACTTTTCTTCTTTACTTATCTTCGCATCATGCCTATCCAGTACAAGCTGGTAGTGCTGGGCATTGTTTACTGTTTCACCATTCTGATGCCGATGCTCGCCATTTACCTGTTTCAAAAGATAAACGGCTGGGGCATTCATGAATTGGGACACCGCGAAAAACGCTTCGTCCCTTATGCGCTGACCATTATCAGCTACGTCACTTGTCTGATCACCATGTACAAGATACACCTGCCACGCTATATGTCAGGCATAATCGTTGCCGCCCTTATCTGCATGATACTTTGTACACTGATCAACTTCAAGTGGAAAATCAGTACACATGTGGCAAGCAGCGGCATGATGGTAGGCGGATTGTTATCTTATAGCTTTATATTCAATTTCAACCCGGTATGGTGGCTCTGTTTTTTCATTTTGCTATCCGGGATGCTGGGTACAGCCCGAATCATCGTAAAACAGCATACTTTATTAGAAGTTTTAGCCGGATTTATTGTCGGATTGTTTTGCGGTGTCATTGGAATTTTGTTTATTTGAAAAAAAATTAGTATTAACCTTATAAATTAAAAAGCATTATGGAATTTCCAAGCAATGTAAAGTATACCAAAGAACACGAATGGATACGGGTAGAAGGTGATATCGCTTATGTTGGCATCACTGATTATGCACAAGAACAATTGGGTGACATCGTATTCGTAGACATCACTACTGAAGGAGAAACTTTGGAAAAAGACGAAGTTTTCGGTACTATTGAAGTAGTAAAAACCATTTCGGACCTGTTCCTTCCCGTTGCAGGAGAAGTTTTGGAACAGAACGAAGCATTGGCCGACAACCCCGAACTGGTAAACAAAGACCCGTATGGCGAAGGCTGGCTGATTAAAATTAAACCCAATGACGTTAGTGACGTTAATGACTTGCTGGATGCTGAAGCATACAAGGCATTAGTTAACGAATAAGATAGATTCTCTTCAGGGAATTGTTTAGGCGCGGATTACGCGGATCTCACGGATTTTTCTATCCGCGTTCATCCGTATAATCCGTGCCTGAAGTAAATATATAAACCAAACAATAACAAAAAACAATGAAACCTATCGTAAGCATTATCATGGGTAGCACTTCCGACCTTCCCGTCATGGAGAAAGCTGCCAAATTACTGGACGAGATGCACGTACCTTTCGAAATGAACGCTCTCTCGGCCCACCGTACTCCCGAAGCCGTTGAAGATTTCGCAAAGAATGCCGCAGGCCGTGGCATTAAAGTAATCATTGCCGCTGCCGGTATGGCTGCCGCACTTCCCGGCGTAATTGCTGCAAACACCACCTTGCCTGTTATCGGTGTACCCGTAAAAGGCTCTGTTCTTGACGGTGTGGACGCACTTTACTCTATCATCCAGATGCCTCCCGGAATTCCTGTAGCAACCGTTGCCATCAATGGAGCCATGAACGCCGCCATCCTCGCTGTGCAAATGTTGGCATTGAGTGACACAGAGCTGGCAGCCAAGTTTGCTGACTACAAAACCGGCTTGAAAAAGAAAATCGTGAAAGCCAACGAAGAACTAAAAGAAGTCAAGTTCGAATATAAAACGAATTAACTAGTGGTTAGTGATTAGTGGTAAGTGGTTAATATCCATGCGGCATTCCAGCGCAGCCCACTAATCACTAACCACTAACCATTAATCACTAAATATGGATTTATTCAATTACTCCCGCCGCGAATCTTCCGAAGTGAATATCGGAGCCACTCCCCTGGGTGGAGACAATCCCATCCGTATCCAAAGCATGACGAATACCGTTACCATGGATACCGAAGCTTGCGTGGAACAAGCCAAACGCATTATAAATGCCGGTGGTGAATATGTTCGCCTCACCACACAAGGTGTACGTGAAGCTGAAAACCTGAAAAACATCAATATCGGGCTACGCGCTCAAGGATATGACACTCCATTGGTAGCCGATGTACATTTCAACCCCAAAGTAGCCGATATAGCAGCACAATATGCAGAAAAGGTACGTATCAATCCGGGGAACTATGTAGATCCGGGACGCACTTTCCAGAAACTGGAGTATACCGACGAGGAGTATGCACAGGAAATAGAAAAGATACGCACCCGTTTCGTGCCTTTCCTGAATATTTGTAAAGAAAATCACACCGCTATCCGTATCGGGGTAAATCACGGCTCCTTGTCGGACCGCATCATGTCCCGCTATGGTGATACGCCCGAAGGTATGGTGGAATCATGCATGGAGTTCCTGCGCATCTGTGTCACAGAAAATTTCAGTGATGTAGTTATTTCCATCAAGGCATCCAATACCGTAGTGATGGTCAAGACTGTCCGTCTGCTGGTAGAGGAAATGGAAAAGGAAGGTATGGCTTTCCCGCTTCACCTGGGTGTTACCGAAGCCGGGGATGGCGAGGACGGAAGAATAAAATCCGCATTAGGAATAGGAGCACTTCTTGCCGATGGCTTGGGGGATACCATTCGTGTCTCATTGAGCGAGGCTCCCGAAGCCGAAATTCCGGTAGCCCGCAAACTGGTTGATTATATACTAACCCGAGAAGGACATCCTTTTATTCCGGGAAAAGAAGCTCCGCAGTTCAACTACCTCTCTCCCAGTCGTCGGAAGACTAAAGCTGTCCGGAATATCGGAGGCGATCATCTTCCCGTAGTCATTGCAGAGCGTTTGGAAGGTTCATTCGAGACTCATCCTCAGTTTAAGCCTGATTATATCTACTGCGGCGGAAGTGTACCCAAGTCACGAGACAACGATGTAGCCTATCTGATAGATGCCAACGCATGGAATCCCGAAGACCCAAATGTCTATCCGGCATTCAACTACCAGCAGATGATAGAACTTCATCACACTTCTTCGGATTTGAAATTCTTGTTCCTGCCTTATATGGCAATGAATGATGAGGTTATCGCAGCCCTCAGGCTGCATCCCGAAGTGGTTATCATCGCTCAAAGCAATCATCCCAACCGCATCGGCGAATATCGTGCCCTGGCGCATGAACTGATGAATGAGGGTCTGGAGAATCCTATCGTATTTTTCCAATATTATCAGGAAACGGAAGCGGAGGACCTGCAAATCAAGGCGGCAGCCGATATGGGTGCACTGATCTTTGACGGACTTTGTGACGGTATCTTCTTGTATAATCAGGGTCCGCTGGCTCATACGGTGGTAGATACCACTGCATTTGGCATCCTGCAAGCTGGCAGAATCCGGACCAGCAAAACGGAATATATCTCGTGCCCGGGCTGTGGCCGTACTTTGTATGATCTGGAATCGACCATCGCCCGCATCAAAGCAGCGACCTCGCACTTGAAAGGTTTGAAAATAGGCATTATGGGCTGTATCGTCAATGGCCCCGGTGAAATGGCGGATGCCGACTATGGTTATGTAGGTGCCGGTCGCGGTAAAATCAGCCTTTATAAGAAGAAAGAATGTATAGAAAAAAACATTCCTGAGGATCAGGCTGTGGAAAAGCTGATTGAATTAATCAGAGCAAACGGTGACTATATAGAAAAATAAGAAATACCCGGATATGGATTATCAACAGATACTAAAGGATATTTATCAGGAAATTCAGCCCTACGCCTCCATCGGCAAACAGGCTGATTATATTCCGGCGCTTGCCAAAATCAATCCGGATCAGTTCGGAATGTGTATCAACACGATACAAGGCGAAACATTTTCACATGGAGAAGCTACTACCAGCTTCTCCATCCAAAGTATTTCGAAAGTCTTTTCACTTGCCATGTGTTTAAGCCTTGAAGGAGATAATCTATGGAAAAGAGTAGGAAAAGAACCCTCGGGCACAGCCTTCAACTCATTGGTGCAACTGGAGGTAGAAAAAGGTATTCCCCGGAATCCGTTTATTAACGCCGGCGCCATTGTGATGACCGATATCCTGCTGAAGCATCTGAGGCATCCTGAAGAAGAATATCTTCGCTTTGTCCGCTCTATCAGCGGAAACAACGCTATTGGCTATAATGAGGAAGTAGCTCTATCCGAACGTGAGAACGGCTACCTGAATGCGGCAATCGCCAACCTGTTGAAATATCATCATAACATAGACAATGACATAGAACGTGTACTCCGCTTCTATTTCCTGCAATGTTCCATAGAGATGAGTTGTTATGACTTGTCCAAGGCTTTTTTATCTTTCGCCAATCATAAACAGCCTTTTGTGTTCGAAAATATCACACTGACTTCTTCTCAGGTGAAACGCATAAATGCAATCATGCAGACATGCGGCTTTTATGATGAGGCCGGAGAATTTTCTTATCTGGTGGGTCTTCCCGGGAAAAGTGGTGTGGGAGGTGGGATAGCGGCCATTTATCCACTACGCTATTCGGTTGCGGTATGGAGTCCCAGACTGAATCAGAAAGGTAATTCTGTAATGGGAATCAAGGCGCTGGAATTGCTGACGACGCAGACGCAGGAGTCTATTTTCTAAAAAAAATAGAGAGAGAACGATCCTCCTTATCAGGATCCATTCTCTCTTTACCTGAAAGAGAAATGATTCTTATCATTTTACTATTTACGTAATTTCACTTCACCGGGAGCCGGAGAATTACCTGCACGTGGGTTCAGAATTTCTTTACTAGACTGATTCCGATCCTTTATACACAAATACCAAACGCCATCAATCTTCACAGGATTAAACATAAACGCCATGGTCGGCACATTACCATTCAGATCTTTCTTTGCAAATTCAATCTTATATTTAAGGTCATTGCATCCTTGAGTAGAAAAGCTAAAATACTCCAAACGATAATCTATAACCGGAAAAGTACGAAAATGCTTTTTAAAATCTTCCATATTTTCATCCGAAAGTGTCACCACTTCACCATTATTTACCACATAAAGCATTCTCAAAGCTGCTTCTATGCTACCCATCTTCAAGCTATCCATACATTTTTGAGACATTTCAAGAATGGTGATGGAATCTTTCTTTGTCAATGAGCTTACAAATTCTTTTTCTGCATCAGCATAGGTTTTCATACGATCTTTTGTTTCTTTCTGACCACATGAAAACAGCAGGCAACTTAATAATAAAGTAAAAACGATTTTATCTATTTTCATTTCCAATACAATTAAGATTAATCCATTAATAATAAAAGGTGCGTTGATATTCCCAACGCACCTTTCACCTATTTAATTGCTAATAATGCAATATTCGTTCTATTACTGGTTTGCTTTTGTTGATTCAACATCACACTTAGCAACAGCTTTCAAAGTACCCCAATAGTAAGTAATCTCTACCGGAATCCATAATGTGAATTTCTGAACATTACCTTCATTATTCTTATAAACAATCTTGGTTGTATTCAAAGTTCCAACATTTGCAATACTTACAGTATTAGTAGCATTTTCGACACCATTTTCTGTAACATACAATTTCAACTTATCAGTTACTTCAGAAACTTTCTTTACAGTACCGGTCAAGTCACATTCTGCATTGGCAATGTCAACTTTAATAGTACTAAATTCATAATAAGGATACAAAGTAACACCATTTTCTACAGCACTTTCGTACAAGCCATTAGCATTTTTAACGATCAATGCTTCTTCACGCCAGTCTTTCAGATCAAACAAATCACCTAGAACAATGGAAGAACCATTAGCCTGAGCATCAATGAACTTAGCCTGGTCACCATCAAGGACATCAACCGGACGCAAGAAACGTACCTTAAAGTTCTCTGTGCCTAAAGCCAATTTGCAATAATCATAAGTAGCAACGATTTCAACATTTGCAAAATGCTCAGGAATCAAGTGACCATATAAGTTCAACAACTTCTTAGCATTGTCAGTAGTTGCATAAGTAAGGGTTCCGTCGGCAGCAATTGAAGCTACAAGATTACCATCAACATCTGCTGCACCTACATACAACTTAGTCGGATCAATACCACGAACCAACTGATACTTAACATTAGCTTGATTAGGATCTACAATCTCAGGTTGTGCAGCTGCAAATTCATAAGAATAAGCAGTACCCAAACCACCTTCACTAACCGGCTTCAAATCATAATATTGATTCTGAGTTGCAGAAGTCTTGGCTACCTTGACAACATTGCCTTCAAAGTAATCATCCAAATCTTTATAATAATCCTTCACAGTCTTATCATCAGTAGCAGGTCTTGGAACATTCATACGTACAGTATCTCTCTTGGCTACAGTAGATTCTTTAGTAGGATACCAGTAAGCCTTGATCTTATCACCGAATGTTACTTCCGGTTTTGCGGCAATAGTTACCGTAAACGGTACATATACAAAGAACTTCGTATCAGTCTTAGACTGGAAGCAAGCATACAATGTGATAGTACGGCCCGGCAATTTAGAAATTGCATCCATTTCATTAAAATCTGCTGTCCATGTAATAACATCATTGGTCGTTGATACATCAGTAAAGTCACTGGAAATTGTCAAATCACCATATATGTTATTTGCAACTTCAGTGAATGTCTTCTGACTGTCTTTTGTGATGTAAGTTTTACCTGTCACAAAATTGAATGAATTAACAAATTCTGCCTTAGTCATCTTCAATGCTTCAATGATTTCACCGGACATATCATCCCATTTAATGCCATCTTTGAATCCATCGCATACATAAGGTACAGTTGCATTAAATACTTCAGGTAATGTCTGAATACCCAAATCTTTTACAATATGCAATTTAACATAACCTGCAAGGACCATATTCTCACCATCCATCAACTTAACCAGTACGATAGGAGTTCTACCTACAGCAGAAATACCATCTTCGCCGGTACTACAAGGAATAGTATTGCCATTTTGTACATAACAAGGAGTAAAGATACCCTTATTATCAACCGTACCATACTTGTTTTCTTCTGTATTGTTACTACCTGTCTTATAACCTAACATTTCATATTCAAAGTGCAAGCCATAATCAGCGACATTAGCATATGCCATTATCTGATGTTCAGCATCAGCAGCCGCAGCTTTAATATCAGCCTGAGTATAATGTACATTCAAATACTGAGTCAAGTCAAGAGTACCACCATTATACTTAACGTCAATAGTTGCATCTTTTTGAGCTGCATCTTCACCTTTAATATACAATTCATGTTGTTTAGCCCCCAAAGTACATGCATCATTCTCAGTTTCTAATGTATTGAATGCAATAGCTTTGAAGGTTACAACAGCCGGCAAAATAGCAGCATAATCAGAAGTAACAGTCGTATCTTTAGCTTCTTCATCCTGATAAGTACCGGTCAAGGCCATTACAGAAACATTCTTATCTGCTACAATTTTCAGGTCGGCAGGATTTTCCACTTTATAAACCACTTCCAAATCACCGTTAGCCAATTGTTTGCTAGTGCTATATATGGGCTTAGGAGTAGCAGCGGCACGAACAGATGCATCCACATATTCAGGTTCACTATACAAGAATCCCCAAGCAACATTAGTAAGATTTGCTGTTGTAGGATTTACATGATAAACAGCTTTAGAGAAGGAACCAATAGTATAATTTCCTTCAGTTGCTACATTTGCAAAAGTATTTTTCTCTGCAATGGTAAAGTTAGCACCTTCAGCATTTTTTTTACCTTCACTTTTTCCTGTAAGTGCTTTATAAACACCCTGAGCATACGGATAACGAGTTGCTTCGATACCATTTTCATACAAAGAAGGAACGAATACCAAGCTGCTCAGTTTATCACCGATAATAGCCAGTAATTCATTTCTAAGTTCTTTGATTCTACGGTCAATTTCAGCCATTTCAGCTTTACCCGCATTTTGTTTCAGGTTATCGACATCCGACTTAACTGAATTTAAAGTAGACTCAATAGTGCCTAACTTATCTTCCAAGTTGTCAACTTTAGTCTGAGCAGCAGTCACCTTCTCTGTCAAGTTTGTTATAACAGCAGCATCAGCCTTACCTGCTATCGCAGCTTCTAAAGCAGCTTTAGCTGTTGCCAGTTCAGAGGTTGCGCTCTGCTTAGCTGCATCAATGTTAGCCTGCAACTGAGCGATCTGAGTATTCAGCGTCTCGGGAGTAACAAGCTTGTCAATTTGTCCTTGCAAATCCTTGATGTCATCATCGTAGTCCTTACAAGATACAAATGTTCCCGTTGACGAAACCATTAAGGCTCCGAACAGGATTGCACTTAAAAACTTTTTGTTCATAATAGAAAAACTTTAAATTTATAAATTTAAAAAACTAAAATTGGTTATACATATCTGATTATAAATACATTGCAGTATCTGAAGCATGAAGATTACGCTCACATGACAAATAGCGCAAAGGAGATACTCCAACTATTTTCCCAAATGCAGCATAAAACGCACTTTTCGATGCAAACCCACATCGCTGGGGTATTTCTTCCAGTGAACATTTTTGGGAATGAAGCAACTCCTTGGCATACTGTATACGGTACGTATTCAGCAGTTCCTTTAAATTGCACCCGAAATATTTGTTTACCACATTCGACAGATAGGTTTGATTCGTATTAATCATGGCACTAAATTTTTTCAGAGAAAGTGTATGATCTAAAAAGATTTGTTTTATTTCCAGATTATACAATATACATTTATATATGTCACAATCTATTTTCCTCCCATCGGCAACCTTCCCGGCAAACTGTTCTTCCCATTGTAACGTAGCAGCCTTGAAAAGCAGGTTTCTCTGCCTTTCAGATGTTACGCTTCTTTTGTTCCGTCTTAAGAATAGATAGTCCATATGTTTGTTCTCTTTTAATCCTTTTTACCGCTATCAGAACTATACATTTTTATATATTCCAATACAGGGCAAATGATAGATCTCTTACTAAGAGATATACCCATAATTCATAATACGCATATTATCAATTTGTTATATCGAAAAAAAGTGCCTAGACGTATCTATTTTAATGGAATAAAAATTGTTTTTTTTATTTCATTTATTAATTTTCCCCTCTAAATTGTTCTAATTCTCAAAACTTTGCTTAAATTTGCCACAAATTATATATCTCTTAGTAAGAGATATACATTTTGATCCGCACAGAAATGAAGTATAATATACTGATTTACAAATATTTAATTCCCCCAAAAGCCCTATTTTCTTTCTTTAAAAAGAAATATTTCACTTTTTCTTTTATCTGTAAATGTTTCCTAATTAACGTCAGGCCGATATAACTAGAAACAAGGTAAGTTGCCTTTCATTGAGGGTGCATCAATGACAGACAAGAATCCACGAATCTTGCTACAGGATTCCGAGAAACTTGTAACAGGATTTGTAGAATCTTGCTACAAGATTCCAGACATTCCGACTGCCACACCTGCTTTTCTGACACAGTGGGAAACAGGCATCCGATACATAAAAACAACAGGACGTTTTAGAAAAAGGAGCATACATTTTAGAAATACGTCCTGTCATTTTTCAAAAAGGAACGGACGTTTTGGAGACTCCAAATGTAATATTCCGCATGCAAGATAATACATTTTTGGCTTGGATGAGAGATACATCTCTCATCTTTCGAGGTATCTCTCACTCTATCTCTCATCATTAAAACTGCCTGTTCATGGGAATTTTAGCAAATGAATGAGAGCATGAGAGATAAAATACAAAATTGCAAAGATGAAAGGAAAGCAGGCAGAAGTTTCCAGCATAACTTCCGGGAACAAAGAGATAAACTCTCCAAACTTATGCGGACAGTTTGGAAAAACATCACGACCTGTCAGGGAAAATGCCCGATGAAGATTTCTCGTGCATTTGACATGTACGTATGCAGGAGGCCGCACGTACGTATGCATAAGCCGACACGGGCGTACATGCAGGCCTGTACGGACGTATGTGTTCTATTCCGGGAAGGGCTGCAAGTCCGGCATAAGGAACATGTCGTAGAAACCGTGGTTCAGTTCCACTTCGAAAACATCCCGGTATCAAAGAAAAAAGTTTTAAAAACTTTATGTGGGAGGAAAGTGACATAATAAAAAAAACCTACCCCGGCGTTTAACGTCCAAGATAGGTTCCTTTATATTTTATAGGGTATCTACAGATTAATATCTGTTTCTGCCGCCACCATAGCCACCGTCTCCGCGACCACCACCGTAGCCACCACCACGGTTTCCACCACGATAACCGCCACCGCCGTTATTGCTGTTATAGCTGCGACGAGGTGCATCAGACTTAGGACGTGCTACTGATACAGACAAAGTTTTTCCATCAATTTCAACTTCGTTAAGAGCTGCGATTGCTTTATTTCCAGCTTCGTCTTCAGCCATTTCAACAAAACCGTATCCTTTAGAACGACCAGTTTCTCTGTCCATAATGATTTTAACAGAAACAACTTCACCATACTCTGCAAATAATTCTCCAAGTTCGGCTTCACTCATATTATAGCTAAGCCCTGCAATAAAAATGTTCATTTTAAAATAAATGTTTTAATAAAAAATAAGTCTATTTTGCTATTAGGAATCTTACAGAGAGACAAACGATTCTACTATCATCACTAAAGAATAAAGTTGGAAAAGTATTAATGTACTTCTATGAGAATACTTAATGCAGGGGACAAATGTACGCAATTAGACTTGAACTCAAAACTAATTGGAGAATTATTTTTAATAATAAATGTTTTTTTTATTCTCTTTGAAAGAGTAAACAGGGTTGAAAGCAGCAAACCACTGGCATAAACCACTATTTTCCATTTTAGCTACTATCATACAGAATGTTATATCTCACACACACTCCTAGATGTACCTATTATGACAACAACAGATTTTATGGCATATTTCCTCATCTTATGGCAATCCTGCATTAATCTACTATTATGACAGGTGATATAGAAACGACAGTGCAACTTATCCAATTCTCATCTTCCCAACCACAATTCAGGATTTAGTTTAGCCGTTTCCTTACGAAGTTGGAAATGCAAGACGGTATTCCCCGAACTATCTGTATGGATGGTACCAAGGACAGTTCGCGTGTTGACTTTGCTTCCTTTGGAAACTGACACAGAAGAAAGGTTACAATAAACGGATATATAATTACCGTGACGTATCAATATATTATTCAGCCCATTGTACTGGAAGATGGCCGAAACTTCTCCATCAAAAATAGCACGTGCCTGTGCACCCTGTTTGCCCTTGATATCAATTCCTTTATTATCCAGCTTCACATTGCGCAAACCATCAACAGCATACTGCCCGTAATGGCTGACAATGACATAGGGACCGATAACAGGAACCGGCAAAATGCCGCGATTGCGTTCAAAACTGCCGGACAACTGACGGTCCTCATTATTCAGACTGAACTTCTCTACCGGAGCTACCTTCTTTGTGCTTCCAGCTTTTTCCGCAGACTTGGAAGTTGTTGTACCACTGCCGGTAGTTGTCTTTTCACTTTCCGTTTTCTTGGCTGCCGCCGCTTTTGCAGCAGCTTCGGCAGCAGCTTTCTGACGGGCTTCTTCCTCTGCACGCTTTCTCGCTTTTTCTATTTCAATCTCAATCAAACGGTCAATCTGAGCATTCAATTGTTGAGCAGAGCGTTTTTTCTTACTTATTTCACTTTGTATACCTTTTTGTTTCTTTCGCAGATTAGTCAAGAGAGCCTGACGTTCTTTCTCCTGAATTTCCAGCTTGGCTTTTTCAGCCTCCCCCTGTTTCAAAAGATTCTGCTTGGCATTCTTTGTCTGTTCCACTTCCCTTTTCTTGGCAGTAACCTGTTTCTGTTTGCGTTCAATCTCCATTCCCTGAAGACGCTGGAAATTGGCATATTCCTGTACATATCGCATACGGCGGTAAGTCTGGCTTAAATTCTCGGCAGAAAAAATAAACATCAGTTTCTCTTGTACGGACTTGTTGCGGTACATATACTGAACCGAAGTTTCATACTTCTGTTTCTTATCTTTCAAGTCGCGTTGAAGTCTGTTCAGCTGTTTCTGTAAGGAAGTAATTTCACCGGTTAACGTATGTACATCGCTCTCTATGGTATTAATGTATTTTCTTCTCTCCTCAATCTGTCCTGTCAACAAAGCAAGATTGTCCAACTGGCTCTTTACATCCTTTTTAGTAGATTGCAACAGAGTCTCGGACTCGGCAATCTGCTGATGCAGTTCTTTCCGTTTGGCTTCAAGCTCCCTTATTTTCCGGGTACTCTGTGCAGAAAGAGTACTCAGAAAACAACAGGCTATGAGTAGGAAGAAGATACGTTTCATTATTTAATAAGCTGTTTTAGCAAATCTTGTAATTCTATTCTTTCGTATTTCCTGGGTACTTCGGTATGAGTTTCCCAATCTTTGTTGGTAGAAAGGCGGGAAAGTTGGAATGCTGCCGTTACCGGTTTCTTAGCTCCTTCAAAAGAAACGACCATAGATTCCGGAAATTGTTTCTGCTCCAATGGACGGAATTTATCATAACGCCAATTGACTCCATAACTGGTGCCGGACAGCCCGATATGACTTTCTTTTAACAACCCGTCATTGGTATTGGTGCGGAAACGGTAAGCAAACCGTTTGCCATTCTTAACCTCTATCACTGCATTTTCATTCTCGGGACGTACAGCAAAGGCCGAAATGTCACGGGCAGTCAGGGTCTTCTTTCCCGGAAGGAAAATTTCATTCAGAAACAACGCTTGCAAAGTATGAAAATCCAAATCGGCTTTTGCCAGATTTTTCAGTTCATCAAATGAAACTTTCACATAACGCTTGTTCATACGGTCCATAACCAGCACTCCATCCGGAGAGATTTCAGCACGGGCCACTTCTATACCTAAAAACGGTGCAATAGAGAGTTGGATCACTTCATCACGTTTCATACGGAGCGTACCACTTACTTTGGTCGGGCCCTTACCATTCAGGTCAACGGCCAGTGACATTTTTGCAGTTATCGCGTCCCAAGCCGGAGAACGGTTTATCAATTCTTCCATATATTCCGCTTCGGACAAATTACCGATAGACACCCCTTTCTTCACATTTCTGGTTGAGGAACAGGAAGAAACAACTACAATCAGCAGGGCGCTAAACAAATAGAAATAGATACGTTTCATCATTCGGCAAAGTATTTCTTTTGTGCAATTTTCTTTCTTAGTAGTTTCAATTCTTTCTCACTGCGTTCTTCACTACCCTCCTGCGGAGGCTCTTTGGACAGTTTTTCCGCTTGCTGCCAATATTCCAAAGCCTTATCACGGTCGCCATTCATGTAGTAGATATCTCCGCAATGCTCTACAACCACGGAACTTTTGCTTCCATCATTTTGCATGGCCTGATCAATATAGATTTTTGCTTCTACATATTTACCTTTCTCAAAAAGTATCCAGGCGTAAGTATCCAAATAGGTACCGTTGGTGGGCTCGGCCTTTACGGTGCGGTAGCTCATTTCTTCCGCCTTATCCAGATTTTTACGCTCTACAGACAGATAGTAGGCATAATTGTTCAAAGCACCGATATTGTCTTCCTTATAAACCAGCGCGGAATCATAAGCGGCATACGCTTCGGCATCCATTTTCTTGATATGATAAAGATCCCCCATAATGGCATAAAAATCTGATACTATATCCTTATTACTTTTATCGGTTACCTGATTCACTCCTTTTCTGAAAACTTCCAATGCTTCATCAGTCTTGTCTTTCTGATGATAGGCAAGCCCCATATAGTAATAAAATTCCAATACATCCGGAGTATATTCCAAAGCAGGAGCACAAAGCCTGATCACTTCATCCATATTCTGTTCACGGATGGCAAAACTCAGCAATTGTAGACGTGCCGGCGTATTTTCCGGATCTATTTCCAGTACCTGATGCAAAACAGGAGTCGCCTCCTTATCCATCTTTTTTGTCAGAAGATATTGCGCAGCCAACATAGCGATATCCGCATTTTCCTGTTTTTCCTTCAGCATAGAGGTAAACAGACCTGCTATTTTCGTACTGTCCTTATTTGTCTGTTCAGAACGGAGGATAAGCTGACGCATGATATTCATCTTGGTATCGCTATCTACATTATCGTTCAGCAAAATGGTATCCAGCTGCACCTGATACAAACTATCCTGTCCTTTCTTCTCATAATAAGAAGCCATAGAAAGCAAAGCCGGCGCATAACCGGGCTCTTCTTTCAACACCTTCTGATAAGTGGTGTATGCTTCTTCTTCCTTACCGTTGTTCAAATAAACATCTCCCAGAATAGTAAGATAACGCATATCATAAGGGTATTCTTTTGCCAGGTTCTCTATTTCCGTAAATGCCTGCCCGTCATTATTCATTGCCAGATACATACGGAACTTTTCCATACTGATTTGCTCGGACTTTCCATCCAGCGCTTCAAGACGATTCAAGGTATGGATCACTTGCTGATAATCTTTGGTACGGGTATAAAGATCAATCAAAGCCATCAACGGTTCCAGACGTGAAGGGAATTGGCTGGCCATATCTTCATAAACATAAATGGCCTTCGGATAATTTCCTTTACCTTGATAGTAGGCCGCCAAAGTCTGCTTGTACCAAAAACTCTTAGGATCGGCCTCCACCGCTTCTTTCAAAGCCTCCTCTCCTTTCTCCGGCTGGTTGAGGAACATATAGAACCGGGAAATTTCGAACAAGGTAGCCGCCCCCTGCGGGTAGATGTCCAGACAGTGGCTGTACATTTCAAAAGCTGCGTCCAAATCACCTTTCTCCTTCATACGAAGTGCTTCCAAAAAGAAATAGTCGTATTTACGGCGCTGCTCGGGCGTAAGCGGGTCCTTTTCTTCCACAGCGGCTTTATTCCCGGATGAGCCGGAAGTCTTCTTTACGGTGCCACATGAAACAAGCATACCAACAAGGCATACACACAGCATGGAACCATATTTCAATCTTTTATTCATTATTTTCGTTTACTTTTTACCGGTATGTCCAAAGCCACCTGCTCCACGTTCCGTTTCGTCCAGCACTTCCACTTCCTGCCATTCAGCCTGTTCGTGACGGGCTATGACCATTTGTGCAATACGCTCCCCATCTTCTATCGTGAAATCTTCAGATGACAAATTAACCAGGATAATACAAATCTCGCCCCGATAATCGGCATCAATCGTTCCCGGAGAATTCAAGACACCGATACCTTTCTTGATAGCCAGCCCGCTACGCGGACGAATTTGCGCTTCAAAGCCTTTAGGCAGAGCGATATAGAGTCCTGTAGGAACCAGGCAACGCTGCAAAGGTTTCAATACAATCGGTTCGTCAAGGTTGGCACGGATATCCATTCCGGCCGATTGTTCGGTAGCATATTCGGGTAAAGCGTGTTTTGATTTATTAATTACCTGTACTTTCATAATTTTATAATTTATCAATGTGCTAATGTGGCAATAATCTGCGGACAACAAGCACAGCCCAAACATAGCGCAGCCAATTGGCACATTGGCAAATTAGCACATTGCCACATTATTAATAATAAAGTGCGAATTTACACATTTAGATGGATTTATCTAAGCGTTTACAGTTTTTTAAACGGAAGTTTCTTACTTTTGCAAACTGATAAAGCCCAAATTATGAACTGGAAACAATTAATATCAAATAAACGCTTCGGAATGGAAGAACTGCACGAAGCCCGAAAAGATGACCGTTCCGAATTTCAACGCGACTATGACCGGCTTATTTTCTCGGCCCCCTTCCGCCGTTTGCAAAACAAGACTCAGGTATTCCCTTTACCGGGTAGTGTCTTTGTACACAACCGGTTGACTCACAGTCTGGAGGTATCCTGCGTGGGACGTTCTTTAGGAAATGACGTTGCTAACCAATTGTTAAAAAAACATCCGGAACTGGCCGACTCCCATATATTAGAAATAGGCTCTATCGTCTCAGCCGCTTGTCTGGCACACGACTTGGGCAATCCTCCTTTCGGGCATTCGGGAGAAAAAGCTATTTCGAGTTATTTCTCGGAAGGGCAAGGAATGGCATTGGAAAATGAACTTTCACCGATGGAATGGGATGATTTGATTCATTTCGAAGGAAATGCCAATGCTTTTCGCATCCTTACCCATCAGTTTGAAGGAAGACGGAAAGGGGGATTCGTAATGACTTATTCCACGTTGGCATCTATCGTGAAATATCCTTTTTCCTCACAGTTGGCAGGAAAGAAATCAAAGTTCGGCTTCTTTTTGAGTGAAGTAGCTGATTATCAGAAAATAGCCGGAGAGTTGGGTATTACCCGGCTCAGTGCACCGGACGAGCCCTTGCGTTATGCACGCCATCCACTAGTCTATCTGGTGGAAGCGGCGGATGATATCTGTTATCAAATGATGGATATAGAAGATGCACATAAATTAAAGCTTCTTACACACGATGAGACCAAAGGACTATACATGTTATTCTTTGATGAAAAAAGGAGAAACCGGATTGAAGAAGTTTGCCGGATTGTAACAGATGTAAATGAGCAGATAGCTTATTTACGTTCTTCGGTCATCGGTGCGCTGATAAAAGAATGTACACGGGTATTTATGGAAAATGAAGAAAAGATATTGGCCGGAGAATTTGAAGGTGCGCTGATAAAACATATGTGTAGCCCTTTGAAAGAGGCGTATGAGAGTTGTTCAAAAGTTGCTTTTCAGAAAATCTATCGTTCCAGCGATGTACTGGATATTGAATTGGCAGGTTTCAGAGTTATCAGCACTTTGATAGACTTGATGATTAATGCCGTGTGCTCTCCGGAAAAAGCGTATTCGCAATTACTCATCAATCGGGTATCCGGGCAGTACAATGTCAATGCACCTACTTTATATGGGAAAATCCAGGCAGTACTGGATTATATTTCGGGCATGACAGATGTTTATGCACTGGATCTTTATCGAAAAATTAAGGGAAACAGCCTGCCGGCTGTGTAATACTAAGGTATTCGTTAGCGAAGGCAAATGGCGTTCTCATACACTGTAGGGGCGCATTGAATGCCCTAGCCGTCAAGCTAAGTTTCTTAGTGTTAAAATAGGAATGCTATTCATAGTCGGTGGTAACTTCCTCCCCTCTTGAGAGGGGTAAGGGGTGTGTTAAAATACACTCACGAATACATTTTCTTATGTTTTTCACACACCCCTACCCCTCTCAAGAGGAGAGGAAGTTACTTCGACTATGGGAAATTAACCTTGGTTTTCTTAGCTTGACGGCTATGGCATTGAATGCGCCCGACAATACTCTGAAAGGTGGATTTGTGGATGTCAGCTCTAATGAGAACTGTAGAAAGGGCAGAAAAAAAGGGGGAACCTGTAGATAAAAGGCTCACCCTGTCCCTATAGAATTATTATTTTGCCAGTATGGGGTGAGCTCCGGAAGTGATCTTTAGAGCTTCGGGATGCTGTTTTACAAACGATTCAATATGACGCACCCGCTTGTCTTCCAGAATTTCATTGACAGCAATCAAAATTCCGGTTTCCTCCACATCGCCAAATCCATAATTTATGGCCGTTCCAAACATACGCATAGTTGGCGACAAACTCATATATGCATTTACCAATGGAGGTATATTATATCCCAATTTACGTACTTCCGTATTCAGTATCTTGTAATCTTCTTTAAATGAATCGTAACAGAAAAGTTTCTCCAACATTTGTTTATCCGTTTCTATTTCTAACGGTTTCATCGGAGTAATCAACTTGTCCTTATCACCAAAGTGTTTATTCAAAAAGTATAATATCATGTCACGCCCCTGACGATGATAACTAGGATACATGGTCATCTTACCAAAGAAATACTTCACATTAGGCTTGATTACGGTCAACGCGCCCAAGCCATCCCATAAATTATCTAAAGCAAACAATCCTTTAGCTCCGGCACGACTTGACTGATATTCCAATGTCACGAACGACCGTCCCAATTCCACCGTATAAGGCAAATATTCCTTCAAAAATACTTCCGAGAAATTAAACATATGGGCAGTAGCCAGTAGAGGTTTTCCATGTTCATCAAACTGCACCTCATCCCCCAAAAGATAACGGTAGCCTCCCAGAATTTCTTCCGCTTCGGGATTCCATACAACCAATTGCTTATATGGATTCTCCATTATGTCATACTCATCAATATCCATTGATTTTCCTGTACCACCACCCGCTGCACGAAAGGCAATCTCTCTCAATCGGCCTATTTCCTTCATTACATTCGGCGAATCCTGGTACGTAATGACATAAATTTCATTATGACTTTTATTCGTTAACCTCAGGCGTTTATCCTCAGAAAGTTCCGCCTTCAGAATCTCTTTGCTAATCGGTGCAATAATTTCTTCCATATCTTTTATTCTCTCTTTTGTCTGTTATAGTTTGTAGACTACATCTTTTACAAACTGCGCCCACTGAGCCGGAGTCTTTGTCTTGTCGAAAGTTTGCCAGGGAATGGGTTTTCCGATGGTCAAGGTAAAGGTTTTATGACGATTTTTCAACATTTCATCTGCCAGATAAAGCATGGCAATATTAAATTTAATACCCAGCACCTTGCAAATATTTGCCAAATTGTAAAAGAAACCTGAATTCCGACCCTCGAAATGCAAAGGTACTACATCACGGTGAGTTTCAACACTTTTAGTAATAAAAGTCTTTTTCCACTCCAAGTCCTTAATTTCTCCATTCTGTCTGCGGGAACAGAGCCCTGCCGGGAACATGATCATATGATTATCCGAAGCAAAACCCGCTTCTACCATCTTAGGAAAATCCCTGGATTGAGAGCCAGTCTTATTAATGGGAATACATAAAGGAGCCAGACCACGCAGATTCATCAAAAGATCGTTGACTAGATAGCGCACATTACCATCGTAATGTTTCCCCAAAATATACCCCAAAGCGACTCCGTCCTGCCCGCCCAACGGGTGATTACTCACAAAGGTACATTTACCATCTTTAGGCAAATTCTCCACCCCTTTTATCTCCACTTTAGCATCCAGGAACTCCATACAAGCTTCTAAAAAGTCCACCCCAACTTTATCTTTGGAGTCTTGTAAAAAGACATTCAGTTCATCCTGATGCACAATATGCTTCAGGTATGAAACGACAAAACGGGGAATATATTTATATTTTTTCCCGGCCTTCGTTTTCAATATCTTTTCTATGTCGATTAAAAATATAGAGTCGTCAGTCATTTTACAAACATTCTTTTCCATGCAAAAGTAACTTATCTTTTTTTATATTGGCAATTTATGACAGAAAAAAGTATCAATCTCTAAAGAAATTAAGAGTTTTTGTGTATGAAACTATACAAAATCTTTCTTTTTTGCGCAAAACAAAAACGAATGTGCAATAGTTTTAGTTCCGTTTTTAACCGCTTGATTGTTCACCTGCTCCACTGCTTTTTATAATAAAATTATTAATTTTAAACTTCCTGTTTACCAAGCTACTAGCTACTTTAACAGCCTGTTGAAAACTTCTCGAAATATTTTCTTAAAATATTGTGGGGAATTGTGGGGAATTGTGTAATTTTACACCTTGAATAATATAATAAGGTGTAAAGATGCGATTTTTAGGGAATTCCGAAGCAAAAACGGACGCAAAAGGCAGGGTCTTTTTGCCGGCCGCATTCAGGAAACAGCTACAAGCTGCTTCTGAGGAATGCCTGATTTTACGCAAAGACACCTATCAGGACTGCCTGGTGCTATATCCCGAAAGTGTATGGAACGAGCAAATGAACGAACTACGCAGCAAACTCAATCGGTGGAATTCCAAACATCAGATGATTTTCCGTCAGTTCGTTTCGGATGTGGAAATCATCACACTGGATGGCAACGGACGTTTCCTGATTCCGAAACGATATTTAAAGTTAGCGAATATACAGCAGGACGTACGCTTTATCGGTTTGGATGACACTATAGAAATCTGGTCTAAAGAAATAGCTGACAAGCCTTTCCTCACACCGGAGGACTTCGGGAAAGAGCTGGAAGAAATAATGGGAACTAACAACAACGTAGAAATAGAATGAGCGAAGCAGAACAGACATATCATGTACCGGTATTACTAAACGAGAGCGTAGATGGAATGAATATTCAACCCGGAGGCATTTATGTAGATGTCACTTTTGGTGGCGGCGGACACTCCAAGGAGATTCTGAGCCGGCTGGATAACTCTGCACATCTATATAGCTTCGACCAGGACGAAGATGCCGAAAAGAACATTGTGAACGACAACCGTTTCACCTTTGTACGCAGTAATTTCCGCTATCTTCCCAATTTTTTACGTTATTATAATGTAGAGGGAGTAGATGCCATACTAGCTGATCTCGGTGTTTCTTCTCATCATTTTGATGATTCGGAACGAGGTTTCTCTTTCCGTTTTGAAGGCAAGCTGGATATGCGAATGAACAAACGTGCAGGCATGACAGCCGCCGACATTGTGAACACTTATAATGAAGAGCGCCTGGCTGACATTTTTTATTTATACGGTGAATTAAAGAATAGCCGTAAGCTGGCATCAGTCATCGTCAAAGCACGAGTTTTAAAACAAATTGTCACCATCGGTGATTTTCTTGAAATCATCAAACCGCTTTTCGGCCGGGAACGTGAGAAAAAAGAGTTAGCAAAAGTATTCCAAGCTCTACGCATAGAGGTAAACCAGGAAATGGAAGCGCTAAAAGAAATGCTTTACGCAGCTATGGAAGCGCTGAAGCCGGGTGGCAGGCTGGTCGTGATTACCTATCACTCACTGGAAGACCGCATGGTAAAAAATATCATGAAGACCGGTAATATAGAAGGTAAAACCGAGCAGGATTTCTTTGGAAATGTGCAGACACCTTTCAAATTAGTCAACAACAAAGTGATTGTTGCCGGTGAAGAAGAAGTAACGCTTAACCCACGCTCCAGAAGTGCCAAATTGAGAATTGCAGAAAAAAAATAAACGAGATGGAAGAAGAACAGAAACAAAATGCACAACAACCGAAAGACGGGCAGACAGCTTCACCCAAGCATATGTCTATCCGCAGCATACTGGGAGGAGATATTCTTGCAAACGACTTCTTCAAAAGACAGACCCGTTTGCTACTTCTTATCATGATCCTGACCGTGTTATACATTGACAACCGCTATAGCAGCCAACAGGAGCTTATTGAGATTGACAAGTTGAAGAAAGATCTGATAGATATCAAATACGATGCACTGACACGCTCTTCCGAATTGATGGAAAAGAGCCGTCAGTCACGTATTGAGGAATATATTTCGACGGAAGAAAGTCATTTACAAACAGCCACCAACCGTCCTTATTTAATAAAGAAAGATTAAGCTCATGATGCCCAATCAAAAGAACATAATGCTCCGCTTCTCCTTCATCATTCTGATTATGGTGTTGGTAGGTATTGCCATTATCTGCAAAGCCGGCGTCATCATGTTTGCCGAACGCCAATACTGGAAAGACGTAGCCGACCGTTTTGTCAAAGAAAACGTCACCGTACGCCCTACCCGTGGCAATATCATTTCATCGGACGGACAGCTAATGGCAAGCAGCCTTCCTGAATACAAGATTTACATGGATTTCATGATAAACAAGAGAAAGGGAGAAACTGAAGAAGAAGAAAAAACACGACTGAAACAGCAACACGTAAAAGACTCCGTCCTTTACGCTAATCTTGACACTATTTGTAAGGGGTTACACGAAATATTCCCTGATAAAAGTGCAGCTTCTTTCAAACAGCATATCAAAAACGGAAGAAAAAAAGAGAGCCGCAGTTGGCTGCTTTACCCCAAACGTATTTCTTATATACAATATAAGGAAGCCAAGCGCCTGCCTGTATTCAATCTGAACAAATACAAAGGCGGATTCCACGAACAGGCATTCAACCAACGGAAAAAGCCTTTCGGTTCACTGGCCATGCGTACCTTGGGAGATATGTTTCCCGACATAGAACAAGGGGCAAAGAACGGACTGGAACTGTTCTATGATTCCATTTTAAAAGGCAGAGACGGAATCACCCATCGCCAAAAGGTAATGAACAAATATCTGAATATTGTGGATATACCCCCAGTAGACGGTTGCGACATCATCACCACCATTGATGTAGGTATGCAGGACATCGCAGAAAAAGCATTGGTGGATGAACTGAAAGAAATAAACGCTACGGTAGGTGTCGCCATTCTGATGGAAGTGCAGACAGGAGATATCAAAGCCATTGTAAACATGACCAAATGTAATGATGGTATTTACAGAGAAATACGCAACAATGCCATTTCGGACATGATGGAGCCGGGATCTACTTTCAAGACAGCTTCCATCATGGTAGCATTGGAGGACGGAAAAATCACTCCCGATCAGACCATCGATACCGGCAATGGTGTGTATAATATGCACGGACGTCCCATGAAAGACCACAACTGGCACCGTGGAGGTTATGGAGTAATTACTACCACACAGACATTGATGTATTCTTCGAATATCGGTGTGTCACGTTTGGTAGACCAGAATTACCATGACCAACCGGAAAAATATGTGCAAGGTTTATACAAACTAGGTATAGCGACTCCGCTCAGTCTGGATATTCCGGGAGCAGGCAAGCCATTTATCCGTATGCCGAATAAAGACAACTGGTCTAGAACAGCTTTGGCGTGGATGTCCATCGGTTACGAAACACAGGTTCCACCCATCAACACGTTAGCATTTTATAATGCAATAGCCAATAATGGCGTGATGGTAAAACCTAGATTCGTAAAATCCATAGTTAAAGACGGACAAGTGGTGGAAGATATACCGACCGAAATCTTGAATCCTGCCATAGCCTCTCCAAAAACGATTCAGGAGATTCAGGTAATCCTTGAGAAAGTGGTGAGCGAAGGTCTGGGCAAGAAGGCCGGTTCCAAACAGTTCCATGTTTCGGGCAAGACCGGTACTGCACAGGTTTCGCAGGGTAAAGGAGGTTACAAAACAGGTACAATGCGCTATTTGGTAAGTTTCTGTGGATATTTTCCTTCGGAAGCACCTAAATATAGTTGTATCGTAGCTATTCAAAAACCAGGACTCCCCGCTTCCGGAGGTCTGATGGCAGGTAGCGTATTCAGCAAAATTGCAGAGCGTGTTTTTGCCAAGCATCTGGCACAAAATTTGAAAGAAGCCAAAGATTCCACTTCCGTGCTTATTCCCGATGTGAAGAATGGAGATATAAGTGCTGCACATTATGTGCTGAACCGGATAAATGTTAATTCATCCGGCGTATCAAAACAATGGAATGATAATAAACCGGTATGGGGAAATGTAACCAGCAATCCGGACAATGTATTGTTCAACAAAAAAGATATTAATAATAAACTTGTACCGAGCGTTATCGGTATGGGTGCAAAGGATGCCGTTTACTTATTGGAAAGCATGGGATTGAAAGCCCGTATCACCGGAATTGGGAAAGTGAGATCACAAAGTATCCCCGCCGGAAACACTTTGCGCAAAGGACAGGCCATACAATTACGATTAAATTAACAGTGTAACAGGAAGAATATGAAACTGGAAGAGATTATTAAAGGAATAACAGTCAATGAAATCCTAGGTGAGGCAAGCCAAGAGATTTCGGGAATAAACATGGACTCGCGTCTGGTAGAGCCCGGTCATATTTTCGTTGCTGTAAAAGGAACGCAGGCTGACGGACATGCCTACATCTCCAAAGCAATAGAAAAAGGAGCCTGTGCAGTGGTATGTGAAACTCTTCCTGAGACATTGAATGAAGACGTTACTTATATTAAGGTAACTGACACAGAAGATGTTGTGGGAAAATTGGCTACTACTTTCTATGGTAATCCTACGTCCAAGCTGGAACTGGTCGGCGTTACCGGCACCAATGGAAAAACCACCATTGCTACCCTATTATATAATATGTTCCGTAAATTCGGATACAAAACAGGACTTATTTCCACTGTATGTAACTATATAGATGAGGAAGCTATTCCAACCGATCATACCACTCCCGACCCTATTACACTGAACAAACTGTTGGGACGTATGGCAGACGAAGGATGTAAATACGCGTTTATGGAAGTAAGTTCACACTCTATCGCACAAAAGCGAATCGGTGGTTTAAAATTCGCAGGAGGGATATTCACCAACCTGACCCGCGACCATTTGGATTATCACAAGACAGTAGAAAATTACCTGAAAGCAAAGAAAGCATTCTTTGACGGACTGCCCAAAGATGCTTTTGCTCTAACCAATCTGGATGACAAGAACGGACTGGTTATGACTCAAAACACCAAGGCCAGAGTATGCACTTATTCTTTGCGTAGCCTGAGTGATTTCAAAGGTAAAGTGCTGGAAGACGGATTTGAAGGAATGTTGCTTGACATAAATAATGTAGAAGTAAATGTACAGTTCATTGGACGCTTTAATGCCTCGAATTTGCTGGCTGTTTACGGAGCAGCCTGTCTGCTTGGTAAAAAGCCGGAAGACGTCCTGTTAGTACTGAGCACTCTCCGCCCCGTTGCAGGACGCTTCGATTCATTGCGTTCACCCAAAGGCTATACGGCCATTGTGGACTATGCACATACTCCGGATGCTTTGGAAAATGTACTGAATGCCATCCACGAAGTGCTGAACGGCAAAGGTAATGTGATTACCGTAGTAGGTGCCGGTGGCAACCGTGATAAGGGCAAACGCCCTCTGATGGCGCAGGAAGCCGTGAAACAAAGCGACAAAGTTATCATCACCTCTGATAATCCCCGCTTTGAGGAACCTCAGGATATCATCAATGACATGCTGGCAGGACTGAGCAAGGAAGAGATGCGTAAAGTGATCAGCATAGCAGACCGTAAGGAAGCTATCCGGACAGCTTGTATGCTTGCCGCGCCCAAAGACGTCATTTTAATTGCCGGCAAAGGCCACGAGAATTATCAGGAAATAAAAGGTGTAAAACACCATTTCGATGACAAAGAGGTATTAAGAAATATTTTTGCTAATGAATAAACCAACAAGAGATGTTATATTATTTATTCCACTATTTAGAGAAGTTTGATTTTCCCGGAGCCGGAATGTTCAACTACGTTTCATTCCGTTCATTGATAGCCATCATTTTATCATTGTTGATTTCAGCTATCTTCGGTGAATATTTTATCAATCTGCTCAAACGTAAACAGATTACCGAAACCCAGCGTGATGCATCCATAGACCCTTTCAATGTGAAGAAAGTAGGTGTACCGACAATGGGTGGTATAATCATTATTGTCGCTATCCTGATTCCTTGTCTTTTGCTGGGAAAGCTGCATAATATCTACATGATACTGATGCTGATTACCACCGTTTGGTTGGGAACATTAGGTTTTCTGGATGACTATATCAAGGTGTTCCGCAAAGATAAAGAAGGCCTGCATGGTAAATTCAAAATAATCGGTCAGGTGGGGCTGGGCCTCATCGTCGGGCTTACTCTTTATTTAAGCCCGAATGTAGTGATCCGTGAAAATGTGGAAATACAAAGAGGGGGTGAAATTGTGGAAGTGGTGCACAAAGCACAGGACCAGAAGTCTACCAAAACCACTATTCCATTCTTTAAAAATAACAATCTGGATTATGCAGATTTCGTAGGTTTCCTGGGAGACAATGCGCAAACTGTAGGTTGGATTATTTTCGTACTGGTTACCATCTTCGTTGTCACCGCTGTATCCAACGGAGCCAACCTGAATGACGGTATGGATGGTATGGCGGCCGGAAACTCCGCCATTATCGGCCTTACGCTGGGTATATTGGCCTATGTATCCAGTCACATCGAATATGCAGGATACCTTAACATCATGTATATTCCCGGCAGCGAAGAACTGGTAATTTTTATCTGCGCCTTCATTGGTGCACTGATCGGTTTCCTTTGGTACAATGCCTTTCCCGCCCAGGTATTTATGGGCGACACCGGCAGCTTGACCATCGGTGGTATCATAGCGGTATTTGCCATCATCATCCACAAGGAGTTGCTGATACCCATCCTCTGCGGAATCTTCCTGGTAGAAAACCTTTCGGTTATTCTCCAAGTAAGATATTTCAAGAGCGGAAAAAAGAAAGGACACTTGCAACGCGTGTTCAAACGTGCACCTATCCATGACCATTTCCGTACTACAGTAGCACAATTAGACCCCAATTGCAGTTACCTGTTCATGAAACCCAACAGCGTATTCCATGAATCAAAAATCACAGTACGTTTCTGGATTGTCACCATCGTGCTTGCTGCAATTACAATTATTACATTAAAGATAAGATAAACGAAGATTATGGCTAAAAGAATTGTCATACTGGGAGCCGGAGAAAGCGGTGCGGGAGCAGCCGTTCTGGCAAAAAAACAAGGTTTCGATACTTTTGTTTCAGATATGTCCATGATTAAGGACTCATACAAAACAATGTTAAACGAGAGAAACATTGAATGGGAAGAAGGCAAACACACCGAATCTCTCATTCTGAATGCAGACGAAGTGATCAAGAGCCCGGGTATCCCCAATGATGCCCCGATGATTGTGAAATTAAAAGAACAGGGTATTCCCGTCATTTCCGAAATAGAATTTGCGGGACGCTATACCCATGCCAAAATGATTTGTATCACAGGGAGCAATGGCAAGACCACCACGACCTCGCTGATTTACCATATATTCAAGAAAGCGGGAATGAATGTAGGGCTTGCCGGAAATATCGGTCAAAGCCTGGCATTCCAAGTGGCAGAATGCAACTATGATTATTATGTGATTGAACTGAGCAGTTTCCAGTTGGACAACATGTATAAGTTCCATGCCAACATTGCCGTATTGATGAACATCACCCCCGACCATCTGGATCGTTACGACCATCAAATGCAGAACTATGTAGATGCAAAATTCCGTATCATACAGAATCAGACTCCGGACGATGCTTTCATCTTCTGGAATGATGACCCTATTATTCAGCGCGAATTACATAAATATGGCATCCACGGACATTATTATCCCTTCGCCGAAAGAAAAGAGGAAGGCTCTGCTGCCTATGTGGAACAGGACAAGGTTTATTTCACAGAACCGATTGCTTTCAACATGGAACAGGAAGAATTGGCACTGACCGGAACCCATAATCTTTTTAATTCCATGGCTGCCGGGCTTTCTGCAAATCTGGCGGGTATCCGCAAGGAGTGCATCCGTGAGGCATTGGGTGATTTTAAGGGAGTGGAACATCGCCTTGAAAAAGTATGCCGCATAAAAGGAGTGGATTACATCAATGACTCCAAGGCAACCAACGTAAACTCCTGCTGGTATGCTTTGCAAAGCATGAAGACCAAAACCATCCTTATATTGGGTGGGAAAGATAAAGGCAACGATTATAATGAAATAGCCGGTCTGGTAAAAGAAAAATGTGTAGGACTCATCTACATGGGCTTGCACAATGAGAAATTACATGAATTCTTTGACAAGTTCGGTCTGCCGGTAGCCGATGTACAGAGCATGAAAGATGCTGTAGACGCCGCCTACCGCATGGCTAAAAAAGGTGAGACCGTATTATTAAGTCCTTGCTGTGCCAGTTTCGATCTTTTCAAAAGTTACGAAGACCGTGGCGAGCAGTTTAAGGAATGTGTGCGAAACCTGTAATATAGTATTAAGGTATATAGATAATGGATCTGATAAAAGACTTATTCAAGGGCGACAAAGTAATATGGATCATCTTCCTGTTTCTTTGTTTGATTTCCATCGTCGAGGTATTTAGTGCCGCCAGCACGCTTACCTACAAAAGTGGAGATCATTGGGGACCTATCACCCAGCATAGTGTCATCCTGATGGTGGGGGCCTGCATTGTGGTGCTGGTACATAACATCCCCTGCAAATATTTCCGTGTACTTCCTTTTTTCTTGTTACCCATATCAGCCGTGTTACTGATATTCGTAATGGGTATGGGATTAATTACCGGAGACCGTGTCAATGGTGCAGCCCGTTGGATGACCTTCTTCGGCATTCAGTTCCAGCCATCCGAGTTGGCTAAAATGGCTGTAATTATTGTTACCGCCTTTATCCTCTCCAAATTTCAGGAAGAAGATAACACCAACCCGAAAGCATTTAAATACATTATGTGGATTACCGGGATTGTTTTTGTTCTTATTGCACCGGAAAACGGTTCTACCGCAGCATTGCTGTTCGGAGTGGTTTTTTTAATGATGGTGATTGGTCGGGTTCCCTGGAAACAATTAGCCAAGCTAATGGGAACAGTCGGAATTATGGTGGTACTTTTTGTGGGTATTGTGATGGTAATGCCTACCCACAAACTGAACAAAGTCCCCATGATGCACCGTGTAGAAACCTGGCAGAACCGTATAAAAGGGTTTTTCGAAGATAAAGAAGCGGTACCCGCAGCCAAATACGACATAGACAAGGATGCACAGATAGCGCATGCCAATATTGCCATTGCATCCAGCAATATCATAGGAAAGATGCCGGGTAACAGCGTGCAACGGGATTTCCTATCGCAAGCGTTCTCGGACTTCATCTTCGCCATCGTCATAGAAGAACTAGGATTATTGGGAGGAGCCTTTGTGGTGATCCTCTACATCTGGTTGCTGATGCGGGCGGGAAAGATAGCCCGGAGAAGCGAAAAAAGTTTCCCTGCCTTCCTGGTGATGGGGATTGCTCTGCTGCTGGTATCCCAGGCGATGCTGAACATGATGGTGGCTGTGGGACTGTTCCCTGTCACCGGACAACCCCTGCCTCTTATCAGCAAAGGAGGAACCTCGACACTCATCAACTGCGCATACATCGGTATGATATTGAGTGTCAGCCGATATGTGGCCGAAAAGGAAGAGCAGAAAGCCGCCGAACAACAGGCATTGGAAGAAGCCGAACTGGCCGCCAAAGCTGAAAGACACCAAGAAATGGTCACCGCCATGCAGGAAGCCATTAACACACTTCCATCAGGTGACACAGCCGCCACTTCCCGCACGTCGGAGGAGAACTCGATGCCCGATGACCTGAAGGCATTGCTGAATGCGGCCGGGAAGCGGGAGCCGGATGAAGAAATATAATATAAACCATTCATTTTAAAAGTATTATTTATACTTTTGCGAATAATTCGACTAAAAAGGAATTATGAAAGAAAATTTGAGAATCATCATCAGCGGAGGAGGAACCGGGGGACATATTTTCCCTGCTGTTTCCATTGCCAATGCCATTAAGGAACAACATCCCGAAGCGGAAATCCTGTTCGTAGGCGCCGAAGGCAGAATGGAGATGCAGCGCGTTCCTGCTGCCGGATACCCTATAAAAGGATTGCCTGTTGCCGGGTTCGACCGCAAGAACCTGTTGAAAAATGTTTCCGTACTTTTTAAACTGGCAAAAAGCCAGATGTTGGCACGCAAAATCATCAAGGACTTCAAACCTCACGCAGCTGTGGGCGTAGGTGGATATGCCAGCGGTCCTACTTTAAAAGTGGCAGGAATGATGGGCATCCCCACATTGATACAGGAACAGAACTCTTACGCGGGAGTTACCAATAAACTACTAGCCAAAAAAGCCTGCAAAATATGTGTGGCATACGATGGTATGGAGCGTTTCTTTGAAAAAGACAAAATTATCCTGACCGGAAACCCCGTTCGACAAGGGCTGCGTAATCACAGCATCAGCCGTGAAGATGCCATCCGCTCTTTCGGATTGGACCCTTCTAAAAAAACAATCCTGATTGTAGGAGGTAGCTTGGGGGCACGCACCATCAATAATTGTGTGATGAAAGGATTGGACAAAATTAAAGTATCCGGTGTACAGTTTATCTGGCAAACCGGTAAAATATATATCAACGAAGCACGTGCCGCAGTAGCCCAGGCCGGCAAACTGCCCATGCTCCACGTGACAGATTTTATCAGCGATATGGCTGCCGCTTACAGTGCAGCCGATTTGGTAATCAGCCGGGCTGGTGCAGGTTCCATCTCTGAATTTTGTTTATTGCAGAAACCCGTTATTCTGGTTCCATCGCCTAATGTGGCCGAGGATCATCAGACCAAGAACGCATTGGCACTGGTCAACAAAAATGCAGCGTTCTACATCAAAGATGCTGCCGCCGGAGAAGCTTTGCTGGACAAAGCTATTGAAACGGTGAAACAGCCCGAAATACTAAAGAACTTAAGTACAAATATTGCCAAATTAGCCTTTACCGACTCAGCCAATGTTATTGCAAAGGAGGTGTTCAAACTGGCTGACAAATATAGAAAAGAAAATGGACGTTAACACATTAAAATCAGTTTATTTCATCGGTGCCGGCGGTATCGGTATGAGCGCATTGGTACGCTACTTCCTGTCAAAAGGCAAGAAAGTGGGCGGATATGACCGTACTCCCAGTGAACTGACAGAAAAGCTGATAGAAGAAGGCGCAGCCATCCATTACGAAGAAAACGCGGAACTGATATCCGATGACTTCCGCCATCCGGCAACCACACTGGTTGTCTATACTCCGGCTGTCCCCGAAACACATAAAGAGTTTACTTATTTCCGCAAAAACGGTTTCGAGATACATAAGCGTTCACAAGTATTGGGTATGCTTACCCATGCAGGAAAAGGACTTTGCGTGGCAGGTACCCATGGAAAGACCACTACCTCTACCATGACTGCCCACTTGTTGCACCAGTCACAGGTAGGTTGCAACGCATTTCTGGGAGGTATCTCAAAGAACTATGGCACTAATCTGCTGCTATCAGAGAGCAGCGAGTATATGGTCATTGAAGCCGATGAGTTTGACCGTTCTTTCCATTGGCTCTCACCATACATATCGGTGATTACGGCAACTGATCCCGACCATCTGGATATCTATGGAACCAAAGAGGCTTATTTGGAAAGTTTCCGTAAATACACGTCACTCATCCAGCCGGGAGGTGCATTGATTATGCGTAAAGGCATCGAATTACAACCTGCCCTACAGGATGGAGTCCAGCTATATACCTATTCTAAAGAAGAAGGAGACTTCCATGCAGAAAATATCCGCATCGGGAACGGTGAAATATTCTTTGATTATGTATCCCCGCTAGGCAACATCAAAGACATACAGCTAGGTGTCCCCGTCAGCATCAACATAGAAAACGGAGTAGCTGCCATGGCCCTGGCACAGATGAGCGGGGTGACCGACGAAGAAATTAAAAAAGGCATGGCAAGCTTCCGCGGAGTAGACCGCCGCTTCGATTTCAAGATAAAGAATGACAAGATAGTTTTCCTGAGTGACTATGCGCACCATCCTTCTGAAATAAAGCAAAGTATACTCTCCATGCGTGCCCTTTACCGGGACAAGAAGCTGACGGCTGTTTTCCAACCGCATCTTTACACCCGTACCCGCGATTTCTACAAGGACTTTGCCGACAGCCTTTCCTTGCTGGATGAAGTTATTCTGGTAGATATTTATCCGGCACGTGAACAGCCTATTCCGGGGGTTAGCAGCCAACTGATTTACGACCATTTGCGTCCGGGCATCGAGAAGAGTATTTGCAAAAAAGAAGAAATTCTGAATCTACTGAACCAGAAAGAAATAGAAGTATTAATCACCCTGGGTGCGGGCGACATAGACAACTATGTACCCCAAATCTGCGAATTACTGAATAAAAGATGATAAAAAGAATTCTCATACTCCTGTTTCTGTTGCTGATAACCGCCTACCTTGTCGTAGCCGTTACCGCTTTCAACACCAAACCTGCCGACCAGGTTTGCAAGGGTATGGAATTGATTATCAAAGACAGTATAGACCACGGTTTTATCAGCCAGAAAGAAGTGTTGCGGTTGTTGAACGGCAAGAAGCTTTCTCCCGTAGGCAAGAAGATGGGCGACATCAACACCCGCCTGCTGGAAGAAGAACTCAGCCAGCATCCTTTAATTGAAAACGTGGAATGTTACCGTACGCCGGGATGCAAAATAGGAATCGAAGTGACTCAACGTCTACCCATTCTGAGAGTGATGGCAGGCAACGGAGATAACTATTACATTGATAATAAAGGAAAAATCATGCCGATACCCAACAGTTCGGCACACGTAGCTGTTGTTACAGGATACGTGGATCGTGATTTTGCCACCAAAGAACTATATAAGTTAGGAGTCTTTCTGCAAGACCACCCGTTATGGGATGCTCAGATAGAGCAGATCAACGTAACCCAGACCAAAGAACTGGAGCTGGTTCCGCGGGTTGGCGAACATATCATCTTCCTGGGCAAGCCCGGGAATTATGAAGAAAAGTTCGAGAGACTGAGAACTTTTTATGAAAAAGGGCTGAACCAGGTAGGCTGGAACAAGTACAGCCGCATCAGTCTGGAGTTTAATAATCAGATTATTTGTACCAAAAAAGAGAAGTAAGATATGGCAGCAACAGATTTTATAGTAGCAATAGAACTGGGATCATCCAAGATCACAGGTATTGCGGGAAAGAAACATGCGGACGGAAGCATACAAGTGCTGGCCCTCGCCAGCGAGAACTCTTCGGATTTTATCCGTAAGGGAGTGATTTACAATCTGGACAAAACCGCACAAAGCCTTACTTCGATTATCAAAAAACTGGAATCGACATTAAAGGCTTCTATCGGAAAGGTATATATTGGCATCGGAGGACAATCTCTCCGTACCATCCGCAATACGGAGGTGCGCCACTTGGAAGAAGAAACCAAGATTTCGCAGGAACTGATTGATTCCATCATGGACAGCAACCGCGAAGTCCCCATCATAGACCAGGAAATACTGGAAGTGGCACCGCAAGAGTACAAGGTAGGCATCAACCTGCTGGCTGATCCTGTGGGGGTTCCCAGCGACCATATAGAAGGACGTTTCCTGAATATCATTGCCCGCAGCAGCGTGAAGCAGAACATTGACAAGTGCTTCAAGCAGGCAGGCATTGAAATAGCCGACTACATCATCTCGCCGCTGGCATTGGCCAATGCCGTACTGACCAACAGCGAAAAACGCTCAGGCTGTATGTTTATCGACTTTGGTGCAGATACTACTACCGTATCCGTTTACAAAAACAATATCCTCCGTCATCTGGCAGTGATTCCGCTGGGTGGCAGCAACATCACCAAAGACATTTGCAGCCAGCAGATTGAGGAGGAAGATGCTGAAGAACTAAAGAAAAGATACGGTAATGCTAATGCCGACAAGTCGGAAGACGGGGATGACAGCCCTGTCTACTCACTGGATGGAAAGTGCAGTATCGAGTCCCGGCTACTGGAAGACATCGTAGAAGCACGCGTCAATGAAATTTTGGCTAACGTATGGAATCAAATTGTTCTTTCAGGATATGAAGACAAACTACTGGCAGGCGCTATCATTACCGGTGGCGCAGCCAACTTAAAGAACCTGGAAGAAGCATTCAGCAACCGTACCAAGATAGAAAAGGTAAGAATGGCCAAAGAAAGCCAGTTAAGCCTGAAAGGTGGTATGGTGGAACTGAAGAAAGACGGTATGTACAATACCATCATTGCTTTGCTGGGAGCCGGAAAAGAGAACTGTTATCAGCCCGAACGTCCGAAAGAACCCGTTAAACCAGCCATCACCACTGTTCCTGACGGATTATTCGATGAAAATGGCGAAAGTGCAGAAGCGAAAAGAAAAAGACTGCTGCAAGAAGCCGAAGAGAAGCGCAAGGAAGAAGAAGCCAAGAAAAAGCGCATCTCCGACTGCGAAAGCTTTATCCAGCGAGCCATCGAATTAAAGGAAGCCGAGAAATACAAAGAAGCATTGAATCAGCTTACCAAAGCCCGTGCTTTGGGTATTCCCGGTAAAGATGAGCAAATACGAAACCTGGAAAAAGAAATCAAGAAATTGAAGGAAGGCAACAGCTGGTTCGGCAAAATAGGCAAAAAGATAGGCAAGCTGTCCGAAGATCTCTTGAAAGAAGAATAATAAACAAGTTAATTACATCACCTTATATATAGAAGCAATTATGTCTGATGAAACTATAATGCCATTCGATTTCCCGGCAGAAAACCCGACTATCATTAAAGTAATCGGTGTGGGAGGTGGCGGCGGCAATGCCGTAAATCACATGTACAAAGAAGGTATACACGATGTAACATTTGTTGTGTGCAACACAGATAACCAAGCACTGGCAGAATCTCCTGTCCCCGTGAAGTTGCAACTGGGAAAAGAAGGACTGGGGGCCGGAAACCGCCCGGAACGTGCACGCGAAGCAGCCGAAGAAAGCATAGACGATGTAAAAGGGATGCTGAACGACGGTTGTAAAATGGTATTTATCACTGCCGGAATGGGAGGAGGTACCGGAACCGGTGCGGCTCCGATCATTGCCAAGACAGCTAAAGATATGGATATCCTCACCGTAGGTATCGTCACCATTCCATTCCTCTTTGAAGGAAACCGGAAGATTGACCAGGCACTGGACGGTGTAGAAAAAATGAGCCAGCATGTAGACGCCCTGCTGGTGATCAACAATGAACGCCTGCGCGACATTTATTCGGATTTCAGCGTGATGAACGCTTTCGGCAAAGCCGATGACACCTTGTCCATTGCAGCCAAGAGCATTGCCGAGATTATTACCATCCGCGGTACTATCAACCTGGACTTCAATGACGTGAAAACAGTATTGAAAGATGGTGGTGTAGCCATTATGAGTACTGGTTATGGCAAAGGTGAGAGCCGTGTAAGTCAGGCTATCAACGATGCACTCCATTCTCCGCTACTGAATAATAATGATATTTTCAACTCGAAGAAAATATTATTCAACATTTCGTTCAGTACCAAGAGCGAGTTGATGATGGAAGAAATGAATGAAGTCCATGATTTCATGAGCAAGTTTGGCAAAGATGTGGAAACTAAATGGGGGCTATATATTGATGAATCACTGGAAGACCAGGTAAAATTCACGGTACTTGCAACCGGTTTCGGCATCAAAGACATCCCCGGCATGGACGGTATGATGAACAAACGTACCATCGAGGAGCAGAAGAAACTGGAAGAACTGGAAGAAGAAGAACAGCGCAAGGACGAACGCCGCGGAGACTACTACGGCAAAGACACGTTCAAGAACAGTAACAAGAAGAAACGCCACAACATCTATATTTTCAGTCTGGAAGACCTGGACAATGATGATATTATCAGCATGGTGGAAACGACTCCTACCTTCCAGCGCACCAAGACTGTCCTAGAGAGCATCCAATCTAAAGCAATAGCCGAGGAAGAAGAGGCTTTCAGCAATAATGATGCCGAAAGCGGCGGAATAACGATCACATTTTAAACAACTAAAATAGAAAAGAACTATGGATTTATTTGACGTAATCAGCAACGATATCAAAGAGGCTATGAAAGCCAAAGACAAAGTGAAATTGGAAACTTTGCGTAATATCAAAAAGTTTTTCCTTGAAGCAAAGACTGCTCCGGGAGCTAATGATACCTTGACTGACGATGCCGCATTGAAAATTATGCAGAAGTTGGTTAAGCAGGGTAAGGACTCGGCTACTCTTTATCAAGAACAAGGCCGTGCTGATTTAGCAGAAGCAGAATTAGCTCAAGTTGCAGTTATTGAAACATACTTACCGAAGCAGATGAGTGCTGAAGAACTGGAAGCTGCTTTGAAAGAAATCATTGCAGAAGTTGGTGCTGCCGGTCCGCAGGATATGGGCAAGGTAATGGGTGTTGCTACCAAGAAACTGGCAGGCAAGGCTGAAGGACGTGCTATTTCTGCAAAAGTGAAAGAATTGCTGGGATAATTTAAAGCCCAGTCATATAAAATAGTGGTATTTCCATCCGGATAAATTAATGAAGGATAGAGATACCACTTTTTCATACTACAACAAAGCTCAGGATAATCATAAAACATCTTTCAATAGAAACAGGAACTAATTATTTTGAGAATGATTATTGCGTGATTTATCAAAACAACCCAGATACCATTTACCTTGGATCCGACAAGGGTTTAATACAAATTTCATAGCGTTAGGACGATCATCCCCTAAGGCCTTTTCAAAGAAAGTTGTAGTATATCTTATTTCTGTATCATGTTCACTATATAGAAGCAGTGTATCAACACTAAAAGTAACCACAGGAAATGCCGAACACATTTGTTTGAATTGTACTAGCTTCTCTTTTGGAAGTTCACAAACTGAATCTCCTTTTATTTCTTTCAACATGGACAATGCCTCATCAATCTTTCCCTCCTTCAAAAGTCCCAAATAACTAGTTGCCAAGGAACGCAAAGCAACTGTATCTTGAGGAGAACGTTCCATCTTTACATTCATCCGGGAATCCAATACCTTTTCTTCTTTTACAGCTATCTTGGGCTTACAGGAAACAATCATCATCAACAGAATAATGATACTCCAAAATATTGATTTATTCTTCATAAAACAGATATGTTATAAAAAGAGGCACCCTTTATTGAAGGGTACCTCTCTTTGATTAAATTAATATACTCAAGAAATTAATTCTGAGGAGCAGATCCATGAGGATAAACGCGGGTACTAACCACCTTTGAAACCTCACCGAAACCGTATTTCACAGAAGCCTTGATAAATACATTACATTCCTGTTCAACACCTGAACCACCATTGTTTTTAAAGATCAACTTCGTATTATCCGGACTCTTAGTGATAGACAATTTAATATTACCATTTGTCTTTGCAAGCAATTCCGCAAAAGTCAAACCTTTACCGGTAGCATTGTTGTTCATATGAGTAGCAGCTTCTGCAGCAGTGATGTTATCATCAACGACACAAGAGCCATTGATATATGCCATACCTACAACCACATTATCCAAATCAAATTCAGGAGTTTCAACTTCATAATAAGTATACAATGACTTAGTCCATTTATGATATTCGTCTTTTGTTGCATCATCGGCAATATCCGCAACTTCATAACCGGCGAAGTCTGTCAATGTAAATGCATCTGAACAGTCAATAGCAGAGCCACTAACGATTTGATCTTCGAAGAAGCCTTTCAAATCAGCATCAATCTTCAAAGGAGCTACCAGGCAAACATCATATTTCTTAACTTCCACAATATTATATGCGTTAATAGCACCGAATACCTTAACAGTAATCTTCTTATTGTGAGTAGTCTGAGGAACAATACCATCTGCCTTATAAGTATCTGCCAATGGGTTCAATAAAGACTGGTTGGCAACAACATGAGGAGCAGCAACCAAATAGCAACTCTTATGAGCTACGTTATTGCACCAAGAAGTATGACCATTATCCCATTCAGTAGACAATGCCTGAACAGTACCATTCAACAATTGATATGCACCAAAAGTAGCGAAAGGTACATTAGGAGTAGTCAAAGGATCAGTTCCTACATAGTTAGGAGTAACACCGGTAATCGGCTGGGCAGACGCAAACTGCAGATCCCAATTTCCACATTCCGGAAGATTCTTAACGATAAATTCAGTGCCGCCGGTATCATAAGTAAATGCATTCATCAAGTTATTATAGAAACGACAGTTGGCAGTAGCAGCAGCAGTATTGAACTGAACAGGATATACATCTACTGTGTTGTACTTTTCGAACCAGTAGTTATCATAATATCCATTGATAGAAGGCAACACAGGCAGTTTCACTTTCATTGTCAACTTCAATGTCAATACTGGATAATCAATATTGTTCGGAGTAAATGTTACTTCAGCAACCATATCCTTGTAACCTACTGCCTGATCAATAGTCAGGATTTCATCAGCAGCAATATCCCAGTCCAAAGCCAGAGCATCACCGGCCTCGTTGGTCGTAGCATCATAGGTCAAGTGGTTGGAGCTAGTAGTTGTTGCATAATTATAGCTGGCAGTCATGCTTGTTGCAGCAGGATATATCTGATGGAATTGTTCTTCGCTCATATCCGGTTTAGTGGCCTTGATAGCACCATAAACATTATTGATGAAATCTTCCCAAGTTATTTCTCCCCTTACATTATCACATCCTAAAGTAGCTTCCAAGTTAACAGGATCAAGAGCTACAGGTTCCATCACTTTGTCAATCCATCTAATTTTCAGATATCTTTGATCTACAATTTTCTTATTGTTTACATCATACAAAGTAACGCGAACGATAGGTTCTTTACCAACAGCTGCTCTGTTAGAAGTACTTCCGTTAGGAATCTTTGACAGAATCTTAGTTCCGTCCAACAATGCAAATTGTTGCTGGTTAGTTCTATTGTCAGCATTCGTATTATAAACTGTAGCAGGGATTGCAAATCTGAATTCCAAACCATAAGTTTTCAACTCATCCTTTGTAATCTGAGTATGTTCCGTTGCAGGATCAGATTCATAATAGCATCCTGTTACCAAAGTTAACAGGTCAAGAGACTTATCATCATAAACCACCTCTTTTGTCACCATTTCAAGCGGACTGCCATTTACCTTGGAAGCCCAAATCGTAGTAGAGTCAGCATAATGGTTAACCGGAGTCTCACAAGTATAAGGCAAAGCTGCAATTCGCGGAGTAATTGTAGTTTCGCTCAAACGTGCATATTCTGAATAAACAATCTGAGAATTGTCATCAGCTCTTGGAACCTTCAGTGCAACTGTATTGATTGTTCCATCTGCCGGAATTAAAGAAGCAGTAGTAGTCTTTTTACATTTTACAGACAAAATACCAAATTGATCAATAGCAAGTCCATTAACAGTAACCGGAGATTCAATAACCGATCTTACTTCAGCATTGTTTGCAACGAAATCAACGCCGGCCTGATCTATGTTGGCCAATGTTACAGTCATCGGATTCAAACGATATTTAGCAATCGTCTCACCGTTAGAAATAAGAGTGTTAGTCGTTTCAGCATTAGTCAGACCTGTTTCACCACCCTGTTTTTGGGCAATATAAGAAATAGACTTAAACTCAATTGCTTCGATACCGCCGATATACAAGTCCGGTACCAATGTAACACTAGACAAAGTCGTGCCAAGGACACCACTAACTTCTTCAGCAATACTATCGACTTTCAAGCTCAATGCATTCAAAGCCGCTTGGTCAGCCTTCAAATCAATTGCATCCTGTAACTCCGTTTGTAATGTAGAAATCTTTGTTTCCAAAATTCCTAACTGAGTAGTCAAAGTTGTTACTTTGTCTTCACAAACAGTTACTTTTGTTTGCAGAGCAGACACAGTGGCAGCATCAGCTTTTGCATCAATAGCAGTCTGCAATGCATTCTTTGCAGCAGACAATTCAGTAGAGGCAGCTGTCTTTGCTTCTGTGATTGCAGTTTGCAGTTCTGCAATCTTGGTGGCCAAGCTCTCAGGAGTAACAAGCCCTTTAATTTGTTCCCGCAATTCATCGATGTCATCATCGTAATCCTTACAAGATACAAATGTTCCTGTTGATGAAACCATTAAGGCTCCGAACAGGATTGCACTTAAAAACTTTTTGTTCATAATAGAAAAACTTTAAATTTATAAATTTAAAAACTAAAATTGATTATACATATTTGATTGATTATAAGTCATTAACCTAATTTTCTGCCTGCACATCGTCCTGTTTTCTCCATTCCAGTTTCCTGTAGTATAAAGGTGACATTCCAACAATCTTAGCGAATGCTGAATAAAAAGCACTTTTAGATTTGAAACCACAACGCACATGAATTTCACCTAATGTACAATAACCGGCCCGAAGCAGTTCTTTAGCATATTCTACCCGATAAGTATTTACCAGTTCCTTGAAGTTACAACCGAAATACTTATTCACCACATTCGACAAATAAGTCTGGTTTGTTTCAAGTATGGCACACAGTTTCTTAAGGGAAAGCGAAGCATCAAGAAAAATCCGGCGTATCTCAAGCTGGTACAGGATACCTTTATAGATATCGCAGTCCACCTTGCGGCCCTCCGCCTCCTTTGCAGCAAACTCCGCTTTCCAGTGCCGGTCAGCAGCACGGAAAAGCAAAGTCTTCTGCCGTTCCGAAGTGGCAGTTGATTTCTTACGTTTCAGAAACAGATATTCCATTTGCGCTCTTCTCTTTTTTATTTGTTTTGCCGTTTCAATGGCTACACCTTATTTATATATAAAAAGACCTTAAAACAGCGTTTTTTTGTAGATCTCTTGGTAAGAGATCTATCAAACAAATATAATACACATATAATGAGTAAGTTAAAGCAATATTTTATCTGATGGGAAATGATATTGAAAAGAAGAAAACAATTGTTTCTTATCCTGTTTATTCATTTTTTCTCTAAAAAATGTACTAGTTCTCAAAACTTTGCTTATTTTTGCAGCGTAAATGTATATCTCTTACCAAGAGATAGATGAATAATATTCCCCCAAAGAATTTGTAATTCCTTATCAAACAGTCATTTAAATTCCAATTCTTTCTCTCAAGAGAATATACGCTCATGTTTGTGGCAATATTTTTTATTCGGATGAAATACCCAAATACAGTTTCTTATAAATTCAATTCCAAAATGGGCTTACTAGCCAAACCCTGTGTTTACGCATATAGCTTCGTCAATCTAAACAAGAAGAATTTTCCGAACTCACTTGTAAAAGTATGGGGTTGCCCATTCACTGGTCGAGAAGTTTTCCAGTCGACAAGCGGGTAAAAAACATACGTTCGTTTTTTGAAAAGGTCTTTATCTTTTTTAAAAACGAACTTGTCTTTTTCTGAAAGGGCCTGTACTTTCGGCACGTACGTACGCACAAGCTTACACATACGTACAAGCCAGCTTACAGGTACGCATGCACGGCCTCTCGCATACGGTACCTGTGAAAACCCTCTGCCTGCATCTCCCGACAAGTCGGAGCATTTTTCCAAACTGACGGCATAGGTTTAGAGAGTTAATGCCATAGCTTACGGAAATTATGGCGTTAACTTTTGTGGCTATACCCTTACTTTACTTTTTGTATTTTATCTCTCATACTCTCACCTTTATCGCTAAAAGTCCGATGAATAGACCGTTTCGGTGATGAGAGACGAGGTGAGAGATGCCTTAAAAGATGAGAGATACATCTCTCACTCACGTGTGAATAACACCTGTGGATGTGTGATATCCCAAAGAGAACGGCGAGCAATACTCCGGCAATTTCTTTTTCATTTATAGTCGAACAAAATTGATTTGCGAAAAACAGGTTGGATGAATCGCCAGTAACTCAAAAAAGTAACTTAAGTACATCGAGTAAGTAACTTAACTTACTTGGCACTTTTACTTAACTTGCTTGGCTCATGTAGTTAACTTACTTTTTTACCCTATATTTAGCAAATCAATTCTGTTTGGCTATATCAACCCCAAAATGCTTTA
>CAVJPC010000092.1:0-2134 GCA_963651205.1 Bacteroidaceae bacterium
ATTCGCCGGAACATACTGGATAATGAACCGGCATGGATCGTAGCGTTGGGTAAAGGTGGCGAACTGAATATACATCGTGGTTTGGATGAAGAACCTTTGGTAACTCTCTCACAGGATGGTAAGATTGTATTGGGTGCAAAAGATAAAGTTGAACTTGAAATAAACGGTACCGTCCGTGCAGATAGCTTTACCGGAAATTATTTGAAAGGACAAGTACCGGCAAATGGGCAGTGGCAAAATATCGGCGAATTGGAATATGGTTGTATAGGATATCAGATTGAAGCAGCTTGCGGACTGAAAGGTAAAGGGCGTTATGCACTGGCAGAGGCAACCGCCATACATTGTTTCGGTAAGCATCCCAGTATTCGATCCGGGCACTCTTGGTTTGGCAGCCGTTTCAACAGAATACAATTTCGTTGGTATAGCGAAGGATTGAATAGTCGGTTGCAGGTGCGTACCCGTTCGGATTATGGTGAAGATGTGTGGGTGCATTATAGTATCAAACGATTGTTCGACATGGATTTTGTTTCCCGATAAATTAAGAAGATATGGAAGGACACATTGCTATTACGCGGAAAACTGAAGGACAGGATCTTTATTCCCAACTTCAGGAGAAAGCGCTGAAAGATATTCAGCGTATTGCGGGTAAGGTGTGGACTGATTACAACCTGCACGATCCGGGAGTTACGTTGCTCGACGTGCTGAATTATGTGCTGGTTGAAACAGATTACCGTATGGGTTTTACCTTGCCCGATTATCTGACTCTGCCGCAAGGAGAATTTACTCCCCGGGAACATGCTTTGTTTGCTCCTTCTGAAATATTTCCTGTTAATCCGGTCACGGTGACGGACTATCGGAAGTTATTTATTTCGAATATTGATGATTTATCGGATGTACGGGTAATTGTGCATCCGGAATCAGGGACATACGATTTCGTGCTGGACGTATGGCCGGATACTACCGATGCAAGGAGAAAACGGATTCTGAAAGAAGTGTTCAATATCTATCATGCTCACCGTAATTTGTGCGAAGATGTCGGCACTATACGTTTTCTGGAATATGACATTCTTCAAATATGTGCCGAGGTAGAAATTGATGATACGATAGATTCCAATCTGCTGACGGCGCGAATATTCTTTGAGATTCAAGAGTTTCTTCGGGCAGGTGTAAGGTTCCGTAGGGTCGATGAATTACTGGCGGAAGGTTGGACACCGGATGAGATTCTGGAAGGTCCCGAGCATGGACGTATGGTGGTGGATGATGCTTCGTTGTGTACCGATTGGGAAGAATATGACGTAGCCTGGCTGTATCAGAGGCTTCGTGATTTACCGGGAGTCAGCCGCATTTCATCTTTCTATTTTAAAGAAGACGGGAATGTGCTTCATGGCAATCTGAAAAGGAAAAGCATATTTAAAGGCTATGCTTTGGCTGAGATGGGATATAGAAAACATGAAATATCGTTGATGCGTAGAGGTAGGTCTGTTCTTATTCTTTGGGATGCTGTTCAGCTTCATTTCGGTTCTATGCGTGCTGCCCTATATGGTGCTCAGAATCGTACGACAGATAAGGAAGTACTGGATGCAGTGCCTACAGGAATCCATCGGGATGTATTTGCCCATTACTCTTTACGTAATGATTTGCCCGGTTGTTACCGGGAAAATATCAGTGAGCAAGCCGGGGCATATCTGGATATTTTTGATCGATTGACAGAAAACGCATTGGCAGAACTAAGATTACTTCCGTATTGGATGAAGCCTGATGGGACAGATTTATCCGCCAAAAAAGAACAATGGATAGATGTGCTTGAAGGTGTTTATGGAGAAGATAGCAATCTGCCTTTTCTATGGAAATATGAAGATGAGGCGGAACGCCGAAGACGCCGGGTTTCTTTTTTAGAGAATATTCCATTATGGGGGCTGAACAGGGGAAGAGGTATGAATTTGCTGGACACTGCCCAACAGGATGAGTCCGGAATAGAAGCTTATTTCAAAAAGATATTGAATGTCGATAAATACCAGATGGAATTTTTCCTCTTGGAGTATCGCTTTTTAGAATATACAAATAGTGAGTTTGCCGTAACGGAAAGAGATGTTTTTCGGATTGCGGTTGTGCTGGCTGTAGATGAGAAATGGTT
>CAVJPC010000093.1:0-3776 GCA_963651205.1 Bacteroidaceae bacterium
CCCCCCCTGATCATTCACAATAGTGACACCAGGCTCCATCTTGTCCGGTTTACTTATGACCGTTTGTCTGGCGGAAAAGAAATCGGGTACCAAATCTTCGGGAGTAGTCGTTTCGACTTCTATCGTTTCCGTCAGTAGGACTTTTCCTTCCTTATTGACAAAAGAAACATCGACTGTATTCTTTGAGTCACGGTACAAACCATGTATATATTCCTGATGATTATATCCGAATTTGGAAAAAAGGTGCGACAAATCGCCATGTGAGCCATGTTTACCTTTTACACAGACTTTTAATCTCCCTTCTACCGGAAAGGGAACAGTAAGCTGCATACTGCAAGGGGCGTATCCCGTAGGATTCACCTTTATGTTTTCTTTGGACAAGTTTAATGAATTGCCCAAAGTCGGTATGATAATGGTTGTGCCATCCACACCGGTCAGTGTAGTCTGCCAGGCAGCTGCCTCCGTATATATGGATGCGATGGCTTTTGTAGGTATAGATACTGTATCTCCATCAAAAAAGAAACAGGTGTTTTCTGTTTCCTGCTCCACTTTCAGGAGCAGCTTGTTCTGATGGATGCAAGCATCCACTTGAGTATATGCTTCATTGTAGTTCTGTTCTTTCTCTTCCTCGCAAGAACAGATCGAACCTCCGCAGAGTATTACCATCCAAAAGGATAAGTAGCTTCCCGTTTTATTCATGTCGGTAGTGTCTTAGGAAAGGAATCCTATCCGCCGCAAACGCGGACAGGATTCCTTTATTTCAGTTTATTTCCACAACGGATTCTGTTCTATTTTCGGATTATTGTTCCTCTCTCCTTCACTGATAGGATAGTAGAAATATTTCTCTGCAAAGTTTTCACCGCCTACCTTGCCGCAGTCAATGAAATGCTGCTTGACTTCGGCTGCTGTATAATAACGTCTCAGCTCATAGAAACGATGCCCTTCCATACAGAATTCCAAGAAATTCTGATGTTCTATCTCTTTCATTACAGCATCTTGTGACATTGCACTGAAATCCTTAGGAGCCAATCCGGCACGATTACGTATGCGCTGCAAATCTGCATTGGCACCGGAAAGGTCATTGGTCATGGCGCAGGCTTCTGCATGAAGCAACAATACTTCAGCAAAACGAAATACACGCAAACTGTTGCTACGGTTAGACGGAGTATACATGGCATCATTGTCACCGCCAAAGAAGTTGGTGTATTTCTTTCCCAATGCCAGGAACTGAACGCCATTATCCGCCTTCGGATTTGTCATGTAAGAATGTTCCGGATCCCTGTTTAATTTTCCTTTGCTCGGAGTTTCCCATAATTCGGCAAAGGTCTTGTCATAAGGATTGTCATAAGGTTTGTTGTCTCCCACTTCATTCTGGTTAAAGTAGAAAGTTGCATACATACGCTTATCGAATTTGCTATCCGATCCTTCAGGACGAGGTTCTTTGATAAATTCGCGTAATGCTTCTGAGGCCGGAGCCATCTTAAACCAAGCTCCCGTTCCTTCCGGACCTAAATAGGTGGGAAGATTCATACCCATACTGGCATTGGCATCGTCGCCTCCCCATGTACCTGTACCGCCTAATTCATTCACATAATCGATCTCGTAAACCGATTCTTTATTGAATTTATGGTCTTTGTGGAAGTTTTCCAAAGGATCCTCTACCAAATCATAATTATAGGGTGATTGTAACAATTGTCCCAATACCTCCTTCGCTTCAGCATATTTTTTCTGGAACACATATGTCTTGCCCAGATAGGCCAATACCATGCCTTTGCTAATGCGCTGTTTTTCAGACTCTGCACGTTCTACTGGTAAATATTTGGCAGCCTCGATAAAGTCATCTTCCACCTGTTTCCATACAGTAGCCTCCGGTGAGGAAGAAATGTAAGTATCTTCCGGATTGGATACCGGAGTCAGATGCAAGGGAACAGCACCATAATTGCTTGCCAAAAGGAAATAATACATACCACGCATACCGTATGCCTCGGACAGGTATTGGTTCTTCAAATCGGGATTTCCCCAATCATTGTCCGTAGCCTGCACATTGGCAATAACCATATTGGCACGCTGTATGCCTTTGTATAAATCGCCCCAAATACCCGGATCCATATTGGCTGTATTGGTAAAGGTTGCATAAAACTTGATATCACCGTCTTCGTTCGGAATCAGAAATACATCATCGCCACGACTGGTCATGGTAAGATAATGAGTATGTGCACCATAATAACCTTCTGACTGGTTCCTGATAGGGGCATATATAGTACATAGTGCCTGGTCCACATTTTGGGGGTAATCCCAAAAACCTTCATCTGTAGGAGTGTTGGGATTTGTTTTGGATAGAAAGTCCGCTTCATTACATGCAGAGAATGATAATGCAAGTAAAGAAGCCAGAGTCAAGTTTAATATATTCTTTTTCATGTTTATTTACTTTAAAAGATTAGAAATCAAGTTGTACACCGAAAGATATAGTACGTGCCAACGGATAACGTCCGTGGTCGCAACCGCTGGTCATAATACCTTCGCCACCGCCATTTGCTGCGTCATTGGCACCCATGTCAGGTGAATATCCCTTGTAACCGGAAATGGTAAAGAGATTGTCCATTGTAGTATAGAAACGGAGTTTATTCACATTGATTTTCTGTGTCAATGCGCTTGGCAATGTATAGCCGAACTCCAAAGTCTTCAAGCGGAAGAAGTCTCCATTCTCCAGCCAACGGTCAGTCCAGCGGGTGTAGTTCATTTTATCTTCTTTAGAGTATCGTGGCATATCCGTATCTGTATTTTGGGGAGTCCATGAATCGAGGACTCTTACCGAATAGTTGTTGATTTCGTTGGTAGACTCCATGCGGGCACGGGTATAATTGTAAATCTTCTGGCCGAAAGAACCATCGAAGAAGAGATTCAAATCAAAGCCTTTCCACATACCTCCCATATTAAGGCCCAAATTGAATTTAGGGAATGGAGAACCACAATATTGACGGTCATCCTGTGAAATCTTTCCATCGTCGTTGTTGTCTACAAAACGTATATCTCCCGGTTCGGCATCAGGTTGGAGCACATTGCCATTTTTGTCTTTATGTGCCGATACTTCCTCGTTGCTTTGGAATAATCCGTCTGTTTTCGTTAACCAAAAACCACCAATGGGATAACCTACTTTTGCATAAGTGATTGTTCCTTCACCTTGCGGATTATAGCCGCCGTATTCCTGTACCTGACCAATGGTGATTTCTTTCAGTTCGTTGGTTTGAGTAGAAGCGTTCACGCCTACAAAATAATACAAGTCACCTATCGTGTTGCGATGAGTTACCGCTATTTCAAAACCTTTGTTTTCCACAGTACCTGCATTCATGGTAGGAGATCCTTTCAAACCACTGTTGCCTGCCATGTTGATAGACATCAAAATATCCTCTGTACGCTTCACATAGTAGTCGGCGGTCAAAGTCAATCTGTCATTGAAGAATCCTAAATCCGCGCCAACATCCCAAGTCTTGGATTTTTCCCAAGTCAAATTCTGTGGAGATACCCAGCTTGCATTGGTAATGGCACCTTGCCAAGACTGGTTTCCTATAATATAGTTCATACCTGTTCCCAGGACTGCCTGTGTCCTGTAGTTACCGATTTCCTGATTACCCAATACACCATAGCTGGCTCGTATTTTAAAGTTATTCATCGTTTCTTTCCAGTCCTCAAAGAAATTTTCCCGGGCTATGTTCCATGCTGCAGAAGCAGAAGGGAACCATCCGTAGCGATGTCCGTCAGCAAAACGGGAAGAACCA
>CAVJPC010000094.1:0-4066 GCA_963651205.1 Bacteroidaceae bacterium
CAGGGCAGTTGTAGATGAGTATGTTTGCAGCACGGTCGAATAGTGACCGGAACTACAAATACAAATACAACTATGAGTGAATCAAGAACATTTGTTTTCCCCGAAGGGGGAAACTCAGGAGGCGGTACCAACGGCGTTCTAGCCATGCTTCCGGCTCTGATGCAGCAACGAGGTGTAGATCCTAACATCCTGGCCCTGATGGGCGGCGGAAACAACCGTAACGGAAACGGATGGGGAGACGACCTGTTTGCTATTCTGCTTCTCTTTATCCTGATGGGATGGGGTGGCATGGGAGGCTTCGGTGGCGCCCGTGGAGGAATGATGGGTAACGGTCAGGGAGGCGTAGTGCCGTTCGTGCAGAACGATGCGAATACCGCCGTGATCATGCAGGCCGTGCAACGCAACGGTTTTGACATCCAGTCTCTTGCAACCGCCCTGAACACCTCTTCCGACGCTGTCATGGCAGCCGTTAACGGACTGGGCATGCAGATCTGTAACATCGGAAACCAGATGGGCATGAATACCAACCAGATCGTTACAGCGATCATGCAGGGTAACAATGCCATCCAGTCACAGATCTGTCAGTGCTGCTGCGAGACAAACAACAACATCACCAAGATGGGCTATGAGAACCAGCTGTCTGTCTGCAATCAGACAAACACCCTGGTGAACACGGCCAACCAGAACACGCTTGCCTTGCGTGATGCCGGCACAGCAAACACAAACGCGATTATCAGCAAGCTGGATGCGATGCAGAACCAGGCACTGCTGGACAAGATCGACACCCTGCGCGAGAGAAACAGCACGCTGCTTAACCAGCTTTCACAAGAGCATCAGAACGCATACTTCGCACAAGTATCGGCACAAACCATCGCTCCTGTCAACGCTGCGCTGAGCGACCTGAGCTCACGTCTGGCCAAGATCGAATGTAACCAGCCCGAAGTGGCCAAGGTTCCGTATAGTCCGGTGGTAGGCATACCGACCTGTGTTGCCGCACAATACGGACTGGGATACGGTATCGGTTTGGGAGCAGGTAACGGATTCTGGGGTTGACCCGGGGAAAGGAGGTAACTATGCCATTTCCCTTTCAATTCGTTAACCGCCGCGGATCGGCGGCAATTGCCACATCCGGCGTGAATGTGACCGCAGAAAATGCGGTGTTCTCCTTCCCCAACCACTCTTTTGTCAACGCCTGGTACAGAGGAACCATATTCATTGACCTCAGACAGGCAATCCCCACAGGGACTACAGGCACACTGCCGGTACTCTTTGAAACGAACGGGGTGACACAGGCGGTGACCAAATACGGTGGAGAAGCGCTCACGGTAGCTGATATCCCCGGAACGGGAGTCTATGAATTCTGGTTCGACAGGGCGACAAACACCCTGCAGGTAATGACCGGAGTAGTATAAACTACAGGCGGGAGAAATCCCGCCTTATCAAAGAGAAGAAAATATGCCTTTCCAAAATTTAAGAGTAAATAATCAGTTCTATATCCTGCACAAGGACGGAACACCCTTTGTTGAAACGGGATCGGTTGTGGGAGTATCCGCTCCCGTGCCCGAGGCGGCACAACAGCCGATGATGTTCGGACAGCCCATGAGAATGGTGGTGGATATCACCGTAAAGGTGGGAGAACAGACCGTAACTTTTCAGAAGATACCCGCAGGCGCGGATATCGCGGATGCCAATTTCCCAGGAGGAGGAAACATGGTTATCTCCGGATCACGGGAGTCAATGAATTCCGAGGTCACGGCAATGAGGACCAGATCCCTGGAAATACTCAAGAGCATAGACTATCACCGCACGGTGGTGGAATCATGCAACCGGATGATGGAAACTCTCAATCCCGAACTGGCCGAAAGGCAGCGGCAGGATGCGGAGAATAAAGCCCTCAGGCAGGAAATATCAGAACTGAAGGCCATGATGGCCGAACTGCTCAAACCTGCGGAAAAGGCAAGTAGTAACAATTCTAAAAAACAACAGACATGATGATGATCGAAATAGAAGACAGCAAGGTCGAGAAGATGAGCGACTACGCTGAGAAGATGCTCAAGTATGGAGGCAAGCTCATGCAGTGCATCGAGGAGATCTCCGAGAGCAGAGGCGGCATGGGACAGCGTAATGATTACGATGACTATGACGACGAGTATGACGACATGGGACAGCGTGGCGGATACGGCGGCTATGGAAATCGTGGCGGATACGGCGGCTATGGCAACCGTGGCGGTGGATACGGAAACCGTTATGGCGGGGACATGGGACAACGCCGTGGAGTACCGGGAACGGGAAGATACTCAAGATACCGCTGATTGTTTAACTCTTCGGGATGGCGGACAGACGTCATCCCGTTTAATTTGAATACATTATGAGCAAGGTAAAGGAACCTCTTGATATACATGATGACCGTCCCAGAGAAATGACGGCCTATCTGAAGAATTACGGCTGGCACTTCAATAAGAAGCTGTGCGAATTCGCTGTCTCGCTTATGCGAAAAATGAATCCCGCAACAGGAAAGAGTGAGAAGATCGAGCCCCTGAGCAAGGATAAAGTCGATGAGCTGCTGGCAAAGAATGGCGTAAGGGTGGAAAACAACACACTCTACGACTATGTGTATGTAGCTAACATGGGAAAGGCGGATTATCTGAAATCTTCCGTTGCGGATGATGCACGCCTGGCACTTTACGTCAAGGACACCATCGATGATTTTGATGCGCCTGACGGAATGGTAATGTGCATGTGGTATGCAAAGATGTGCCGGGCAGGTGAACCGGTAGAATGGGATGAGATGCTATGATCCGGCAGCAGTTCGACATAAGCAAATACGACTGGAAGGTCGAGGTCTATTATGCCGTGGATTGTTACTATACGGATGAGATCATGGGCAGGCTTTATGATATCGGATGTCGGGGAGATGATCTGCGGACCGCATACGAGAACCTGAGCGCCGGAAAGCCCGACACCGGGCTCACCTATTCCAATTACGGCACACGTCAGACAGTAATGGTCATAGGCATCACATCTTCCGCTGCACAGTTTCAGAACTCTTATGACCACGAGCGCAAGCATCTGGAAGCGCATATAGCGGCAGCGCTGGGGATCGATCCGTGGGGAGAGGAGATCTGCTACCTTTCAGGGGAGATCGGACAGCTGATGTTCGAAAAGGCAAGGTTGATGCTGTGTGACTGCGATTGTTGCAAACATAAAAAACAGGAACTCATATGAAAAGAAAAGAATTAAAAAAAGCAATCAAAAGCGCGACACCGTTTGAAAGCCTGTATGCACTTCTTCCTGAGAAGCAGAAGGAGAAATTCAAACAGTTTGCCGCCGGATTCGGATTCTCCGAAAAGCAAATAAAAGGAAGACTGGAAGGAAACACTTAGTCTTCATTAAAAAAGGACTGACTTTTCTTATTATATATAACGGGTGCTGCGGCTAGCATGCCGGGCGCCCGTTATTATTTATATATCAATCTTCAAAATGCTAAAAGAACTTTTTTGCTTTATCAAAAGTATCAAATTTCGTAAAATCTATATATTCATTAGATTCGCAGAAATAATCTCTATAGTGAGATTCTAATTTTTTATACTCTTTGTTGTAGACATTTATTTCATGTTGATGTTGAGAATAGTCAGTAGCTACTATTTCTTTATATATTTTAAATACATCTATTATAAATTCCTTTTTAAGTAACTCTTTTGCCTTTTCTATATTTCCTATAGCAAATTCTATTTTGGCAGAAGATATACCATTAGGTCCCAAAAGAAATGAATCTTTGATTTTCTTGACATCGTTAGTCATTCCCCATAATTTAAAAAATAAAATGATTTGTAATATACCAAATATGATAATTACAGCCAATACAGATAATGTAAATTCTTCCATAATGTGTGTTTTATATTATACAATATATCAAAATGACGTACAAATATACAGATTTATATTTCAACTGTGATTATTTTTATACTTCATTAAGCATGCTTCTTGTTATTATTCCTTTCCGTTCTGTTTTGAGCCTTTTCAGGCTACATCATTAATACTAATTTCTCCTTTCAAAACTCGCTCT
>CAVJPC010000095.1:0-2246 GCA_963651205.1 Bacteroidaceae bacterium
CCCGTTATCCATATTAAATATATCGGGCAAGCGATTATGTCCGCCCCATTGCACGGCAAACAAGGCATAGAGACTGATATTCCGCCACTTGAACATCGTGTTCATCCCCCCGGAGAAATCCGGAGTAAACTTTCCACTCTCTACCATGATGTCCGTAATGTTATCCACCGATTCTGCAATTGATGAGCCGGATCCATATTGCGTAATATTCTTGAACAACGGTTGACCGTATTCCTTATCCAGACCGGTAAACACGTAGGAGTAAAACGTTGAAAACGGACGTCCTTTAATGATACAAGAACCACTCGTAAAATCGCTTAAAAGATTCTCCCGTTTCGTTTCCATGCTGTTTTTTGTCACCGACGTGTTCAACGACAACTGCCAGGTGAAATCTCCCGCCTTCACAGGTATTAAGTTGAGTATTAAATCATACCCGTTGTTTTTCATTATCGTGCTCCCCACAATGCCATTCCCGTTTCCGTTTTCAAACGGGATTGCCCGGGACGAAAGCACCTTGCTTGTCTTTTGGAAGTAATTTACCGTGAAATTCAACCGCCCGTTCAACAAAGCTCCGTCTACCCCCACATTCCACGTCTTCGTCTTCTCCCACCCCAAGTCCGGGTAAGGCACTGAAACAATCTTTTGGGAGTTAGCACCATTGTAATTAAATTCATTCGTAAATGAGGTAATCAGCTCCGGCGACACCGTGCTCACAGCATTACCTTGATAACCGTAGGAGGCATAAACATCCAGATTATTCGCCCACCATTTTCTCCTGGCAAACGGCTCATCGAACACCCGCCATTTCAACCCTACCGACCACGTTGGCTGAAAACGCTTGTTCTTGTCCTGCCCAAAACGGTTGGAAGCATCTACACGCCCGCTCAAGTTCAGTACATAACGATTATCATACGTATATACTGCCATCCCATACTCGCTCATCTTGTTCTCCACCCGATTCAACACTGAGTGAGCTCCCTGTGCGTAAGTTGCATTATCTCGATAATCTTGATATATCATGTAGTACTGCAATGGTGGCATGGAAAACGTTTCACCCCGATCCGGCAGATAACCATACTGTGCATCCGTCTGCCCCTCCGTCTTCAAGGAATTTGTCTCAATTCCCAATTGTAAGGTCATCCGGTGCTTTTCCCCAAACATCTTGTCGTACACCAGACTGTTCTGCACCGTAATGGAGGTTGTGTTAGTCAAGTCTGTCTCCAATAAACCGCCATAAGGTAATGGCGACCTGTTAATTTCTTCGTCGCTCGGCATGTAGGCACCGTATTCGTAACCGCGAATTGCCGTAATATAGTACGAATGTTCCGTTGCCCACTGCTTCGTGTCCGCCGAAGAAGAAGTATACCCCAACAGTCCTTGATACTTCAATCCCGGCAGAACTTCCAGTTGCAAGTCTATCGTTGCTCCCCACGTCCGGGTCTTGTTCTTGCTGCCCGTATTATTCTGCTCGTTAACAATATTATAATTAAATACATCAGTATTAAAGCTTTCGTTATAAGTTCCTCCTTTTTCGTGATAACATAATGACCCATCCTCGTTATAACAAGGGATTGCCCGCGACGTCAAATATGCGTACTTGAAAGGATCCACATCGTAAGCAAAACCTTCCACCTGACGGATGCTTCCATTCAACAAAAAGTTCATTGTCAACCGCTTCCCCACGTTAAACGTTGTGTTTGAAGTCGCAGAGAACTGTGTCATACCGTTCCCCCTCGCCTCCCCGTTCTCCTGCAAAAAACTGAATGAAGTACGGTTTTGTATCTTTTCCGCCCCACCGCTAATACTGATATTATGAGAGTGATTGAAGGAATTCCTGAATAAAATCTTAAACCAGTCCGTGTTCTGCCGGGCCATCTTGTCATATTCCTTCTGCAAGTCCGATATCGTTGCCTCGTTATTCCGGTATCTTTGCAGCAAAGCGTCAAATCCGATCGCCAATTGAGAGTTAGTCCCTTTTACATATCTTTTCTCTTCGTATATCTCTTTCGACAACTGCATCCGCTCTGCTGAGTTCATCAAGTCATAGAGACCGTAACGAGGCCGTTGCCCGATTGAAAAATCACCCGAATAATTCACCTGCACTTTTCCCGCCTGTGCTTTCTTCGTCGTGATAACGATTACCCCATTTGCAGCTTGCGAACCGTAAATTGCTGTAGCCGAAGCATCCTTCAGTACCGTAATGCTCTCAATATCATTCGGGTTCAACCAGGAGATAGCATTACCTG
>CAVJPC010000096.1:0-2887 GCA_963651205.1 Bacteroidaceae bacterium
TGGGGACGTTTGTCCTGATGTTCGTTGTCTTTTATATTACGGATGGGGAGTTGACGTATGAAAGTAACAGTACGCTACCGATCGGGCTTGGATCGGTCGGAGCGATTCCGGTGGCGTTTACGGTTTGGGTGATCGGTCTGTCGCTTGGTGGGCCGACCGGGTATGCCATTAATCCGGCCCGTGACCTGGCTCCGCGTTTTATGCATACCATTCTTCCGATTAAAGGAAAAGGAAGCAGTCATTGGGAATATGCCTGGATCCCCGGAATTGCACCGATTGCAGGATCTGCGATAGCTGCGATGCTGTATTATGTTCTGAAATAGGACTTAAACGCTTTAGATCTATCTTAAATAATTGCTATATTCGTAGTGCTATTCTGGAAGAAGAGAGTAGCATTTATCTAATTTAGATCTATTGAAATGAGTAAAACAACCACATTACTTTTAGTCTTTTGTCTGATACTGTCCGGATGCGGAAACCATAAATCCCATAGTGATCAGTCTGCGTTGCGACCGGATTCGTTATCCGAACTTCATAGCCATGCACAACAGTTGTTCGACAAAGCTCGTGAACTGCAAAAAAGCGAGGACTATCCTGCTGCCATATCCGCTTATCAGCAATTAATCTCCCTGGAACCAACCGGAGAAGACATAAAGCCTGTGGCAAACCTGATAGATGAAGGATTTCTGCAACTGGTCTATTGCTATATCTTTTCCGGGCAACGTAAGGACGGGGCAGACTATTTCAGTTCAGTTTATAAGGAAAACAAGTTCTGGTTTGTACGAAACTATCCTCGTAGTGCAGAAATCAGTACTGCTTATTCCCTTTATGAAGCGACACGTCTGGATGAAGCTGTGGCTTTGATAGATCGTGCTTTGTCACGTCCGGAGGAGGGGAGGGAGAAAGAGCAACTTTATGTGGATAATGGCGTTGCCTCTGTCATTTATAACCAGACCGGTGAAATACGCAAAGCGATAGCTTGCGGTGAACGGAGCCTGGAGATTATAAGGACGCTGGAAGATCAGTCGAAGATCGTGTTTGTGCTGGGTAACCTGATCTACCAGTATCAGCAGGTTGGAGAGTTTGAGGAAGCCCTTGCCGCTTATGATGCTCTGCTGGCTACCGGTGAAGGGGAAAAGAATCCGTACGGACTATGTGCAGCCGAGACAAATGTCGTACAGCTTTATGACGAATGGGGATTGGAGGAGGAAGTAATGACTCATCTCGATAAAGCCAGGGATGCAGCCCGCCTGAGTGGTGTTCCCGATGCCTTTCTCCGGGTAGATAATTTGTCTGCTTATTATGCTCTTCAATCGAAAGAGTATGAAAAGGCGGCAATATTGTTGGACAGTATGCAGGTTCGTATGCCGGATCGTTCGCAGAACTCGTTTTATCATGAGTTTTATGATAATTATGCCTGCATCCTGGCTGTCAATGAAACGAAAGGGAAAGACGGAAAGGCCATTGCCGCTGCCCGCCGGCTGATCGGAGAACTGAAGAATAAACCGTTGAATAACCTTTCGGTGTTGACATACCGCCTGTTGGGGGATGTGCTGGCGGAGGTAGGAGAGACAGAGGCGGCGATTGAGGCGTATCTGGCTTGTGGCGATTATATACAAAAGAATCAACTGGTGAATCAGCAGCGCCTGGTCTATTATGCGCTGGGAGAGTTGTATGCAGAAACAAAGCGTCCGGCCGAATCGTCTCGTTATCTGCTGATGGCTCATCAGGCAAACCAGTTGTTTACCGAACGCCGGAATGCCGGACTGATCTCGCAGTTCCGGGTTAAATACGAAACAAAGGAAAAGGAGCAGGATAACCGGTTGTTGCGTGCCGAATTGCAATTGCGGGAACGCTCCCTGCGACATTATATCCTGATCGGTGTCCTGTCCATCTTATTATGTGTTGTTTTTATGCTTTGGCTGACCATGCACCACCGGACTTTGAGTTTGCGTCATGAGGCTAGTCTTCGCCAACATGAATTAGATAAAATCCGGCACAGGGAATCACTCCGTCAGATCGAGGAGAAGGAGGCCCAACTCCGTCAGATGCTGACCGAGCGACAGAAGCTGAATCGTAAAAACGAAGAACTCCGCATACAGATTGAAACGGCCGAGGCTCAGCACACTATGCAGGATGTGATCAACAGTCTTTCTCCTTGTCTGCTGACAGCCGATGAGGAACAGGAGTTCCGTCGTCAGTTTTGTCTCCTTTACCCATCTTTCCTATCAGGGTTACGGGAGATTTGCCCTGCCGTGACACGTAATGATGAGTTGCTAGCTATGCTTATTCGCCTGAATCTTTCTTCGGAAGAGATCGCATTAGCTCTCGGAAATCATAAGGCAAGTGTGAATACTTCCCGTTTCCGCTTGCGAAAAAAGCTGGGACTGGATAAAGACGTGTCGCTGGAAGAGTATATGAGTCGATTTTAAGCGGCTTATAAATCAACGCTTTGTTGGCGATGGCTGCAATTGTCTATTGAATTGTCTATTGCTGTTTTTAGGAAATAGCTATGGTATTATATAGTTTTGCTTTTGTTGTATGGCTCCTGAGCGGAGTTGCTATTATATTATGAATTAAAACTAGTGAACATGAAAACCAGTACATTTTCAACATTAAAGAAACCATTTTTATTGAGACGTCTATTGACTTTAACTTGTACTTTCTTATCTGTGATGATCCTATTTACAGCTTGTAGCGATGATGATGAGCCGTGTCCGGCACAACATCCGCAGGTGGCGGTTTGTCTGAAAAACCAGACGAACAGTTGGCGTACAGCCTTAAGTTATTATGCCACCAATCAGTTGGAGTCGAAAGGGTTGACTTACGCAACCTATGTGGCCAAGGATAAAACACAGCAGGCAAACCAGATACGGATGGCTCTGGA
>CAVJPC010000097.1:0-31825 GCA_963651205.1 Bacteroidaceae bacterium
GTTGTATAGTAATGAATAAAAAAGAAGGTGCATCGTGCATTACGACACACCTCCAAACCTATTAAACTCCTGATTATATGTGCTATATAGATTAATGACATGAAGTTTTAGCAAACAAAAGTCATGCTTAGGCTGATTTTGGGGTATTTTTTATAATGGGAATGCTTCCATATTAAGGAATAATAGCTATATTTGCAGCGGTTTGGGGTTCTCTTACTAAGAGAGCCCCAAATTTTATCAAACATTTAAAGCATAAAAGTTTAAATCCGACACGACGAAACAGCCTACCTATTTGGAGAACAACGACATTTGTTTTCAGTATTCATAAGCCTTGAAAATGACAGGATTACAGTGACCTCCGCCATTTATTTTATTTAAAGAGAAGCGCGAAAAATGTCCTTCTTGATATAACAGAAGATTATTATAAACCCGTTGGTGGAATTACATTAGCGCATATTTAATTCTGCCAACGGGTTAGAACTCATCATTTACAACTAGAGACGCACTTCGATCATCATACAATCTTATGCCTCCCCCCCCCGAAAGCACTATCCAGTATTTAAATTGATAGCCAGACTCAGGCGTTCCCGTTACTGTAACCAGCGTATCTCCTAATCTGTACGTGACACTACTCCTGTTTATATCGTCCCCTCGGTCTGCATAGAAATAAAAAGTATTAGGTGAACTGGATCGAGAGAAGTTCGCTGTCAAAGTACTGTTCGAACTACTTTACTGTATAATAAATTGTTTTGTTAACAATATCATTTTCCATTATTGTTATTACAGATATTTTGCTTACATTTGTAGAAAAAAGGAGCTATATGGGTGACAAGAATAGGATAATCCGTTTTGATTGGGCCGCCAAACGACTTTTGCGTAACAAGGCAAACTTTGGTGTGTTGGAAGGTTTTCTTACAGTACTTTTAGATGAAAAAATCACCATCGTTGAAATACTGGAGAGTGAAGGCAACCAGATCCATGCTGACGACAAGTTTAACCGTGTGGATATCAAGGCACGCAACAGCAAGAATGAGATAGTCATCATAGAGATTCAGAACACCCGCGAGTCCTGGTATTTAGAACGCATTCTTTACGGTGTGGCAAAAACTATAACTGAGCATATCAGCCTGGGAGATAAATACAACACAGTAAAGAAGGTGTACAGCATCAATATTCTATATTTTGATTTGGGTATTGGTCTTGATTATCTCTACCATGGTCAAAATTCCTTTGTCGGAGTGCACACGGGTGATAAACTGATTGTCAACACACGTGACGAGGATGTGCTTATACAAAAGAAGCCTGAAGAAATCTTTCCCGAATATTTTCTTATCCGTGTAAATGAGTTCAATAAAGTTGCCGTAACTCCATTGGAAGAATGGGTAGCTTACCTGAAGGACGGTGTAATAACCCCGGGAACTTCCGCTCCCGGACTGGAAGAAGCACGCCAAAAACTACAATATTACAGTATGAGTGAGGAAGAACGGCATGCTTATGATGAACATATTAATGCCATCATGATACAGAACGATGTGATTAGCACTGCACATTTGGAAGGGCGTGAAGAAGGGCGTGAAGAAGGGCGTGAAGAAGGACGTGAAGAAGGACGTGAAGAAGGACGTGAAGAAGGACGTAAGGAAGTAGCCCGTAAAATGAAGTTGACCGGTCTTTCGATTGAAATGATTGAAGAAATGACAGGACTTACAAAAAATGAAATAGAGAATTTATAGTTCCCCATAAAAAATCCCATAGAAATTTCACTTTTCTATGGGATTTTTTATGGGAGTGACAGCACTTCCTGTTTGATAATTTTACACCAATATCTAATTAAGAAGCTGTTTAAAAATTAATCGAAATATTTATTAAGCATGATTTTACAGAAAGCCAATTGCACCATCACCACAGCTGTATCTGCATGATACTCGTAGTCAACCGTACAATATTTTGCGATATCAACATTGTCTGACACATAGCTAATTTACATTTTGATTACCACAGAATAACAAAATAATCTTTATTCCGCCTAGAAAAAACAAGTTTTTTTAGTTATTAGCCCCATCAGCCATCCACAATGTGTATGGAGAATTTATTCATCCTCACAAATGAAAGAATTACAGTGACCTCCGCCATTTATTTTATTCAAAGAGAAGCGCGAAAAATGTCTTTCTTGATATAACAGAAGATTATTATAACCAAAAAATGGAAACTTTCTCCACTGAATTACTTACCTTTGCGATGAGTCCTAAAAATGTTTTGAAAGACAAAGGACTTTTAAGAATGAAAACTTGTAAAATAAATGGCCGAATGCTCATTTATCTGAAACAATAAACAAAACTCCAAATGAAAACAAACTTGCTTTCACCCGATAAAGACCCGATGGGAACTGCCATCGCCGATTATTTCAACCATCACAAAGCAGATAAGTTACGTGTATTTTCCTCACAGTTCGAGGAAGACGAAATTCCCGTGGATCAATTATTCCGTCCTTATAACGAAATGCCGGAACTGGAACAGATTGTCTTACAAATGGCCGAAGGAAATATTCTGGACGTAGGAGCCGGAAGCGGCTGCCATGCACTGGCCTTGCAAGAGATGGGAAAAGAGGTATGCGCTATCGATATTTCCCCGCTTTCGGTAGAGGTGATGCAAAAAAGAGGGATAAAGAATGTCCGTCAGATGAATCTTTTCAATCCACATTTTCTAGAAACATTCGATACAATTATCATGCTGATGAACGGATCGGGCATTATCGGGAAGTTGGAAAATATGGCAGTTTTCTTTCAAAAGATGAAACAACTGCTTCGCCCCGGGGGATGTATCTTGATGGATTCCAGTGATCTTCGCTATCTTTTTGAAGATGAGGACGGAAGTTTCCTGATTGATCTGGCAGGAGATTATTATGGCGAAATAGACTTCCGGATGCAATACAAAAATGTAAAAGGAGATTCTTTCGACTGGCTTTATGTCGATTTTCAGACACTCAGCCTGTATGCCGCCGGGAATGGATTCGAGGCGGAACTTATTAAAGAGGGGGAGCACTATGATTATTTAACCTGCCTTCGATGGAAGGGATGACACTTATAGAAGGATTCCGATAAACTTGTCACATGATTTTGGAATTCTTGGAGCAAGATGCTGCGTATCTTGCCCCAAGAGAAAAAATTATGCCATTGAACCGCCTACTATATCCAACAGTTCATTGGTAATAGCCTGCTGTCGGCTCTTATTGTACATCACCGTCAGATCCTGCAACAATTCGTTGGCATTATCTGTAGCAATCTGCATAGCCATAGTACGGGCAGCGTGTTCGGCGGCATTCGAATCCAATAATACTGTAAACATCTTCATACGGAGTACCTTCGGGAGCAATTCCTCCATCACCACATCTACAGACGGTTCCACAATATAATCGGGTATCCTGCCTTTGTCCTCCTCTTTCTTCTCTTGTGTCAAGTCTATCGGAAGATACGTTTCACGCGTTAAAACCTGTATGGCTGTGGAGCGGAAATGATTATATAGCAATTCCACCTTGTCTATGTCACGATGCAAAAAGCGCTTCATCAAGTCCTCTGCCAAGGCGGCAGCTTCCTGATAGGAAGGTTTATCCGCCATATGCTGGAAATCGCCTTCGGCCTTGAATCCCAATTTCTTCACACCTTCCGCCACCTTCCGGCCTACCGGGTACAAAAGCACATTCTCCATACCCAGGGACTTGTATTCATCAAGAATAACCGTCAGATGCCTGATAATATTCGCATTGAACCCACCACACAGACTGGTATTGGAGGCAAACACGACGATAGCCACACGCTTCACTTCACGTTTCACTATGAAAGGAGACTCCACCTCACTGTCCGCACTCAGAAAGTTGGTCAGGATGTGATTCAGCCTTCGTTCGTAAGGAAGCATGTTTTCTATGGCAGCCTGCGCCTTGTGCAACTTGGCAGAGGCCACCATCTTCATAGCCGAAGTAATTTTCCGCGTATTATTTACTGAGGCTATTCTTCCTTTTACTTCTTTCAGTGATGCCATGACTATTCGTTCACTTTAAATGGTTGAGCCGTATCGGCTGCTACTTTCTCTATAATTGCAGTTACATCCTCATTTATCACACCGCTTGACAATACATCAAGTACATCTTTCTGATGGTCGGCACGCATCATTTCCAGGAATGATTTCTGGAAATCCTGCACCTTATGCAAGGGTACATCACGCAGCAAACTATGTGTACCACAATAAAGGATGGCTATTTGTTCTCCGACAGGCATCGGACTGTACTGCGGCTGTATCAGCAACTGGTTATTCTTACGTCCCCGGTCGATAGCCATTGCCGTTACAGGGTCCATATCACTGCTGAACTTGGAGAAAGCCTCCAGTTCGCGATATTGTGCCTGATCAATCTTCAATGTACCTGCCACCTTCTTCATGCTCTTGATCTGGGCACTACCCCCCACACGGGATACGGAAATACCCACATTGATAGCCGGACGGAAACCCTGGTTGAACAAATCGGTTTCAAGGAATATCTGACCGTCTGTAATGGAAATGACATTGGTTGGAATATACGCGGAAACATCACCTGCCTGTGTCTCGATAATAGGCAATGCAGTCAGTGAACCGCCCGCCTTTACCTTGCCTTTCAAGCTAAGTGGAAGGTCATTCATCTGTTCGGCCACTTCCTGCTGGTTGATAATCTTCGCCGCACGCTCCAACAATCGTGAATGCAGATAGAAGATATCACCCGGATAAGCCTCACGACCGGAAGGACGACGCAGAATCAATGATACTTCACGATAGGCTACGGCTTGCTTTGACAAGTCATCATACACTACCAAGGCATCCCGGCCGGTGTCACGGAAATACTCTCCGATAGCAGCTCCGGCAAACGGAGCAAAATACTGCAATGCAGCCGGATCGGCAGCAGTGGCAGCTACCACTATGGTATAATCCATCGCACCGCGTTCACGCAGCGTATTCACCAAACTTGCCACGGTGGAACCTTTCTGACCAATGGCTACATAAATACAATATACAGGTTTCCCTGCTTCATAGTTGGACTTCTGGTTCAGGATCGTATCTATAGCGATGGAAGTTTTTCCCGTCTGGCGGTCCCCAATGATCAACTCACGTTGTCCACGCCCGATAGGGATCATAGCATCCACAGACTTCAAACCTGTCTGCAAAGGCTGATTCACCGGCTGGCGGAAAATCACTCCGGGAGCCTTACGCTCCAAAGGCATTTCGCAAAGTTCTCCGCCAATCTGTCCGCGACCATCCAATGGTACGCCTAACGGGTCGATGACACGCCCCAACATACCTTCGCCCACATTAATAGAAGCAATACGTTTGGTACGTTTCACCACCATTCCTTCCTTGATCTGATCAGTAGGACCTAGCAATACCGCACCTACATTGTCCTCTTCCAGGTTCATCACGATAGCCATGATACCGTTTTCAAACTCCAACAACTCATTGGCTTCCGCGTTGCGCAGACCGTAAATACGTGCCACGCCATCGCTCACCTGCAGCACATTCCCCACCTCATCAAATTGCAGGTGGGTGTTGATGCCTTTCAGCTGCTGAAGTAAAACTTCGGATACTTCGCTGGGTTTTATATTTTCAGACATTTCTTCTTAAATTAAAAATTGAAAATTAAAAATTAAAAATTTAAGTCCGGCAGAACGTTTACTTCAAACTAAAAGCAAACAGAATGTCCTTTTACTTTCTAATTTATAACTTCTAATTTTATACTATTCTTCTATTCTTTGCTATAAACTGCTGTTTCACCCGTTTTATCTGGTTAGCCACGCTCGCATCCAATCTGTAAGTTCCGATTTCAAAGATAAAACCACCTTCCAGTTTCGGATCTATCTTGGTTTTGAACTCCACAGTTCCATGAGTTTTCTCTACGACCAATGCCCGTATGCGGTTGACTACCTCCTCCGCTACCGGACAAACAGTCGTGATTTTACCGACGCTGATATTCTTCAGTTTCCGATAGAGATCAATGTACGACATAATCATAAACTGCAAGAATTTCTCTCTTCGTTCCTCCAATACCAATTCCACAAAGCGTTTCAACTCTTTACTGACCTTACCTCCTCCGGCAGCCTCACAAATCAGTTTCAGCTTTGTTTCGGCGGGTAATACAGGATTATCCAATGCCTGCCGGAGTTCGGGCACTTTCGAGAAACTGTCCGCCAGTGTCCCGGCTTCCTCATAAACAGTATCCGCTGTCCCACTCTCGTCGGCATAGGCCAGTAAAGCCTTGGCATAACGCACTGAGATGACTCCTATATACATAACAATCAGTTTTTAGAAACAGTTAACTCATCCAGCAAACGGTCAATCATTTCCATTTGCTCTTTCTCATCATCGAGGTTCTTGCGCAAAACCTTCTCAGCAATGTCGACAGACAGCACAGCTACTTGGCGGCGGATGTCGCTGATAGCGCTGTCTTTTTCCGCCTGAATCTGCCTTTTTGCTTCATCCAGCAGCTTCTGTCCTTCAACCTGAGCCTGTGTTTTGGCTTCCTTCAGAATGCGTTCGCGGGTTGCGACCGCTTCATTCAGGATGCGCGCCTGCTCCTCGTGAGCCTTAGCCAATATCGTTTCACTGTCTGCTTTGATGTTAGCCAGTTGTTCATTGGCTTCACGTGCAGAAAGTAGTGACTTGTCGATATATTGTTTTCGCTCATCCACCATTCCGGTGATCACCGGGAAACCGTATTTTGCCAGAATGACAAAGACGATACCGAAAACGATGACCATCCAAAATAACAGACCGCTATCAGGTGTTAATAATGACATGCTAAATTAATTATAAGAACAAAGTTAATAAACAAACAATAATGGCGATCAGAGCCACACCTTCTACCAGCGCGGCGATGATAATCATATTCATACGGATATCTCCTGCCGCTTCCGGCTGACGGGCAATGGCCTCCATAGCAGAGCCTCCGATTTTACCGATACCGATACCTGCACCGATTACTGCAATAGCTGCTCCAAGTGCAGCACCTAATTTTCCTAAACCTGCCGCAGCAGCGGACTGTAATAAAACTGCTAGTAACATAATAGTTTGTTTTTTGAATTAATTATTTAATTTATTTCATTTCTTTTTCTTCACGCACCTCTTCCGTACGGGACAACCCGATAAAGACGGCGGACAACATGGTAAATACGTAAGCTTGAATGAATGCGACCAGTAATTCCAGCGCCGTCATAAAGATGCCGAATGCCACCGCAACAAATCCCATGGAACCATTGATCAGCGGTCCCATATTCGCCGTAATAAAGATGATGGATATCAAACTGAGGATAGCGGCATGGCCGGCCATCATATTGGCAAACAAACGAATCATCAATGCAAACGGCTTTGTAAAGATTCCGAATATCTCAATAATCGGCATCATCGGAAACGGAGCCTTCAACCACCAGGGTACATCGGGCCAGAGAATTTCTTTCCAGTACTCCTTGTTCCCCCATAGATTCACAGCTAGGAATGTACAGATAGCCAGTACAAAAGTAATAGCAATATTACCTGTAATATTCGCACCACCGGGGAAGAAAGGAATCAATCCCATCAGATTATTGATCAGGATAAAGAAGAAAGCCGTCAGCAGATAAGGTGCATAACGCTTGTAGTCTTTGCCTATACAACCTTTAATCACATCGTCATTGATCGCCAGAATACAGGCTTCCATCATACCCACCATTCCTTTCGGAGCTTCTTTTTCCACCGGGTGTCTTTTATACCAGCGGGCACAACTCAACACCAGAATCACCAGAATGGCACTATTGATAAACAGCCCGGTAACATTCTTCGTAATAGAGATATCCAGAGGCTTCACTTCGTTACCGTTAGCATCCATTTCCACTATCTTGCCTTTATATTCACCGTCTTTAGCAATGTACAGCCCTTCATATTCTCCGTTTCCTTCCTCAAACCGGGAAGAGAGGAAGGTGTGCCAGCCTGTACTGCTCTTTACGATTACCGGCAGTGGTATAGCTATAGGGGTATCACCGATGTCAGTGATATGCCATTCATAAGAATCACCTATATGTCCGAAAACGATCTCATTCACGTCCACTTGCTGGTCTTTATAGTCGGTTTCCGACTCTTCCTGGGCATTGACTCCTTGCAGGAAAGCGACCAGCAACACTAAAACCGTTCCTATATATCGTAAACTTCTCATATTACTTATACTTGTACCTATTACTTTTATGTTTTATCTCAAAATGGAAAAAAAAGCGGGTTTCAAAAATCAGAAAGATAATATAGAATACCATGTAAGTTCCTATAAATGACAGTACCTGATGTGCCACTGCCACCGCATAGACGGACATAATCAAGATACTCAGCATCATCTTCGTCACTTTCGCCACCAAGTAAACAGCCACCATTTTCTGCGGACTCACCCGGTAACAGTATCCGAACATAAATATGTAGAAGAGTCCGAAAAGATAAAAAAATATCGGTATGGAGGGATACCAGGCAAAATAATACCTGGGTAACAAGGTGTGAAATACCAGGGCTCCTCCCCAACTCAACACGACCATCAAAACGGTCAATGACAAGATAAATTTTCTCTTTACGGCTAACAAAAACATAATTATGTATTAGATTTCCACACAGGCTGAAACTATATTGTCCCTCACCTCGACGAACCCACTCGATATTCCAATTGATTTCTCCAATTCGTCCTCCGTGTATTTTATCTCCCCTTTTATCAGTGATGATATCAGCGGAGCATGGTCATACAGGACAGAGAAAGAGCCCAATTCCCCCGGCAGTGTCACTATTTCCACTTTGCCGTCAAACAAAGTGCTTTCCGGAGAAACTACTATCAAATGAAGATCTTCATGATGTTCCATACTTACTCTTATTTCTTATGGCTGGCAGCATCCAGCAACTTCTTTCCCTTTTCTATTGCTTCCTCTATCGTTCCTACATTCAGGAATGCCTGTTCCGGCAAGTAATCCACCTCGCCATCCAGAATCATCTTGAATCCTTTTATCGTATCTTCGATAGAAACCATAACACCCGGCACACCTGTAAACTGTTCGGCAACGGCAAACGGTTGTGACAGGAAACGCTGCACCCGACGGGCGCGGTTTACGGTCTGGCGGTCTTCATCGCTCAACTCGTCCATACCCAAGATAGAAATGATGTCCTGCAATTCCTTGTTGCGCTGCAAAATCTGCTTTACACGCTGAGCCACATCATAGTGTTCCTGCCCTACAATCAGCGGGTCGAGGATGCGTGAAGTTGATTCCAACGGATCTACAGCCGGATAAATACCCAGTTCGGTAATTTTACGACTCAATACGGTTGTTGCATCCAAGTGGGTGAATGTAGTAGCAGGCGCAGGGTCGGTCAAGTCATCGGCAGGCACATACACAGCCTGTACAGAGGTGATAGAACCATTCTTGGTAGATGTGATACGCTCCTGCATCTGTCCCATTTCCGTTGCCAGTGTCGGTTGGTAACCCACGGCAGACGGCATACGTCCCAACAAAGCCGAAACTTCGGAACCGGCCTGAGTGAAACGGAATATATTATCGATAAAGAACAAAATGTCACGTGGTCCGTTGCTGTCACCGTTCTTACGATCACGGAAAGATTCGGCAACGGTCAGCCCCGAAAGTGCAATGGAAGAACGTGCGCCGGGAGGCTCGTTCATCTGTCCGTACACCAATGTAGCCTGTGACTTTTCGACTTCATTATAGTCTACTTTGGAAAGGTCCCAATGACCTTCCTCCATACTTTTCTTAAACTCTTCTCCGTAACGGATTACGCCGGACTCAATCATTTCACGCAACAGGTCGTTACCTTCACGAGTACGTTCACCGACTCCGGCAAAAACAGAGAAGCCATTATGCTTCTTGGCAATGTTGTTAATCAGTTCCATAATGAGCACGGTCTTGCCTACACCGGCCCCACCAAACAATCCGATTTTACCACCTTTTGAATAAGGTTCCAGCAAATCAATAACCTTAATACCCGTGAAAAGCACTTCCTGCACAGTAGACAATTCATCAAACTTAGGCGGTTCACGGTGAATGGGAAACGCCCCTTCCTTACTCAGTGGGCGCATACCGTCCACAGCCTCACCTACTACGTTCATCAGCCGGCCTTTTATCTGGTTGCCCACCGGCATAGTAATAGGATGCCCTGTCGGAATTACTTCCATACCACGTTGCAAGCCGTCTGTGCTATCCATAGCTACAGTGCGCACCGTGTCTTCACCAATGTGTTGTTGAACTTCCACGACCAGGATTCTGCCGTCATTGCGTTTGATAGTCAATGCATCATGAATGCTCGGAAGAAGAAGATCGGCGTCGATGTCTTTGCCCTCAAAGTATACATCGACTACCGGTCCGATAACTTGTGAAATATGTCCGATAATCTGTGACATAAGCTTCAATTTACTTTTATTTTATAATTTACCCTTGCTATATTAACAATCTTGCAGGGGTTTTGTTTACCTACATTTTGCTTTATTGTGCGCGGCAAAGGTAAAGATTATCTGAGTAGATTGAACTTCAGCTAACATTTTTTACACATCAAAACGACATTATTCCACTAAAAGAAGAAAAAAAGAACATTTTTGCTATTCTCTGTGCATTCCTTCCCGAGATAGCTGTTTACTTAAATTAGCAATTCCTAATGCAACTACCGCTGTTACCGTAGCTGCATGTTCTTGATATTCGGGAATGTTTTTGGTATACAAATCGCGTTCCGTATGCCATATTTCCCCATAAGAAAAATTGTATCCCTTTATATCTTGAGTATTAAAGCCGAAAGTCGGCACACCTTCCACCGCAAACACACTGGCATCCGTACCACCGCTTTGTGTAGGACGTTTAAAAGGTTTTGCCACTTTTACTTCAAACGGATAATCCGCACGGATATCTTTCAGCGGCTTGCATACTTCCACAAAGTCTTCATACATGGCCTGGGGTACAGAAATTCCCACCGGTGGAGTCGGTCCGCCATCCCGGTTGAACAGATTGGCAATCTTTCCCAACTCTTTTGCATGAGTCTTGACATATGCTTTCGCACCCAGTAATCCAAATTCCTCTCCTGCAAAAGCGACAAACAGAATGGTACGTTTGGGTTTTGCTCCGGAAAGTGCAATCATACGTGCCGCTTCCATCATAGGTCCGATACCTGTACCGCAGTCTATACCGCCGGTTGCCACATCAAAAGCATCCAGGTGACCACTTACTATTACATATTCATCCGGATATTTTGATCCTTTGATAGAGGCTACGACATTATGATACTTCACCGGTCCTAGTTTAAAGTGGTTGCGTATATCAAATTCCAACCAAAAGTTCCGGCGTTCTTTCACCATCTGCTTGATAACCTTATATTGATGTTCGTCCAGTTTGATATCACAAACCTCAGGCAGATTGTCGAACGTAGTATTCGGATCATTCAACAAGCCACGGTCATACAAAGCACGGAGAGGCACAGGAGCCGACTGGATAAAGCCAAGCACACCCGCGTCGCACATTTCCTTATAGAACAATCCCGGCATTTCTCGCAGAGGCAACATTTTATGTTTTGTCCCCTTGCTCCAATTCTCTTCCATCAGGGCATCATTCTTCTTCTCTATTTCTATATTTTCAGTCTTGATAGCAGCTCTCAGTGAGTCTCCTTTGGCAGAACGGTCAATAGGCCAGCCCACATTTTCACCGGACACCAGCACCCATGCACCTTTCAACTGATGTTTCATACGGTCCAGTTCTTCCTGGGTACGGGGTTCTATCAAAACATGCCCGCGTTGCAAGCCTTTGGTTCCTGAAGTGTAGGACGGAGTTACAAAATGGAGATCCATCGCTTGGTCACCACCTATCATTCGGCCAAACCAAGGTCCGCGATTGAAACCTACCGGCAATTCTCCGGCTTCTTCCAGGTGTACATCAATCCCCCAGCGCTTGTATTCACGCATCATCCATTCGGCGGCGTTTTCATACGCATCCGAACCTATCACTCTTCCTCCGAAACGATTCGTAAGAATATCCAGCTGATGCATCACGCGGTTGTCTGTTTGGCCCGTTTCAATGATTTTCTTTACTACGGCAGGTTGGGCGAAAGTGGTTCCTGCATACAAAGAAGCAGCTAAAATAGCTGCCATACACATTTTGTTTATCATGGTATTTCTGTTTGTAAGTTGTTAACGATCACAAATATATAGCAAATTTTGGAACTACAGCTATGAAATTCCAACAATTTATCAGGTAAAAATGAATATTTTCAGAGTCATACCACTTAAACAGTATTAAAATGAAAGCTTACTCAGCTTTCATTTCTTTTTCAAGGCTCTTGGCATACAGGTTATCAATAATACCATCGGACAATCCTATTACCGGCACATAAATGTACTCAGCATGGACGACCTCCGCTATCTTCAGGAAGATCTCCGCAGCAGGGACAATTACATCGGCACGGTCTTGTTTCAAACCGAAAGCCTCTATTCTTTCTTCCGGAGTCAGTGGCTTCAACACATCATAAATAGCTTGTAACGAACTGACCGGCAGACGTTGCTGTTTCTTGTCCTTTTTATCCGCCAGCCGGAACAACTTATTGATGTTTCCCCCTGAACCGATGATATTGATAGCGGTAAAACTTTCCGTAGCTTTCGCCAATTCTTCTTCCATCTGCTGCCAGGTACCTTCCTTCACAGCATTGCTCAACATACGCACCGTACCAATGTTATAAGACATGGACCACACCAGTTCCCCGTTGGTCAGCAGATTTATTTCCGTACTGCCGCCGCCCACGTCCACATACATATAGTTGCCCAGACGATCCTCCATACATTCTATATGGTTGTTGTAAATCATTTGCGCCTCTTCCTGACCGTCAATGATCTCGATGTGGATACCTGTATCCTTTTCTATTTTTTTAATGATGTCTTTCCCATTACCGGCATCCCGCATAGCCGATGTTGCACATGCCCTGTAATCATCTATCTCATAAATCTTCATCAACTGGCGGAACGCCTTCATCAGACGCCTCAGCTTATCCGCTTTCTTCTCGGACAGTTCACCTATGGTAAACACATCAAATCCCAACCGGAGAGGCACGCGAAGCATCATCACTTTCTTGAATTTCTTCTCCTGCACGGCATCCCGGTCAATGCTCTTTATCAACAGCCGCACCGCATTAGAGCCAATATCAATAGCGGCATAATTCACTTTTCCCATCTTAATCCTTTATTCTGTTTTCACTTAAATAATACTTATATAATTCCTCCTGCGAACGGAAAGGCTCGTTGTCCTCCGTTGTCCAAGGACGATTCTCTCCCGTCCCGTCTACCACGCGTCCTTGCAGAGTATCTTTCAGACCATATTCCACCACCTGTTTCAAATCCGCCTTTATTTCCGGATCGTAAACAGGCGTTATCACTTCCACCCTGTTATCCAAGTTGCGAGGCATCCAGTCTGCCGAGCCGATGAATATCTTCTCGTCGCCACCATTGGCAAAGATAAAAATACGCGAATGCTCCAAATAACGGTCTATGATACCGTTAATACGGATTGTATCACTCACACCCGGCACTCCCGTAATCAACGAGCAGTTGCCACGGACCAGCAAGTCTATCCGGATACCCTGCGAAGAGGCTTCATACAGTTTTCTCACCATCACCGAATCCGTAATATGGTTGATTTTTATCAAGATGTAAGCCGGTTTTCCGGTCTGTTTGTTTTTGATTTCCTCATTGATAAGACGGACAAATTGGTGCTTCATCTCATTGGGAGATACCAATAGTTCCTTGAAACGGATAGGAGAATACGGACGTTCTATAAAGTCAAAGACCAGACTCACGTCACGCACTACATTTTTTGAAGCCGTCATCAGCATATAATCGGTATACATCCGTGCATTCCCCTCATGAAAATTCCCTGTGCTGATACAGGCAATGTCCGCCCCCGACTTCATGGATATATGAGTTATCTTAGAATGTACTTTCAGACCCTCCACCCCGAATATCACATGGATGCCGGCATCCTGCATTTTCTTTGACCAGTCTATATTGGAAGCTTCATCAAAGCGCGCCAGCAATTCAATCACCACCGTTACTTTCTTTCCATTGCGTGCTGCATTAATCAACGCTTTTACTACTTTCGAATCTTTGGCCAAACGATAGAGAGTAGTCTTGATACTCTTCACTTCCTTATTAATTGCCGCTTCCTGCAACACACTGATATAAGAATCGAAACTATGATAAGGCACATGGATGAAACGGTCTTTTTTACGGATCAATTCCAACATGCCGGCATTACCTGAAAGCTCGTTTTTCAGAATCGGAGTCCATTCAGGATATTTCAAATCCTTTCGTCCACAGTCCGGAAAACGCATCAAGTCCTTATGGTTATGATATTTCCCACCTCCCAGTGCTGTGTCCAGTTTGTCCAGATTCAGTTTGTTCATGACACGTTTCAAGAGATCCTTCGGCATATGGGCATCATAAATCACCCGTAAAGGTTCACCGCGTTTGCGGCTCTTCACCCCTTTGGAAATCTTTTGCATCATTCCATTGCGCAGGTCATTATCTATCTCCATTTCCGCATCTTTGGTAAATTTGAAAGCATATGCCTCGAAATGTTTATAGTCCATGCCATGAAATATCAATGGCAGGCAATGACGCACCACATCATCCAAATACATCAGATAACTTTTTCCTTCCTTATCCGGCAGACGAATAAAACGTCCGGCTTGTGCTACAGGCAGTTCTATGATAGCATATTCTCCGACTTTATGCCCCTCTTTCTTCATCTTTACAGCCAAAAAGATGTTCTCGTCCGTTTCATTGCCCAATTGCTTTACCGAGTTCAGCCAGACAGGACTGATGAACCCATTCAACCGTTGCTGATAAAAAGAAGTAATAAACAGCTGTTGTCCTTCATCCAGTTGCATATGGTTAATCAGGCAGATATTCTCTTTCTCTAACTCCGCCGTCACCTGCTTGATAGCGTCTTCATATTCTTTGGAATACTTGTTGTTCAGCTTGTTTATCTGTTTAATCAGTTGCAATGCTTCTTCCCGTTCAGAACGCGCCGCCTTGTCCTCGCACTCGGCCACCCGACTTTGGGTTGCCACACGCACTCTGAAAAATTCATCCAGATTATTAGAGTAAATACCCAAAAAGCTCAGCCGTTCCAATATCGGGACGCGCTCTTTCATAGCTTCCTGCAAGATGCGGCGATTAAAATACATCCAACTGATATCTCTCGGCAGATAATATGTATCTCCCTTTTTCTTCTTTTCCATACGGTTTGAATATTTTTTGCTAAAATAGGTCACACGCATTACAACAATGTGTCAATGCCATTACAGATTAATAACCATAAGAAAGTCACAACTGACCGACAAAGATATGATTTTTAGATAGTTTTCATAAATCTTTATTTACGTTTTCTTCAAAAAGTTTTTTATTCAGCTTCTTTTGAGCTTCTGCCCGATTTGGTTTTCCTCAAAAAGAAACCTCAAAAGAAAGCTGAACAAAATTGAAACAGGAACTGAGAAATTTAAATAAATTCTTCGACCAGGTACATTTCATTGAATAAAACTTGCTGATAATTGGAAGAACCGTTCTCCAATAAATTCAACAAGGTATATTCAGCCCCACGTACCCAATACACAAAATCACGGTTGGGACGATAATTCCGGGCGAAGTCCAGTAATTGCAGCAAATTAAAATCAGAGGAAATGATACCCGCACCACTTTTTGCGGCATCGTAGGCATTACAGTCCTGTTCTATATGAGCAGGAACCATCAGGATGGGCTTACCCAGATACATGGCCTCGCACACCGATTCAAATCCGGCAGTACTGGCATAAGCCTTGCATCCTGCCATCTGCCTCAAGAACTCCACATCGTCCAGTTGGTAAAAGCTCAACGTATCATCTACCTTCTTCACCGGCTCCTCTTCCCATTTGTCCCAAAAGAAGCGGAGTGGAGTTTCGGGGTGTTGCTTGTGCCATTGTATCACATTTTCACCGAACCCTGCATTAACCATATAACCATGTATATAGTCGCCGGAATAAGGTTCATGCAAAGTCACTTCCTTGCGCAACAAGGGAGGAATGACACGGATATGGTTCTGAGGGTCATCGGCCATGTGACGGAAAGAGAGAGCCAGACGCTCCTTTGCCCCCAGGGCGGTCAATGCGGTAAAAAACTTCAAGAAAGCCAGACTTACTTTATCTGCCTTTGGAAACTCAAAATCTTTATGCAAGAACAGATATTGATGTCCTATACAGATGTGCGGAACAGAGGGTCGGAAGAAGAAATAAGTCAGCCCCGTCAACAATTCGTAAAAATTGATTACCCTATCCGCACCACTCGCCTCAATGCGCTGACGGATATAATTGATGCTGTTCATATAAGCAGGCAGTTTGAGCAGGTTGTATGCAACACTGCGCATCAGGCTCACACGCTTGTTGGCCGGTGTGGGCAAGAAGTTAGGGCTGATGAAACGCTTCACCGGAGCATGAATGCTACGATTGAAGAATCCCGGCAAACGGCGCGAACTGCTTTTACCTACCAGCACTTCCACTACTTCGTGACCGTTGCGGCGCAAAATCTCTTCCAATGTAATGGCTTGAGTGAGATGTCCTCTACCCTCGCCCTGTACGATAAACAAGAATTTCATGAGGCTGTATGTATTTGGGTCTTTTTTTGATTTTCTTCATGCTTGCCGGCCGTCACGTGATGATACTCTATAATGTGCCAGTTTCCGTCCGCATCCTCGGTCAGTGCCGAAAGGCTTTCCACCCAGTCGCCCGAATTCAGATAATGAATACCGTCATAGCAGGTATTGGCAGGATGATGAATATGGCCGCAAATAACCCCGTCGCACTTACGGGCACGGGCAAACTCCACCAGCACTTTCTCAAAGTCCGATATGTAGGAAACAGCAGATTTTACTTTTTGTTTGACAGCCTGCGAGAAAGAATAATAAGGTTTGCCTTGTCCGGCTCGATAGAGGTTATAAATACGGTTCACCCATAAAAGGAAAGTATAGCCCACATCACCCAGCCGGGCCAGCCATTTCATCTGAGAGGTAACCCGGTCGAACATGTCACCATGAGTTACATAATAGCGTTTTCCGTGTGTATCAAGCATATACTCCTTTACGATTTTTATGTTGTAGAACGTGATAGGCGCCAAACTGTCCAAAAAATCATCGTGATTGCCGCGCACATAGATTACCTCAGTGCCGAAATTCTCCATCATCTTCATGATGACCTTGAAGAACTCGGTATGTTTTGCCTGCCATTTTTTGGTTCCCGCCTTGCGCAAATGCCAACCGTCTATGATGTCACCGTTCAGAATGAGACGGTCACAGTTGACAGATTTCAGGAAGTTGCTGACCTCAATTGTTTTCGAATGAGAGGTTCCCAAATGAATATCCGATAGAACCACTGTAGGATAATACGTTCTTATATGCATGTCTTTACTTTTAAAAACTATGCAAATGTCTATGTTATTTATTACAAGATCGTGTCGGAGAGGTTACTATTCGGTTAAGATCAATATCAAAGAAAAAGACCGTTTCTTCTTCCACAAAGAAACGGTCTGCAAAGATAAGATTTATTCTCATAAACCTCACTTCAGATTTATAACTACTAATTAATTGTCAATATCAATCACATTGAACTTCATATCGAACTTTATCTCCCAACCATTAGTAAGTTTCACTTCATAATCATGCTTGTCTCTTTCTATTTTGATTATTTTGGCTTCGGGATAATTAGTAGTGGCATACTTCTTGATAGCATCAGGAACTACGGCTACCGGAACCGCACTGTATTTACAGTTCACTTCCGTCCATACACCTTTCTTGTCAAATTCCAGTTTGTCACCGTTGGTAAAAATCACATCATAGCTTTTATCAAACCAGTCTGTTTCCACTTTGGCCATTGCCACTTTGTGATTGGAGAAATACGTTTTGATAAAAGTTTGTGCAGCCTGCGGCAATTGGTTTACCTGAATGGGCTTGTCATCATCTGCCCATGCAACTGTTTGTAACGTAAACAAACACACTAATAATAATAATACCTTTTTCATAATCGTCTTTTTTTATTGGGTTTTACATCATTGTTTTCTGATGCAAAGATGCAGGGAGATTCTGAAAAGAATTTGAAATACTGCATGATATCGGAAACTATTTTCTCCTCCAATCGCTCATCAAACATGTATACAAAAACAATGCTCCCCACCCTTATACTCATAACCAAGGTGGACAGACTGCATTTTGCAAATAGTATCTGCAATAGCCAACCCCAGTCCGGTAGATCCTTCTTTCTTCTTTCCCTGATAGAAACGCTCAAATATACGCTGAGGGTCCAAAGGCTGTTCCGCTCCCGTATTACAGAAAGTCACACTATGGGAAGTGACGATAATCCGGATACGTCCACCCTGTATATTGTGTACAAAGGCATTCTTCAATAAATTGGTAAGTAGCACTACTGCCAATGCCTCGTTCATCGTGAGATAGAATATACCTTCTTCTTCCATCTCTATGGTGATTTCACGATAGCGGTAAACTTCTTCGTAGTCTTCCAGATAGGGTTTCAGTAATTTGTTTACTTCGACCAGGGTGGTATCTGTAAACTGCCCGTTCTCTATCTTTGAAAGTAATAATAACGATTTGTTCAGTTTCGTAATATGCTCCAAAGTCTGATGAGTTTTCATCAGTTCCTCCAACTGGCTCTCGGAAAGGTTCTCGTCTTCCATCAACATCTCCAAGCGGTTGCGGCAGATGGCCAGCGGTGTCTGCATTTCATGGGATGCGTTACCTATAAATTGTTTCTGCTGTTCAAACATCTGCTCGCTACGCTCGGCATAACGGACAGCCGCCTCATTCAGTTTCCTGAATTCAGAGACTTTGGTATTATTTTGCAAAGGCTCGTTTCCCTTGCCGATACGGTACTTGTCCAGCCAATGAAGCAATACGTAAAGAGGCCGCATATTCCGATAAAATGCCCATACATTGATAACGATAATGGTCAGTAACAAAGTTACATAAAGGAAAATCACCCAGCCTGCCATAGCATCCTTCAGATCATCCTTTTCTATGGAAGGAGTCGCTACCGTCAATTCATAATACTTTTCTCCGTCATCTTTAAAGAGGGTGGTAAGGATTCGTGCAGGTTCGGTTTCATCTTTTTCGGGAATATAGACCATAGAGTCTTTATAAATGATATCCTCACGGGATTTTGCATATTTTTCCGTCACTTCACGCAGGAAATACTGGTTATTGGAGGCCGTGTTTTTTGAAGGTAATTCTTCTCCTGCCAGTGCCCGGATAATGATGATTTCCGAATAATCCTCCAATGAGTCGTCCACCTCATCATTCACCTCATCCATTACGGCAAAATAAAAGAGGATGGCCCAGCCAGTCAATAGGACCGACAATACCAACGAAATACGGAGGATGACATAATAAATCAGTTTCATTTAGTCCACTGTCATTTTATATCCGAAACCATAGACGGCTTTCAGTTCGGGAGTGGCTTCCGCTTCTTTCAGCCGCTTTCGTAAATTCTTTATCTGTGCATAGATAAAATCAAAGTTATCTACCTGGTCTATGTGGTCGCCCCATACGGATTCTGCCAATGTGTTTTTATTGACCAGCCTGCCGGGACGGTTCATAAAATAGATCAGTATATCATATTCCTTACGGTTCAATTCAATCTCTTTTCCATCTATCAATACACGGAACTTATCGGGAAAGACTTCTATATTTCCATATTTTATGCTGTTTTCCCCTCCTTGCCGGTGGCGGCGAATCACACTTTTGATACGCGCATTCAATTCTACCAGATGAAAAGGTTTAGGCAGATAATCATCCGCACCAAGTTCCAATCCCAGCACTTTGTCTTCTATGGAATCTTTGGCTGAAAGGATGATGACATTTTCCCGTTTATGCATTTCTTTCAGCTTTTCAAGCAGGCTGAGCCCGTTACCATCAGGCAGCATGATGTCCAGAAGGATACAATCATAGTCGTAATCCTCTATCTTTTGCAAGGCTGTACAGTAATCGGCAGCTATTTCTACCACATAACGCTCTTTTTCCAGTGAGCGCCGGGTTACTTCACGCAAATTAGCATCGTCTTCCACCAATAATATTTTCATAGGTCATGCTTTTTGTTCTGTTGGCAAAGAAACAAGATAATTCTGAAATAATGCTGAAATGGAAGAAAAAACAGGGTGGATTTTTTTTATTTTCTTACGGTAATAACGCCGACAGGCTTATTCAGACATCGTAGGAGGCAGATTGAATTCCATAACTGTCAAGCAAAGGAAAACATACACCTGTAGGGGCGACGTCCGGTCGCCCGAATACAGCTGCTAATACACCTTTCGGAATAGTATCGGGCGGGCAAACTCCTATAGCCGTCAGGCTAATAGATAAATAGCGTTTTCGTCCACTGTAGGGGCAGATTGAATCTGCCCGATAACACTTTGCGGATGCATTCGGGCGGAAGCATTCCGCCCCTACTGTGGGTGTTTTCCTTAGCGGTTGCACGCCCGAATACATTTTAAGTGTATTTGTGGATGTATCCGGGCGGGCAAACCCCGCCCCTACGGTGAGTGGAAATGCCATTGGCTGTTTTAGGTAGCGGGGATGATGAACGGATAATTCCTTCCCAATAAAAAAATAGTCAAACATTAAACTATTTCCCACTAAAATTCCTACCTTTGCATCCGATTAATAAAATGTGGAACAATGAGTAAGAACGAACCTTCACGCGAGCTTTTCCTGAAACTGCTGGGCACGCGCATGGCTTTCCGCCAAACCATCCAACGGGTATTGAAGCGCAATCATATAGAAATGACTTTTGAAATGCTCCAGGTGATGCATAACCTGTGGATAACGGAAGGCGTCAGCCAGCAATACCTTGCCAGAAAAACAGCTAAAGACAAAGCCTGCCTCACCAATCTCATTAATAATTTGGAAAAGAAGAACTGGGTGATGCGCCGGGAAGACCCGACGGACAAACGCAACCGTCTGGTTTTCCTGACGGACGAAGGAAGAGAACTCTGCCAGCTGGTAAGACCTCTGCTAGATGGAATCTACGCCCAAATCACCCGGAAGATGACCGAAAGACAAGTACAAAATACCTTGAACAATCTGATTAAACTAAGCAATATACTCGATGAGATTTAAACATTACATCACATTCTCCTTTCTGCTTCTCCCAGCCCTGTACGTGAAAGCCCAGCAGACCTATCCCCTCTCTTTACACGAGTTATTCGATAGAGGAACGGAAAACAGCCTGCGCATTAAAGCCTCACACATCCAGGAGATAGTAGCCGGAGAGAAAGAACAGCATGCCCGCAACTTCCGCCTTCCCGAAATAAAACTCAGCGCAACGACCGGCTATGTAGGCCAGCCCACTGTCTTCAGGAGCGGACTGGCACATCCCACGCATCCCGATGTTCCGGACTGGTCACACAATTACAATGTGGAATTGACGCAGCCCATCTATAAAGGAGGTAAAATAGAGCACTCCATCCGCAAAGCCTCTCTGGAAAAGCAAATAGCCCGACTGAGCACCGCCAACGACATAGCCGATATAAAATTGTTGCTGCTCCAACAATACATCGACCTTTTCACACTCTACAAACAACAGGAAGTGCTGGCACGAAACATAGAAGAATCCAAAGTAAGGCTGAAGGACATCCGAAAGATGAGGAAAGAAGGTCTGCTGACCCGCAACGACGAAATAAGAAGCGAACTGGAACTAACCAACGACGAACTGGCCCTCCGTGAAGCCAAAGACAATACCTACATCGTATCCCAACAACTGGACGTAATCCTGGGACTGGATGAGGAACTACTCTTACTGCCGGATACCGCACTGCTGCATCAACCTGTAGCATTGCAAAACTGTGATGCCTACATTGAACAGGCCTATCAGGAATACCCCGAAATAAAACTGGCACGCTATCAAACCCGACTGGCCGTTGCCGACGCACGTCTGACAAAAGCCGACTATCTGCCCACCCTGTCACTCCATGCCGGCAATGTCCTGTCACGCCCCCTCAGCTCCACCCTGGAAGACAGGTTCAGCAACAACTGGAATGTGGCCCTGAGCCTGTCCTATAACTTGTCTTCCATTTACCATAACAAACATAAGATGAGGGAGGCCCAACAATACATCAACCTGCAAAAGAATGCGGAAGAACAGATGATGCAGGACATCCGCGTCAAAGTGAGAAGTGCCTACATCCGCCACAACGAAGCTCTGGACCGGGTGAAAGCCCTGCAATTGTCCGTCAAACAGGCAGAAGAGAATTACCGCATCGTTCACAACCGATACCTGAACCAGCTCTCCATCCTGACCGACCTGCTGGATGCCAGCAACATCCGCCTGCAAGAAGAATTACAACTGACCACCGCCCGCGCCAACGTAATCTATACCTATTACGAACTGCAACGCATGTGCGGAAATTTATAACCAAAAAACAATAAAAAGATGGTTGCACTTAAAAGGAAACGCCAACAACTACTTAAACAAAAGAGAAAAAATATAGCCTTGAATACGGTCTGTATCCTCATCGCCCTGGCAGGCATCTCGTGGACCGTAAACTACTTCTGGAAATATCTCAACTATGAGATAACCAACGATGCAGTGGTAGACCAGTATATCTCCCCCATCAATATCCGCGTGTCCGGTTACATCAGGGAAGTCCGTTTCAAGGAACATCAGTTTGTAAAAGCCGGAGATACCCTGCTGATACTGGACGACCGGGAATACCGCATCAAACTGAAAGATGCGGAAGCCGCACTGATGGATGCCCGTGCTTCGAAAGACATCCTGGGTTCGGGCATACAGACCAGCCAGGAAAACGTATCCGTGCAGGAAGCCAATATAGCCGAAACCAAAGCACGCCTGTGGCAAATGGAACAGGATTATAAACGGTACGCCAATCTACTGGAAGAAGAATCCGTATCCCGGCAGCAATACGAACAGGTGAAAGCCAACTATGAAGCAATGAAAGCCCGTTATGAAGCCTTGATAAAGCAAAAAAACGCTGCACAATCCCAATATTCGGAAACCACCAAGAAGACCGCCAGCGTAGAAGCCTCCATCCTCCGGAAAGAAGCTGATCTGGAGATGGCGGAACTGAACCTGTCCTACACCGTGGTTACCGCCCCTTATGACGGGTACATGGGACGGCGCACCCTGGAGCCCGGACAACTGGTGCAAGCCGGACAAACGCTCTCTTATCTGGTAAGAAGCAATGACAAATGGATTACAGCCAACTATAAAGAAACACAGATTGCCCATATCCACATCGGACAAAAAGTATTGATTAAAGTAGACGCCTTCAGCCACAAACTTTTCCACGGAACGGTGACGGCCATATCAGAGGCTACCGGTTCCAAATATTCACTGGTTCCCACAGACAATTCGGCAGGAAATTTTGTGAAGGTGCAACAACGCATCCCCGTCCGCATAGAACTGGACGATGCCACTCCCGAAGACATGGAACTGCTCCGTGCCGGAATGATGGTAGAAACCGAAGCATTAAAAGACTAAGGAGATGGTAAAACTGCAAGCCCTCAATGTTCCTGTCCGCCCTTGGGTTCCCCAATGGCTGGGATTTGTCACCGCTATGGTGATTATGCTCCCGGTGGTGCTGATAAACGGCGCTTACACCGGAGACATTACCGAAGTTTCCGGAACCTTGGGAGTGCTGAGCGAAGATATCCGCATGGCTTATTACGCCACTTCGGTAGGCATGGCGGTATCTTATCCGCTGATACCGAAAGTACGCCCCGTAATTACCACCAAGACAGCCTTGTTAATCGTCCTGCTGATGCAAGCCGTACTGAGCTTTGTCTGTGCAAAAGTGGAGCAGATAGACCTTGTAATCATTTGCAGTTTCTTTATCGGTTTCTTCAAAGGGTTTGCCATGCTGGAGATTATCATCATGATACGCCCTTTCTTCAGCCCTGCCAACATACGTAGTGAATTTTATTCTTATTTCTATCCCATTGTTTTCTCTGCCGGACAGATCTCCATGGCACTGACGGCGCAACTGGCCTATTACTATCAATGGCAACACATGTATTACCTGGTGGTGATCCTGCTTCTGGCGGCCATTGTCTTCATCCTTTTGTTCTTCCGTTATGCCCGCACTCCCTTGAGTATTCCTTTCAGGGAAATGGACGGCAAGAGCGCGCTGCTGGTAGCCACCAGCTTGTTGTTCATCATCTACCTATTCACTTATGGAAAGACACTGGACTGGTTTTCCTCTCCAAAGATTCTGATTTACGCCTTGGTCACTCCTTTTCTTCTCTGGCTGTTTCTCTACCGGCAGGCGACCTGGAAGAAACCTTATATCCGCATCGAAGTGCTGAACCACAGCAAAGCCCTCATCGGCTATTTCTTCATGATGCTCACCATGTTTTTCTCATCCAGCAGTTCACTGATTACCAGTTATGCCACCAGCATTATCCGTGCGGACAGCGTGCATACCAATGCACTGAACTTATGGATGCTTCCCGGTTTTATACTGGGAGCCGTTATCTGCTTCTGGTGGTTCCGCTGGCAGCGTTGGCGCTTCCGTGTTCTTATTTCGGGAGGAATGTCCTGTTTCATTATCTATTTCGCCATCCTCTACTTCGGCATTGCACCGGGAGGCACTTACGAAATGCTCTATTTTCCCATGTTCCTGCGTGGAATGGGAATGATGATTCTGTTCATTGCTTTCGGCGTGTATGTGGTAGAAGACATGAATCCCAAACTGATGATATACAATGCTTTCTTCCTCATTTCATTCCGCTCTGCATTGGCTCCTGCCCTCTCTGCTTCATTCTATAACAACATACTGTACCGCTTCCAGCTGAATGCCATGAATATCCTTTCGGAAAACATGACTATGGACAATCTGCTGGCATCCAAAGCCTATACCCAGTCGCTGAACAGTGCCTTGGCACAAGGACACGGCATCAGCGAAGCCACCCAAATAGCCACCAACAGCCTCTACAGCACCCTGCAAACCCAAAGCCTTTTATTAGGTTTGAAGACAGTCATAGGCTATATGCTTGTCGCTTCGCTGGTGGCGGCCGTCATTTCCCGCTTTATCCCTTTCCACAAGACAGTGAAAGTAGCCATTGTCAAGACAGGCGAGGATATGGTATAACTCCTGTTCGAATGGTTTTGAATCAATCATTGTTGGAAACCATCCACCGTAGGGGCGGAATGCTTCCGCCCGAATGCATCCACAAATACACCCTTCGGAGTGTTATCGGGCAGATTCAATCTGCCCCTACAGTGGATGGAAACGTGATTCATTTTCCTTCAATGGATGACAATATTATTCATTTCCATTCGGTAATGAATAATTAGCACATTGATTCATTATTAATCCTATCGACCCCACGTTAACGAACCATATTCTTTTTCCACATCAAATGCAGGACAAGCCATGACGGTATCAGCACATAGCTGGCAATGACCTTTGATAGCTGCTCCGGGATACTGCTTTTTCAAGATGCCCAGAATATCCAGCAAGGCCATTTGCTGGAACGTAGTGCGTGTATCCATAGAAACCCCTTCGGGTGACAATCCCCCTTCATAGCAAATACCGATGGAGTGAAGATTAAAACCCGCGGAATGCACACCTGTTTTATGAATGGGACGGGTGTGATACACGGCTCCGTCGCGGGTAATGTAAAAATGATAGCCAATGCTGCGAAGACCGTTTGCACAGTGCAATGCTTCTAATTGTGCAGGAGTGAAAGGCACATTGCAGCGAGTGCCGCTGCAATGGATTACAATCAGTTTTATTTCACGGGAGAGATATTCCTCGTGTACAGTATCAAGTTCTTTACTCTTCATTTTTATTTCGGATTTTAGCTGATGCAGGAAGTAATTCCTACTACACTGGCAATGGACGTAGCCACTGCGATAACAATTTTGAGGATAATTCCCCAGGCAGATTTATTGATGCTCATTGGTAATAAATTTATGGATTAGAAAATGACAACCGCCTTATTTACACTTTGCTGCCGCCCGATGCTTCCCCTTCCACCACTTTCGTGACATCGACAAAGCTCATTACATCTCCCTCATTTTTCGCGGTCAGGCTGGGACGGATGCTGTTTGAAGGACGAAAACTGATATTCACCTGCTTGATGTTCTTTACCGAACAAGAATCAGCCGTATCCGCTCCCTCGCTATGTGACGTCAGTCTGAACACCCCAAAGCCTGCAATATTCACCGAATGGCCATTATAAAGCGCACGACGCATGGAAATGACAAAATTCGCCAATACACTCTTGATGTCACCAATGGACAACGAGCTGGATTCCTTCATGTCATAGGCAATGGTTTCCAGCGTGGCTGTCTGCCCCATCGTAATGAGCTGGGGATAAAAACGAGGTGCTGCATCCCGGTCATTCGGGTTTTTCTTCATAAAAACTTTAAATGGTATAGCCATAGTCAATTAAAAATTAAAGATTAGAAATTAAATATCCTTTCTGCCTGACGAAGACGGGCAGACCGGCGCCAGCCATGCTTATCTTCTTCCGACTCTGCAAAGATACGGCGGACGGAAAAAGTGAATTGTCGTCTTTGTCCGCACCTGTCCGCAAAGATGTTCATTGATAAAAAAAGTCCGGAACACCTATTATATTTCAGCAAAAAGGATGCTTTTTTGAGTAAAATAGTTGTATATACACCTCTTTTTTTATAACTTTATATCCGGTTAAAAACTATAAGAGCTCATGGAAATAAAAGAGACTGAAGAAGTAAAATTTGTCATTCGCGAGTATACCAAAGTGGAACTCGCATTGCTCTATTGCCCCGGCATGAAAACAGAGAGTGCCATAAGGAAATTGAACCGATGGATAAGAGGAAACGTACCCTTGATGGAAGAATTGGCCAAGATAGGATTACACCCTAAAAGATGGTCATATTCTGCACGAGAGATATCTGTAATTGTACAATATCTGGGTGTGCCGGGATAATTATGCTACCTATGAAAACTTTTTTTGCTGCCTGACAAAAAAAAATAAATTAGTGGTTAGTGGTTAGTGATTAGTGGTTAATACCTGCGGCATGATAGCGCAGCCCACTAACCACTAACCACTAATCACTAACCACTAACCAAGTTCCAGTTGCGCTGCTTTCTCCTGTTCCTGTTTCAATTTTGCCAGCCAGTTAGAATTATCCCATTTCACTTCCGGTTCCCGCAAATCCTGAGTGAGTGGTTCTTCAAAAGGGATGAAACGTCCATTAAACATATTGTATTTAAAAGATGCCTTACCGCACTGGCCCAGATGACGGAACTTCACCTTCTGCACATGGATGCGCGTCACTCCCCTTTCGCGGTCACGCTCCACGGCAATTCCGAAATCCGCCTTGTTAAAGAAGGCAGCCGACCCTGAAATGTCATACATCGTAGGGACAGGAAAGCGATGAGTGACAGGGTCCGGTTTCAGTTTGGTGGGATGCGCCGCCAAAATCACCAATACCTGCTTGCGACGGGCAAAGGAACGGAGCAATTCCAAAAACTCACTGATATATTGCGTCTCGGACTGTCCGGCCGGTATCTGATGTTCCAAGCAGTTGTACGGGTCTATAAAAAGCACCCGTATCCCCCGACGGCGCACCAGTGATTCCGCCTTATTCAGAATGACACTCACAGAATAGCCTTCTTCGGGCAGGATATCAATGAAATTCTCCGTCAGATAGTCTGCCGCCGTTTCATACTCCATAGAAGTCATGACCCCTTCCTTAAAGCGTTTGCCCACCAATTTCTCCATCAATTTCTCCAAATGGAGGCTGACGGGAAAATTCTCGGGGCTGAAATAGGCCACCCTCCAGCCATAGCGCAGGTTCAGACGAACGGCCATCTCGTCCAGCACTTCACTTTTGCCGTCGCCGGGCACTCCGGTTTCTATAAGCAGGCGCCCGGTTTCCAGCGACAGCAAATTGTCCAGGGCGCCCATGCCCAGCGTGGCCCCCTGTTGCAGGCCGTTGTGAAACAAGTCACGGAGTTCGTCTGCCACATCAGCAGCCGTAAAGACACCCTCCAGGGGAATTTCACGGGCATTTTCCAAAGCCTGCCGCAAAGCATCGGAACCCTGCTTCACAAGCAGTTCGTTGGCATCTTTGCAGTCGTCCCCATACGTCACGATGCGGCAACGGTCTTCACCCAGGCGGCGGAGCAGTTCGTTACGGAGTTCCACCCCTTTGGAGTCAGTATCTACGGCAATGTAAATCACTTGCTTCTTCTCAAAGTGAGATTCAATGAAGCGGTCCAGATAAGTCAGGTTGCTGCCTGCACCATTGGGGACACTGATTACCTCCTTACGGCCTATGGTGAGAAAACTCAGGGCATCAAACTCGCCTTCGGTAATAATGCACTGTGGAGTGTCTTGCACGGCATCTATGTTCCAGGGAATCAATTCGGCTCCCGCTATCAGCTTAAAGTTCTTAGCGCCGTCACGGTACTTGCAGTTCACCAGTCTGCCTTTCTCCATATAGGGGAAACCGATGGTGTTTTCTTTTTTTCGAACCTGGGGCATCCATTCTTCCTGTTCCGTGATGCCCATGTCTTGCAGCACATCCGGGGATATGCAGCGTTGAGTAAAATAATTCATTACGTTCTCGCTCAGTTGGTGAGCCTTTTTGCTTTGTTCTTCCATTTTAGGTCTGTAATAATAAGTTTGTTTGTATTTTTGAGTAAAGTTTCCCTGGTTATGATTGCGGCTGTGCCAGTTGTCATCCTCGGCAAAGTAGAACTTCCAGTCGCAATAAAAACAACGCGCCACTCCGATATCGAAGTTGATGTAGAGTGATTTGTCACGCTTGTTGCTGCGACGGTCACTACAGAAGGGACATCTCATTTTCTTGCGTCCGCGTGCGCCGTAAGGTACGCAGATTCCCTGGTCGCGTAGTTTCTGATAGTTGATGGTTTTCATTCCCAACCCCCTCCTTCCGGATTCCACAGTGCACGCTCGTTGGGGCGCGGAGGCGCGTCGGCGGGGATAGGCACGCCATAGTATGAGCGAATGCCGGTATGTGCATCACGTTGTTCATAGCGATAGGGATCGGAGCTGCTTTCTTCTTTTGCCGCCGTAAGCAGGGTTTCCATCAAGCGTTTGTGGGTGACGCTTCCGGGAGTGATGTAGCAGCTAAAGTAGTGCTTGGCATCATTCAGGCAACGGATGGTATCCTCGTTCCCCATGCCCAGGACGTGCTCCTTGAAACATGCCACTATGTGGGGAAAGAGGGGGAAGAACTGCATCCACAACTCGCTTTTCTTGGCCATGAGTTCTTTCCACTGAGACTCATGGTCCAGCTCATCTACCCACCTCTCCCAAACGGGGGTGACGGAAGAGGCTTCGGAAGAAGCAGTGGATGGCAGTGGTTCTGTTTGTGCTACTGGTACTTGTACTGTTTGTGGTACTATAGTATTCTTTACTGTGGCTTTATCACTGCTGGCAATCAGCGCATTAGACTCCTCTTTACGGCGTTTGTACACCTCAAACTGCAAGCGTTTTGCATCCAGTCTTTTCATACGGGTACATAAACCGGTTGATATAAAAGTATCGTTTTCTATTGAAAACAATTCATAATTCAACAATACTTTTTTCACTTTTCCCAGCGTGACATGCATTTGTCTGGCTATGATTTTCAGCAATTTCATGGACCCGGCATAATTTTCCTGTGTGCGGAGGTATTCCACCAACGCCCAGTAAATGCCATACCCGGCAGCTCCTTCTTCTTCAATAAGCCGCATTATCTTACTGTTGTTCCTCGCCGAGACGTCATGTGGTATGTATTGATCTCTTTTCATTTCATTTTCCTTTTTGTTATAGGTTTCAGTGCACTGTCCATCTTCTGGATGCGGCAAAGCTACGTATAATAAAATTAATGAGTGTACCCGTATTCCCCAAGTGACATTTTGTCTATTTTACTGATTATTAGAGGGTAAAAAAGAAATCTATTTCTAAGACAGAGATACAAAGTTGTAGCAATTTTTGTGTGATTCTGGTTCACCGTGGATGAAGTTACCACCGACTATGAATAGCAGTCCTGTTTTAACACTAAGAAACCTAGCTTGACGGCTATGGGGCAAACCCCGCCCCTACGGTTGGTGGAAACGAAATTTGCCGGCTTAGGGTTAAAACATAGGGCCTTACTGCTTGTATTTCTTTCTTGCTTCCAAATTCAAGCGGTTATGAATTTCTTCATCTGTAAAACCTTCGAACTTGAAGGTCATACTAAAAAAATGGGCAAAGTTTTTGGATATAATAGCATCTTCTTCGCCCGAAAGGATGGGATGGATGGCATCAAATAACTTTACGGCCAGCATCACTATCTCTTCCAACTGTTCCTGATGAGTGCCGGAAGCAAGTGGGGCAGTGAGGCGATTGGCGCGCAACAGGCCTTGTGTATCAGGACATACACACGCCAAGGTGTGACGCAAAGAATGGCTTATGGATGCTTCGCCGGGAGTGAGTGATGTTTTTTTTCGACAAGTTTGTTCAGTTGTTTGTTGGCTTCGGTAAGCAGTTGTTTTAATGATAATTTTCTCTCCATTGGTTTATTATTTTTTTAATGGTTGATAATGTTCTAAAATAGTTTCTCGTGCACAGCTTCCCCTCCTATTTCGAGGCATGGCTGCCAAGTTTTTTTCTGCCTGCCGACAAGTACCTCTAATTTCCGGTAATTATTCCTAATTTCCGGGCACATAACTCTACGTCTTCCATGTCCGAAGTACACTCCAGCCGGTAGGAGAGGATGTTTTCTGCCAAGCTATTTAAAGTGTCGTGCATCATTCCTATCATGCTGTCGTTCCACTTCAAGCTCCAGCATGCAGAAAGCAGGGTGGCATAAGTGCCGGGGGCGGACAATAAGTGTACTTTCCTGTGCTGGGTCTGAGCCAGTTGAATAATGGCTTTCAGTGGCACTGATGTGTCGCGCCGACACATGTCCCGTTCATTCCAGGGAGTGGAGAAAAGGAAAGGCTTTTCTCCCACTATCCTTATCACTGTGGTGTCATTGTTCAGCAAAAAGGCACCTTCTATGTACTGCTTCCAAAGCAGGCAGTGCATTCTTCTCATATGAGTCATGCCGTTTCTACCCGGAAACAAATATCCGTTTCCTTTACACTCCACAACCGATGCATTTACAAGAAGAGTATCCAATTTGATGGTGTGAAAAGCATAGGCCAGCATGATACTGTTGTCCAGCCCATAGGACATTTCTTCGGCGCTTCCGCGAAGGCAGACAAGTATCTTTTTAGCGTTCATATCCGCATAAGCGTAGCAACAGGGGAATTGACCGGGAAGAGAAAGATGGATGATGATTCCCTGGGTGGATGTAAAGTACATGGTGATATTTCCGCATCCTTTCTCAAAAGAGGAGATGGTTCCTACAATAGGGGAAAAAGAAGTGTCATCCATTACCACAGTAAGGGTGAAGAGAGGCGGGACATCGGCCGGCTCTGCCTGAAAAGGTGCGTATGCCTCCTGTATGGTCATTTCAAGAATGTCGGGAGAAATCTCAAGATCAAACGGATGCCCTGCTATTTGATAGTGTAAAAGTACGGGTTGTGTATTCATAGTCAATATATTTTGTATAAGAAACAATAAAATGTTACTATTTTATTTTTACAAGATGTCCGGACAATAAAAAGTATTGAGATATACTTCCTTACTGTAAGAACTGTTGCTCTTTCAGAATTATATCCCAGTACTTTATAAAAATGTCAGAGTAATCTATAGCGTTAATTCCCCGGTCCGTTACTTACTGAGTAACGGACAAC
>CAVJPC010000098.1:0-2556 GCA_963651205.1 Bacteroidaceae bacterium
TAACTTTCTTTGAACTATCCCGTGTGCTACAAGAAATCACAGGCAACAAAATCAAGATACTTCCCAAAACAATAAACCACCTTTTGACCATAATAGCAGGAGTTTAATTAACACTAATGAGTTTGTTTTCGCATCATTTATCAATGAAGTTCTAAAAGTACGCAAATCTTTTATTTTATGAAACAAAGCCTGCCTCTTATTATTTTATTTGTCCGAACAGCACTCTTTAGTTTGTACATAAAATGCTTTTAATATTTTGTTCCTATATTTTTATGCTTTTGCCCATGCTAAAAATCAATTTTGAGCTAGCTCAAAATTAAATTCATGCTAGCTCGAAATTAAATTTGGGCATGCTCAAAAGAAAAAAAATATAGATACTAAGAGTTAGTTATAAGGTAGAAAAAGATTAGAATACAAGCACTTTTCAACTAGTTGTTTCCTACCTTTGCCTCTTGAACAAAGGTAAACAAGATATAGTTATAAAAAGAAAAGCAGCTATGATACGCAAGTTACTTCTTACTTCCCTGGTATTTCTCTTTGCAGTAAGCATTTACGCGCAATATGTTCCCGACGTGCTCGGTGATGATTACGTGCGCCGTACTTTTCAGATGCCGGATGACTATGAAGGGAAAGTTGTCTGCACACTTGTAAAAAAGCCGCAACTGCCGGATGTAAAGAAAGCGGTTCTATACATTCATGGTTACAACGATTATTTCTTTCAGAAGCAATTGGGAGACAGCGTGAATGCACATGGCTACAACTTCTATGCGATGGATCTCAGGAAATACGGCCGTTCCATCCTGCCGAACCAAACCCCGTTCTACTGCAAAAGCCTGACGGAATATTTTGCAGACATCGATACGGCACTGGCAACCATCCGGTCGGAAGGAAATAAAAAGATACTGTTGATGGCACACTCCACCGGGGGACTTATCACGCCATTGTATTTAGAAAGTAAGAAAGACAATCTCCCTGTCACCGGATTAATCTTGAACAGCCCTTTCCTGGACTGGAACTTCGGTTGGTTTATGGAAAAGGTGGCGATCCCGGTCGTTGCATTTGTCGGAAAATTTTTCCCCGACCTGACCGTGCAGGGATATGGCATTGCCTCTTATGCACACAGTCTGCTCAAACAGTTCAAAGGGGAATGGGAATATGACACGAACTGGAAGATGATCAACGGCTATCCTAAAAAGGCCGGCTGGATAAAAGCCATCCAGGAAGGACAGCGGCAGGTGAAAAAGGGGTTGAAACTGGAATTGCCGACCTTGGTGATGTCGTCCGACAAATCTTATCCGGAAACTGAAGAATGGCATAATGAATATCTATCTTCCGACATTGTGCTGAACGTACACGATATCCAGGAATATGCGCCTCAATTGGGCTATCTGACCGTTTGCGATACTATAACCAACGGGATGCACGACCTGATCCTTTCCGAAAAGGCAGCCAGGGATCAAACCTACCATGTAGTCTTCGAGTGGATAAAATGGTGGCAATGATCTTACTTTCTCCTTGGGGACGTCACATGCAGCTTGGTCATATTATTCATATCGTCCAGAATGTAACGGTTCACGTAGTTAAAGCTAAAGCGGAAAAAGTAATCCTTTAACGTACAGATATTAGCCGGACTGATCAGGCTATGCAGATGGTTTAATGCGATAAAGACATATCCTTCCCGGGGGATTCGGTTGTAGAACTCGATCTTGTTCCGGTCTAAGGCGATGATGTCGCCCTCACATTCCGCAAAACCGTTCATCGCTTCTTCCCAGGTGATAAGCATGTGATCTTCATAAACAGCCCAACGGTAGACATCTTTGCCGTTCACCTTCTCCGGAAGCGTGTTGGAGTGATGTACGAGGATATAGTCGTTCCGCATATCATTATCGCTGTGGATCCAGATATCGAGTACCCGAAACTGCGACGAGTTGTCGAATTTGATATAGCCGTTCTTACAAATTTGGGGCGCAAACACATGCCTGTCTACATCGGTAAAGTAAACAAGGTTGCTTCCGAAAAACTCTTTCTTCCCGACAAACTCCGAGAATAGCTTGACAATCTTGGCCTGATCCGAACAATGCACAAACTCCGGCAATTCTTTCGGGAAGTTTTTACGGCAGATCAGGCTGAACTCCTTCAGCAAGTCGTTCGGATCCCGTTCTTTCTGGATTTCTGCGAAAGCCAGCATCTCATCCACTGTATGGAAACGTTGCTGGGTATCCTGCGTCAGGCAGCGTTCTACTATGCGGTCGTAAAATTTCAGGGCGGGGAATACCTTACTGATAGCCGTATCGTTATTCGTATTGCCGAATGCATACCACTGCAAGGTTTCTCCTATCGCTGTTATGTCGGAATTGTCCGGATCGGCAGTCTCCGCCATTGCAATATCCGTCAGCACAAAATCATTATGGTCGTCTACGAGTATGTTGCGGGGTTTGATGGCTCCATGCACAATGCCCATGCTATGCAGGAACTGAACCGTATTAGTAAGGAAGTGGAATAACTTAAGAAAAGAGTCCACAGACAGGACACATCTGTATTCTTCCAGCGAACATC
>CAVJPC010000099.1:0-35620 GCA_963651205.1 Bacteroidaceae bacterium
AGTTGTATAGTAATGAATAAAAAAGAAGGTGCATCGTGCATTACGACACACCTCCGAATGCATCCACAAATCCATTTTTCAGAGTGTTATCGGGCAGATTCAATCTGCCCCTACGGTGGACGAGAGCGCTATTTATCTCTTAGCTCGGCGGCTATGGGATTCAATCCCCCCTATAGAAAAGAAAAAAGGATAGCGAAAAACACTCGATTCCGGTAATACAGAATATAAGGTTAATTTTCCATAGAAGAATCAAGACATGGAAGCCACACGTGGAAAATCGAGCCTTTCCCGAAATCGGATTCCACCCATATTTTACCTCCCATTTGGTCGGTAATAGATTTGCAGATAGGTAGTCCTAGTCCCGTGCCCTGAATAAAGGAGTTTAATTTCTTGAACCGGTTGAAAATAGAGTTCAAATTCTTTTTCTCTATGCCGATGCCTGTATCCTCTACATATATTTCCACTCCGTTATCCTTGCAGGTATATCCCATCTTGATATGCCCCTGTCGGGTAAACTTGGCGGCATTTGTTACCAGATTGCCGACAATTTGGGTCAGCCGCTCCCTGTCCGCTTTTACCATCAATACTTGGGAAGGCGTTTCAGTGATGAATTCTATTTCAGGATTATTGACTTTGTCTCTCATTTGAGGGGCAAGATCGCCAAACAAGTCGGAAAAATCAAATACCGTATCATTGAAGTTCACTTTACCGGAATCCAGAACGGATAGATTCAGAACATCTTCAATAAGGGTCAGCAACAGATTGTTGTTCAGAGTGACAATGCGGTGATATTCCTCCTGTTCTTCTTTGCTTTTTGCATCGACAATAAGTTGGGAGAAACCAACGATGGCATTTAACGGGGTCCTGATTTCGTGGCTCATATTGGTTATGAACTGAGATTTCAGCCGGTCTGCTTGTTCTGCCTTATCCAATGCGTCTTTTAGTTGGTCCATCATCTGGTGTTGCAATGTTACATCATCTCCTACGCATATCAGCAATTTTTTTCCTTTGAAGGTAAAAGAAAACTTGGCTGTTTGCAGATGGGTGTGGACATCACGGTCGGGTGAAGTGACTATTTCGTGTATAATCATCGGTGCTTCTTCTGTGTATGCAGAGGCTTCTATGTCGTCTTTCCGGTATTGATCGGCTTCCCTCTTGGGGAAAACCTCGTAGTCCGTCTTGCCTATCAATGATTCATTAGGCATGTTACACATCTGCTCAAATTTCTTGTTGATAATGTAGAAGCGGTAATCATCTTCTATATCTTTGATAAGGATGGCTGAAGGAAGTTCGTGGAAGATAGCTCTCATCATCTGATGTGCTTCCTGTTCAACTTTGATGGCATTTTTCAGCTTCTTCTCTTTTTCGACTGCTTTGGTTATGTCATAGGAAATGCATACCAGTAGTTTGTTGCCTTCCGAAGTGGTCACATAAGATTTGGTTGTTTGTATAATGACCTTTTTCTGTCCGGGAATGGATATTTCTTCCTGAAAGGTGTATTCCCCTTTTTTATCTATGGCGGTTTTATCGTCTTTCCGATATTTGTCTGCTATATGGGGAGCGAATATTTCGTAATCATTCTTTCCTATGATTTCATCATGGGAAATGTTCTGCAAGATACAGAAGTTTTCATTGACCATAAAGTATTGGAAGCCGTTCGAAACATCTTTTATGAAGATAATGGCATCCATCCGGTCTATCAGGAATTGTGACAAGTCGTTGAAAGGCTGAGTGATGGTTAATAATTCTGCTTTCTTTTTAAGCAGTCTTATTTCTTCTTTGAGGCTTTTGTTCTCTCTTCTTAATTCTTGTTGTTCAATATCGTTCATAGCAGATTCAGTGGAATAGATGGTCAGAATATTCATTCGCTGTAAAAGTATAAAAAAGAACGAATAATTGCAACACAATTCTAAAGTTTTGTAGTTGTTTAGGTATGTTTCTAAATAGAAAAGACATGAGGGCGTTTGGCGTCAATATAAAAAAAGAAATGTGTCAGAAGGATTAGAGTTCTTTTTTTATCGTCATCTAAACTTCTGACACATTCGTCTATTTTTTATTTATTTCTTTTTCTTCTTTTCTGCTTTGGCCCATTCTTTAGCACCCTGCTCTTTCAATTTGGCAGTAAATGCTTTGGCCTTTTCCATACTTGCATTTTCATCTTCGGGAGACGCATAAGCATGCTTGTAGCCCTTTGTCACATTCCATTCACCACGTGTAAAATCAGGAAATGCCACAGCTGCACAGTTATTGTCCATGGAGATGGCTCCCAATTCTGCCAGACAGCACCATTCTGCCAGGTCATATACATCCATATCCAGAGGCAATCCGTTTTGCAGGCAATATACCAGGCGGCTGTCCATAATGAAATCCATACCTCCGTGGCCACCTACTTCTTTAGCCATTTCGCCGTATTTCTTCAAAATAGGATGCTGGTATTTCTTAACAAGAGCTTCCATTTCAGCTTCCGGCAAGAATCCGTGCGAGTTCAAATCGTCTACTTTGGGTTGTACGCCGGATGCGGTCAGCTGTGCTGCATCCAGAGCATATCCTTCAACGGGATATTTATTGGCGAAACCTTTACTTCCTGTCAGTTGGTATAAACGGTTGTAAGGTTGGGGAGTCATTACGTTATGTTGGATTTCGATCACTTTTCCATTAGCGGTACGCAGCAGAGTAGTGGTATGGTCACCATTGCGGAAATCTTTGCATTCTTCACCGGTTCTCTTTTCCACTAAATCTTTGCCGACAACAGATTTGGTATCCATAGCTACCAGAGTGACCATGCGGTCGCCACGATGTATATCCAATGCTTGTGCTACAGGGCCCAGGCCGTGAGTGGCATAAACGTCACCTCTATGTTTCATATTATAATCCAGACGCCATCCCAGTTTGTCGTTCTCTCCGTTCTTCCAGTAATGATCCCAGAACGGGCTCAGATTGTGGATGTAAGCTCCTTGCGCGCGGATGACTTCACCAAATACACCGTGTTGAGCCATGTTCAGCGTGTTCATTTCAAACCAGTCATAACAACAGTTTTCAAGAATCATACAGTGTTTGCGGGTCTTTTCACTCAGATTTATCAAATCCCAGCATTCTTGCAGGTTCATGGCTGATGGGACTTCGATCGCTACGTTTTTGCCATTCTCCAATGCACATTTCGCTACGGGGAAGTGATGTAGCCAGTCTGCGGCAATATAAACCAAGTCGATATCATTACGTTTGCAAAGTTCTTCGTAACCTTTTGCTCCAGAGTAAATGGCAGCTTTCGGCATAGATGCTTTCTTCAGGATATCCTGGCACTTTTCTGCACGGGCCGGTTCGTAATCGCAGAGAGCTACTATTTGTGTACCCGGAATATAGGTGAAGCGCTCTACAGCTCCCGGACCGCGCATACCCAAGCCTACAAATGCTACTCTGACTACTTCCATCTTGGGGGTAGTCAAGCCTAATACACTTTTTTGATCGGCAGGACGTTCAGGTGATTCGACAACGATGGTTCCTTTGTCCCATTTCCAGGGAGATCCTGTGCTCGTTGTTTGTGCAGTCGTGGTTTGCGGTAAACATGTGTAAAGGGTGGTACCCAAGCACAGGCCTATCAGCAATGATTTAAAGGTTTTCATACTTTTTGAATTTAAAGATTATAATTAATAATATAGGTTATTCGTATTTCAAAGGAGTATAATAGAAACTGACATCTTTCTCCGGTTTTTCTAAAAAAACTTGTCTTCCGTTTATGTTCTCCATTGTATATATTCAATTTCAATTGGCATATCCTTGACAAGGAACGACCGTTTTATGTTAGGTCCGTTACCTTAAATATTGCCTGGGTTAAAGCACAGGATATTGGCCTGGTTGTTCTTATATCAGAAATAAGAATTTATTTATTTCGGGGTCAAAGATAGTCATTCCTTTTAAATTACACGCATGAAATCCTCATCTTTCTTAGGTGAAAATTTAAAATAAAACAGGACTTATAAATAAGGTACAGAGAGGCAGGGGATTAAAAAATCATCCAATGACTTTATCTGTTTAATTTTTGAGCTTTTTACAGGGAATGCAATGACTTGTAAAGGGACAAACCGGGTTTGGTTGGCAAGGTATTTATACAATCAGTATACTTTTTAATCAATTATTTTTAATACGAATGTGTTGATTTACAGTTGTTTGACTTCTTTTGCTGAATTTGAGTAAAAGAAATACTTAAAATAGTAAGACAGTTTATTCACTTGTTCTTACGTTTGCGGCGTTAATTTTAATTTAAGATAATGTAAATTATGAAAAACGCTAAAACAGTGATTAAAAGTCAATGCAGGAATATGCATCAAACCTTGATGTGTTTTCTTTGCTTCTTTTTCTTTTTTGCAGGAATGCATCAAGTGGTACATGCCGTACCGGATGTTGCAATGAAGGTAGAACAGGACATGCACATTACAGGTGTTGTGCAAGATGCCAATAAAGAGGCCATGATTGGAGTGTCCGTGATGGTGAAAGGTACTACTAACGGGACTATTACCGATATTGACGGGAATTATAGTCTGACCGTGCAGGGGGCTAAAAGTGTGTTGGTGTTCTCTTTTGTGGGCTATGTAACCAAGGAAGTGACCGTGGGGAATCAGAAAACGATCAATGTAACCTTGGCCGAAGATTCTAAAATGATAGATGAGGTGGTGGTTATCGGCTTCCAGTCACAGAAAAAAGGAAACTTGACTGCGGCTGTAGCTTCTGTAGGGGCAGAAACATTGGAAGACAGACCGGTTGCCAACATAGGACAGGCTTTGCAAGGCATGGTTCCGGGATTGAATATCAGCATTGAGGGGGGAGATCCTAACAAAGTGCCGAATCTGAACATACGCGGTGCCACTACATTCCGACAGAGAGGTACATCCAATGACGATAAAAACAAATTCGATGTGGTTTCCGGTTCTCCGCTGATTTTGATGGACGGTGTGGAAATCACTGCTGAAGACTTGAATCAGTTGAACCCGAATGATATTGATAATATGTCGTTCTTGAAAGATGCTTCCGCTTCGGCCATTTATGGTACTAGGGCTACGTTCGGTGTGATACTGGTTACCACCAAGTCGGGAACTTACAAGCAGAAAGCGAAAATAGATTATTCTTATAATCTGGCTTTTGACCAACCCTATGAATTGCCCGATATCCTGGATTCTTATCATATTTACAAGGCTGGGGCCGACAAAAGATTGTGGACCGGTGAAATAGCCGAATATACCCAGCACGACAAGGACATGATGGACCATATGATGGCTTACATCAAGGACCCGGTAAACAATAAACCTTATTATATGGAAGGTAGTGCCATCCAGTGGGTAGGCAATACGAATCCTTATAAGGAACTGGTGAAAAATTGGACTCCTACTCAGAAACACAACCTCTCCATCAGCGGTGGCGGTGACAAAATAAGCTATTATATTTCTCTGGGTATGCAAGATCAGAAGGGTATGTATGAAATCAGAACCGATGAACTGAAAAGATACAATGCCATGCTCAGTGTGAATGCCAAAGTGAACGACTGGTTCACAGTGGCTGCCAAGGCTTCCTATAATGTATTCGACTATGAAGGTCCGACCCAGCAGACAGACGGTATGAACCTCTGGCAATATGCCAAGACCTATTATCCGGAAAACTTTATTTATCAGCCGGTATTGACAGGGGCAGACGATCCTATGCCCAATTATGTAACGGAAAATCCGGTGAGTTATCTATATGCAGGTGGTCGTAGTGTCACTTCCCGCCGGAAGACCATTCTCTCTATCAGCCCGGAATTTACAATTTTGCCTAAGATATTGAAGATAAAGGCCGACTTGTCTTTCACTCCGACCAGTTATCAGAAAGAAAAGACCCATCCGAAACAGGCGCGTGTCAATAACTCATGGACTGCTCTGGAGAGCCGTTGGGCAACCGAAAACAGTGGTGAGGTGGCGCGTACTACTACAGATAGATATGCTATCAATGTATATGCTGACTATAACCAGACTTTCAAGGAAAAGCATAACGTCTCTGTGTTATTGGGTATTAATCAGGAGCAGGAAACCTATGCAGGTTCTACCCTTTATCTGACAAAAATGCTCGATCCCTTCATCCTGAATCCCAAATTGGTGGAAGACATTACAGCGAACACTTCCGAGAACTATCATCATGAGGTTGCTTCCCGCGCACTGTTTGGCCGTATCATGTATAACTATATGAGTAAATATTTGATAGAAGTGGATGCCCGTTATGACGGTAGTTCCAAATTTCCTAAAAGCTCGCGCTTCCAATTCTTTCCTACTGTTTCATTGGGATGGAGAGTTTCGGAAGAGAAGTTTATGGACTGGTCAAGAAACTGGCTGGACAATTTCAAAATCAGAGCTTCGTGGGGACGCCTGGGTAGTCAGCCCGATACGGAATATCCGTATCAGTCTGTTTTCGGAACAGAACAGGGAAACTTCTTGTTTGACGGAACACGTTACCCTACCGGCATCGTTACGCCTTCATTGATCAACCCTGAATTGACTTGGGAAAAATCAACGACCAAGAATCTGGGTTTTGACTTTACTTTCTTGCAGAACCGCTTGACGTTCAGCGCTGATATTTTCGAAAGAAAGGTGACTGACATTTTGATTCCCGGTGGAAAAGATTATCCGGCCTTGATAGGTGATGATAATTTGCCTTTTGAAAATGCAGGTGTGCTGAAAACAACCGGATTTGAGCTTCAGGCGAAATGGTTGGACAAACTGTCCAACGGATTCGGCTATAGCGTAGGTTTTGCCCTTTCAGATGATAAGGCTGAAGTGTTGAGTTATCCTTCCAATCCTACCAATAAGATTGGTGACGGTGTGTTGTATAAGGGATATACCGTAGGAGATATTTGGGGGTATGTAACCGGAGGCATCCTTCAGGAAGGTGACTTTGATGGAGTAGGTGCTAACGGAAAGCCGTTGTATCATGGAGCTTATTTCAAAGGAGGACAGCCCTATCCGGGATATGTTTGGTATCAGGATTTGGATCATGACGGTGTTATCACCAGTGGGTTGAGCACAGTAGATGATCCGGGTGACAAAAAAGTGATCGGCAACAACGCACCGCGTTATCGTTATAATATTACTGCCAATTTCCAATACAAAGGATTTGACTTGGATTTGATGTTCCAAGGTGTAGGCAAAAGAGATTATTGGTTGAAAGATGTTTCCAGCTATTGGGGTGGAGGAGCCGGTTCATGGGAAACATACAATCAGTCATGGACTCCCGAAAGAACGGATGCCAAATTCCCCATGTATGGTTCCGGAGTCGGCAGCTATGCCCAGACAGGCTATTTGCTGGATGCTTCCTACATCAAATTGAAACAAGTAATCCTAGGGTATACATTCCCGAAAGAGCTGGTTGGTAAAATCGGCCTGCAAAAGTTAAGACTGAATGTTGCCGCTTATAATTTGTTTACCCTTTCCGATGTGCCTAAGTATTATGATGCGGACTATCTGTCGGACGCATATCCTCCGAAACGGACGTTTAGCGTAGGCATTCAAGTAGGTTTTTAATGTTTTAAATCAATAGAGATTATGAAAAAATATTCAATTATAGTTTTATTCGTGACTTTGATGGCATCCTTGCCATCTTGTAACGATGACTTTATGCAACGGAATCCGATAGATAATATGGCGGACGGTACATTCTTTACGAAAGAAGCCGATTTGCAGTTATATCTGGACGGAATTTACAGATATTATGTATATGGGCATGGTTCCGGTGGAACCAACAGTAGTACGCACGATAAAGGTTTTCTGGCGGTGAAAGCAGGTAGTCAGATTATTTTTGGAGATGCATTCAGTGACAACACGGTTTATGCAGGCGGCATCAATGAAAAACTGGGAGGTACTTATGATACTCCGAACACTGCTTCCAAGAATTTTGATGCGCCTTGGCAATGGGAAAAGCTCCGTAAAGTGAACTATTTCCTGAATCATTATGCAGAAGTGGGAGATCCGGAAACATTGAAAAAGTATGCCGCCCAAGCTTATTTCTTCAAGGCATGGGATTACTATATTAAACTGGTGGCTTTGGGCGAAGTGCCTTGGCTGGATAAGGAACTGGATACCTCTTCTCCCGAACTGTATGGTCCGCGTATGCCCCGTACGGAACTGGTGGAAAATATATTGAAATGTTTTGATTTTGCTGTTGAAAATCTGGAAGATAATGACAATTCTTGCGGATATATCAATCAGGATATGGCTTTGTTCCTGAAATCTCGTTTCTGTTTGTTCGAAGGTACTTTCCGGAAATATCACACAGAATTGAACCTGGGTTCTACTGCCAATAAATTCTTGGAAATGAGCCGTGATGCCGCCAAGCAGATTATGAACAAAGATCGGTATCATCTTTTCAAAAATGCGTCAGGGGATGCTTATTGGCAGTTGTTCATACAGAAAGGAACTCCGGAACTGGAGGGGAATGAGGAAACGATTCTGGCACGTGTATATGACGGTGTGAAGTTGGGACATGACAACCCGCGTTATTGGGGAATGAACAATCACACACGCTACTGCATGGGAGCTCCAGTATGTATGCTTGAAGAATATCTGTGTGAAGACGGACGCCCCATTTACCTTGGAGGCAGTGAAGGCAACTATGAGGTAAATCCCTTGTTCAAAGGTTATGACGGCATGTGGGAAGAACTGGACAACCGTGATCCCCGTTTGAGGCAAACGGTTTGTAAACCGGGTGAATATGCTTCAATCTTTGATATGGATGACAATACCTATGGTCTTGAAGAAACAGGTGTGATTTATCCGATGATTATTTATGATACAGGCGGTGGCTCTCCAATGAAGCACTATAATTCGACAGTGACCGGTTATCGTTTCATCAAGCACTGGATGCCCGATTACGCAAACTGGGAAGCTAATTCTAAAGGTGTGCAGACAGCTCATATGTTCCGTTACGGAGAACTGTTGCTGATTTATGCGGAAGCCAGAGCAGAGTTGGGAGAAATCACCAATGAAGATTTGGATTTGACTGTTAATGCATTAAGAGAAAGAGCCGGATTCGACTTTGTAAAATATCCCAATGCCCGGCTGACCTTGTCTAATATCCCTGCTGATCCGCGTCTGGAAGCTATCTATGCGCAGAAACTGGATTATTCCGTATCTCCTATTCTCCGTGAAATAAGACGTGAACGCCGTGTAGAAACCATGATGGAGGGGATGCGTTACGAGGATTTGATGAGATGGAAAGCCGGTAAATTGTTTACGGTTCCTGCAAGAGGAATGAAGATGACCCAGGAAAAGATTGAATTGTATAGCAAGAATCGTAATGATGAAACGTATAAGGATTATCCGTTCAAAGTAACAGTTCCTATAGGAGAAGTAGGTAATCAGGTTATTGTGGATGCGGAAGGATTCATTATTCCTTGGCCTACATCTACCACCGTTATCAATGGGGTACGTCCTTGGGATGACAAACGTTATTATTATCCGATACCTCTGAATGAGATGCTTATGAATCCTGAACTGAAGCAGAATCCGGGTTGGAAAGACATTAATAGATAACCGATAAATATAGCGCAAGATTATGAAAAAAAATATATATATCTTAGTAGGAATGCTTTCATTCGGAGCTCTGTGTACTGGTTGCAGCGACGATGACAACTCCGGAAAAGCGGTAAACATTACGATAAATAATGCTACGAACATTGAGAGCGATATTTTCGGTATTGATGTGACGGAAGGACAGCCTTTGCAACTGGAACCGTTCATCATGCCCGAGAGCGCAAGAGAGAATGCTATCAGCTACCACTTTGCGGGTGAACCCAGTGGTGCGATAGATTTGGGTGAAGGTGGTTTGATTACTCCTAAATTGACAACACCGGCTGAAGGTGACATTCCGTTTCCATTGGGTACGGATACCATTATCGTGAGGGTGGATGACGGTTCGGGCACATATGTCAGATATCCGGTCCGGGTAATCAGTAATATTGTGGTTGTTTCAAGCATCACTATTCAGTCCGCCGGACAAAGTGTAGAGGTGGAGAATGGCAAGATGTTCAATCTGGCTCAATATGTAACTGTGAATCCGGGGAATGCTACGGACAGAAGTGTTACCTACTCATCTCAGGATGAAACAGTGGCTACTGTTGATCAAGATGGTGTGATTACCGTGATAGGAGAGGTAGGACAGGCAACGACTATTACAGTGACCGCTAATGATAGAGGCGGACAGTCGGCCGTTTGTAGAGTGAAAGTAGCTGCTGAAGCACCTATGTATACAGGTTTTCCTTTCTCGGATAAGTGGAAATACACCTGTAATATAGATACGAAAGAAGGGGACATGAAGAACCTGTTTGATGATAAAAACTCAACCTTTTGGTGTCCCGATATCACGACCCGTCCCATTTATGATCCGACATGCTATCTGGATATTGATTTGGGAGAAGTTATTAAAGTCGGTCAGTTGGGATACAGACATCGTAGTTTGAATTATTCCCATCTGCAATGCCATACTTTTAAACTGGAAGCTAAAAAAGCGGAAAGTGATGCATGGATTGATTTAGGCGAACAGGTTACGGAGAAATTGAAGGTAGATGACTACCAGTTCTTCCCGGTTGAACCAACGGAAGCCCGGTATATCCGAATCACCTTTATCAAGGGACATTTGAGGGATGGATATACAGACTGGGATTATCAGGAAGCAGGTAATGTTTCTGTGGGAGATCTGCAAGTCTTCATTTATAATAGATAAATAATTTCAAACATGACAGGGAGATCTCTTTGCAAAGATTTCCCTGTTATTTGTTTTTTACAATGCCATCTTTTCCTTATTTTTGTCTTTGTTATGAATTTCAACTTTTAATCCGATAACCCGTATGAAAAGCAGATACTTATTATTCTTTCTCATCCTTTTTTACATACTATCTCCATGTATGGCTACCGGGGATTATAAATTCCGGACAATGTCGCCCAGTGGAGGTTTCTATTATGATGGAATAAAGGCTATAGAGCAAGATAAAGAAGGTTTTATCTGGATAATGATGGATTATGAACTTTACCGGTTCGATGGATATCATTACAAGAAATATTATCCTTACTTTGCCTCGATGACACCTACTAAAAGATGGATTTTTCACAATATGGCATCCGATTCTTCAGGTTATCTCTATGTCAATACAAGCAATGGAATCTATCGTTATGACCGTAATGCCGATTTGTTTGAAAGAATCTATGATACGGTGAGTCATATTAAGGTAGATAAAGCAAATAATGTATGGATCAGAGGCGGGGAAAAATGGAGCGTTCTGGATACACAGACAGGAAAATTGAACACTCCGACTTATGATGGGAAATTACCGGATTTTGTAAATACGGCCTTTTGTACCTATAATAATGATTTATACACATTTGTCGGTCGGAAAGTTTATCGTTTCAATTATGCGAAGAATGAATTTGTCTGTTGTTTCACTTTACCCGATCCGGGTAGGAACATCCGTTTTGCACGGGCGTATATGGGAAAGTTATGGATATTCGTCAATCATTCCGGATTATATAAAATAGATCTGTCTACTTTTAAAATTGAAAATCATTATGAATTGCTCACTGAGTATGCGGGAAACTCATTGCGGACTTTCTATATTGACAAGAAAGGTTATATCTGGTTTGGAACAATTGATGGAATTTATATACTCGATCCGGCAGACGGCACACTGTCGCATTACCAGCATTCCCGGACAGATCCTTTCAGTCTGCCGAATAATTCCATTTGGGAAATCAGCGAGGACCGACAGAGCAATGTATGGATTGGTACTTATTCCGGAACCTTATGTTATGTGAATATTGACGAAAATACTGCTTTCAAAACATACCATCCTCAGAATAGCGGTCTGAATCACACACCGGTAAGCGCATTTGCCGAAGATCAAAAGTATCTGTGGATAGGTACGGAAGGGGGTGGCATAAACAGGATGAATAAAGCTACCGGGGAATTTAGTTACATTACAAGTGAAAACAGTATAACTTCCAATAATATAAAGTCATTGGTAACTGATGTCGGTCACAATTTGTGGATCTCTACATTTATGGGCGGATTGGATTTATACGATGTCAGTCGGAAAAAGGTGACTAATTATAAACGTACCAAGGGGGATTCTCACTCTTTGCTGGTCAATGATGTGCGAAAAACCATTCTTGAGGGAGATTCGGGTATATGGGTTGCTTATCAATATCAAAAAGCGGAAGTATCTTATTTTTCTTTCCGTAAAAAATCATTTACCCACTTCAGTTTGGATAGCACAAGTAATCATACTTATTTGTTTGATATCCTTCGGCAAGGGGAAAAAACATTGTGGGCCATCAGTAATGAAACCCTTTATCGTATGGACATTGAAACGCATAGTGTAGAGAAAATGATTCCTGGTGATTCTACCTATTGGGGGCTGTTTACTTTCTGTCTGGATGATTCCGGAAACATTTGGATTGGTACCATTGGTAACGGACTCATTAAATTTGATACTAATACTTCACGCTTTATACCACTGAAAGATGCATTGCAGCAAAGAGTCTATTCCATTTACAGCATTTGTTATGATGATGGGAATATTTGGATGGGAACGGATGATGGATTGTATTGCTATGACATTGCCGGTAACCAACTGATGAATTTTGATAAAAGAGAAGATACACAAGGACAGGTTTATTATCCTTTGGCCTGTATGAAAGGAATGGACGGTGTAATTTATTTTGGTGGAACCAATGGCTTTACCGTGATTGATCCCCAAAAGATTTCTTATAACAGCTATAAGCCAAGAGCGATTATTTCCGATTTCTTCATTGATCATAAATCGACTCATCCCCATTATAGATTTAATGATTCACAGAGTGAAATAGTTCTGGATTATGATCAGACTAACTTTGGTTTTCAATTCTCTTCAGACAATTACCATATTCCCGAGAAGAACCGTTTTAAGTACAGGTTGAAAAAATATGATGATCATTGGATTACCACGAATGCATTGAATCGTACCGCCATGTATTCAAAAGTACCTGCCGGCACTTACTATTTCGAAGTTTATGCTGCCAACAATGACGGAGTATGGAGCGATGCACCTACGGTGATAAAAGTCATCAGGAAAACGGCTCCCTGGTATAGTTGGCCGGCATATATTCTCTATGTATTGATGATAATGGGGCTGGTATACTTGATTTACAGACATTACGCGGACAAGAAAAAGCTAAAGATGCAGCTTTATCTGGAAAATATAGAGAAAGACAAAAAGGAACAGATTCATCAGGCACAACTGCGCTTTTTTACTAATATTTCGCATGATTTCAGGACTCCGCTTTCTCTTATCATTGCTGCTTTGGATAAATTGAGGCGTGAGGGCTTGAGGGAATATTATTATCGGATATTGAACGGCAATGCGCAGCGTCTCTTGAATCTGGTGAATGAACTGATGGATTTCAGAACCGTAGAAAACGGCATGATGAAACTGGAATTGCAAGCTTTGGATATTAATCATATAGTGAAAGAAATAGCTGATGACTTTATAGACTATGCTGAGCAACGAAAGATTGATTTTCAGGTGATTTGTGATGCTGAATTGCCGGTTGCTATATATGCAGACAAGAATATCATTGAGAAAATTGTGATGAATTTGCTGAATAATGCGTTTAAGTATACCCCTGACAGTGGGAAAATCCTGCTGGAAACACGAGGTGGAAAAGAGAACTTTATTTCACAATATACAAATAATTTCACGGTGGGGGAATGTGTAAATGATACTTTTTCCATCATTGTCAGTGATAGCGGAGTGGGCGTTTCCCATGATTCTATCGGCAGTGTTTTTGAGAGATTCTATAAAGTGAATACAGTAAATACGGATTCGCATCTGGGAACGGGAATCGGGTTGGCGTTGGTGAAAAGTCTGGTGTTATTGCATAAAGGCAATATCTCTATTTATAGTGAAAGGGAGTGCGGAACTGATATGATTGTCCGTCTGCCTCTGAATGGCAGCATTTTCTGTGAGTCCGATTTTATGAAGCATAAAGAAACGGAACCCGAAGAAATGAGTCAAACGGGGGTAGGAGAAGTAACATCATCTATTGAGATGAAGGGTCTGGAAGACGAATGTCTGCATTCAACTAAAAAGAGGGTATTAATCACTGAGGATAATGAAGATTTGAGAATGTTGATTGCTGAATCCTTGTCTGATGAGTTTCAGGTAATGCAGGCGGGGGATGGAGTCGAGGCTTTGAAGCTGATGGTAAATACAGACTTTGACTTGATTATCAGTGATATTATGATGCCTAATAAAGATGGCGTTTCTTTATGTAATGATATAAAAAAAGACATGAATACTTCGCATATACCCGTTATCTTGTTGACGGCCAAAACCAGCTTGGAAAGCAAGATTGAGGGAGTAGATTCAGGAGCCGACCTTTATTTTGAAAAGCCTGTAGACCTGACTTATCTGAAGTTGTCCATTCAGAATATATTCAGGAACCGGCAACAACTGAAGGAGCACTATGCCAAGAATTATTATGCAGACAGCAGTGAATTATCTTCCAATGAACAGGATAATAAATTCCTGAAACAATTTATAGCCTTTATTGAAGAGAATATGGATCAGTCTGAAATGGATATCAATCGGATTGCAGCGGAATTGTCAATGAGTAGAAGTAAACTTTACACTAAAGTGAAAAGTCTGACAGGAAAGTCTGTCGTGGAATTTGTCTTGAATTGCCGTCTTCGCAAAGCGGCCAAACTGATTATAGAAGAGAATATAACTATGAGGGAAGTGATGATGCAGATCGGGATAGAGAGTCAGGCTTATTTTACCAATTCATTTAAGAAGGTATTTGGTGAAACACCCACTTCCTTCGCCTCAAAGCATAAAAAAACGTCCCGTTAATCGAATCGGATAAAACAAATGGCAATTAGAGTAAACTGCCGGAAGGGGGAAATGATTATTTTCGCATAAACTTTTTAAACGACAATATAATGAAAGCACGGTTATCCATTCTGATAATGACTCTATTGCTCATGCTGCCCGGTCGTTTGCCGGGAATCGAGCCTGAAACGACTTCTTCCGACCTACAAAAAATGATGGAACGGGTAGCGAAATGGCAGATAAATAATTTTACTTATCAAAAGAAAGGTAATCTGCATGATTACGGCATTGACGCATGGACCAATGCGGTGCTTTATATAGGAATGTTGAAATGGGCCCAAACGACGGAAACACCTTCTGTGTATGTTGACTGGTTGATGAAAATCGGAGAAGAAAACGAATGGTCTGTTCCCGCCAACTTTGCCAACTATCCGAAATATCAATATTATCATGCGGATGAATTGTGTATCGGACAATTTTATTTGGGCATGTACGACTGCTATAAAAAAGACACGATGCTTCATGCTGTGCAAGATAGAGTGGACTGGATTATGACCCATCCGGCAGATTCCAGCATGAAATATTCCAATAAACAGCGTTGGACATGGTGCGATGCGTTGTTCATGGCTCCACCGGTCTATGCACATCTGGCCCGAATAACCGGAAAGACCAATTATCTGGAGTTTATGCATGCTAATTTTTTGCAGACTTATCATCATTTGTATGACCGGAATCATCATCTGTTTTTCCGTGACGATAGTTATTTGAGCAAACAGGAAGCCAATGGTGCAAAAGTCTTTTGGGGTAGAGGAAATGGTTGGGTTTTGGCAGGAATTGCCAATATACTTGAATTATTGCCGGAAAATTCAGCCTTGCGCCCTTTTTATATGCAATTGTTTGTGGAACTAGCTGCCCGATTAAGTAGTTTACAGGATGACAAAGGGTTCTGGCATGCCAGTCTGCTTGACCCGGATAGTTATCCGTCACCCGAAACTAGCTCCACTGCGCTGATAGCCTATGGGTTGGCGTATGGGGTGAATCATCATTTGCTGGATATGTCTTATCTGCCGGTTGTCCGGAAAGCATGGACGGCGCTGACCTCTACCGTAGATAAAAATGGAAAGGTGGGGTGGGTTCAACCCATCGGGGCCGATCCTAAAAAGGTGACGCGGGAAATGACAGCCGTATATGGGGTGGGGGCTTTTCTTATGGCAGGAACCGAAATCATGAAATTGACCGAATAATCATTATCAATCTATATTATGAAGAACAAAAACTATCTGTGTTTAATTTTGCTATTATTTTTCTCTACCTTTTCTGCTCATTGGGTTCAGGCTAGAGATACCACTTCTTTTAATGAAGGCTGGAGTTTTAAGAAAGGGCCTTTTTCCAAAGATCCCTTGCTGTTTGCTGCCGGTTTTGATGCCCGATGGCAGGAAGTAACTATTCCTCATACCTGGAATGCTACGGATATGCAGAACGAGATGAATAACTATTATGCCGGTGAAGCTTACTATAAAAAGCAATATACTCCGGCTGCGGAGTTGAAAGGTAAGAGAGTGTTCTTGCGTTTTCAAGGAGTCGGCTCTGTTGCCGATGTATATATTAACAATACCTATGCCGGCAATCATAAGGGAGCATATTCGGCTTTTGCCATTGAAATAAGCAAATTATTGAAATATGGCGAGCCCAATGAAATTCTGGTGAAAGTAGATAATTCTCCCCGCCCTGATGTTATTCCGGTTAATAATACGTTATTCGGAGTATATGGAGGTATTTATCGCCCTGTAGAATTAATTGTCACCGAGCCGATAAACATAGCTGTCACCGATTATGCATCGCCGGGTATTTATATCAGTCAAAAGAATGTTCATCGTAAATCGGCCGATATTAATGTAAAAGTAAAGCTGGAAAACAAGAAAGCACAGGCTGAAAAAATTCAAATCTCAACCACAGTATATGAACGTGACGGCAGAGTGAAAATGCAGCAGCAATTTCCTGTAACCGTTTCGCCACAGGGAAGACAAATCTATGATCAAGACTTTACTCTTAAAAACCCTCATTTGTGGCAAGGCCTGGAAGACCCTTATCTATATAAAGTGGTGGTTAGGCTTTTGGCAGACGGCAAAGTCATTGACGAAGTAAGCCAACCTTTAGGTTTAAGACATTATGAGCTGAAGGCTGCGGGTGGAATGTATCTCAATGGCAAAAAAGTACCCATGTACGGGGTGTGCCGCCATCAGGATTGGTGGAAGTTGGGAAGTGCATTGACTGACAAGGAACACGATACGGATTTGGCTATCATCAAGGAAATAGGTGCCACGACAATCCGCTTTGCACATTATCAGCAAGCAGAGCGTATTTATGCGAAATGTGACAGCATCGGGTTTATGGTTTGGGCGGAAATACCTTTTGTGAATCGTGTCAGTACGCAGGAAGGAGGAAATGCCAAACAACAATTGGTGGAATTGATCCGCCAAAACTACAACCATCCTTCTATTTATATTTGGGGATTACATAATGAAGTGTATACTCCTTATAATTATACCGTAGCATTGACTACCGAATTGAACGATTTGGCCAAGACGGAAGATCCTTATCGCCTGACTGCTTCCGTCAATGGATATTCAGTTGTCAATCAAGAATCGAATTTGAATGCTGATGTGCAAGGTATTAATCATTATTTCGGTTGGTATGGCGGAAAGATTGGCGATATAGAAAAGTGGGTAACAGGCATGGAAAAGAATTTCCCTGATTATCGGGTTATTTTCTCAGAGTACGGAGCCGAAGCTAATATCCACCAGCAGGAAGAAGTAGTGGGGGAAGTGGGAAGGTATTTTTCCCAGTTTTATCCTGAAACCTTCTCTACTAAGTTTCACGAAATTCAGTGGGGAGTGATTTCGGAACATCCTTATCTGGTCGCTTCTTACATTTGGAATACTTTTGATTTCGCTACTCCGGCAACAGCGCAGGGAGGTGTGAAAGCACGTAACATGAAGGGATTGGTCACTTTTGACAGACAAACAAAGAAAGACCCTTTCTACTGGTATAAAGCTAATTGGAGCAAAGAGCCGGTGCTTTATATCACCCAACGGAGAGCGGTGGAACGTGAAAATGAAGTGACTCCTGTAACGGTATATTGTAATGTGGGTACTCCCCGCTTATTCGTGAACGGAGTAGAGATGAAGACATTGAAAAAGGGACAGACTCCGGTGCATTATATCTTTGAAAATATAAAATTGAACAAGGGTGAAAATACCATTGAAGCCCAAGTGGACAATCAGGGAAAAATACTTGAAGATACGATCCGATGGAACTATTCATCGGATAATAAAAACAGATTGAATTTGTCCGACCCGAAGGAAAAGACAAAGGAACATGTAGGACTTTAACTGAATGGAAATGAATCACGTTATCATCCACCAAATGGAAATGAATCACGTTATCATCCACCAAATGGAAATGAATCACGTTTCCATCCACTGTAGGGGCAGATTGAATCTGCCCGATAACACTCCGAAGGGTGTATTTGTGGATGCATTACTCCCAAGGTCGTGACCGCTGGTTCGGGCGGAAGCATTCCGCCCCTACGGTGGATGGTTTCTAACAATGATTGATTCAAAACCGAACAACAATGAATTAAATATGAAAAAGAACATTTATACTTTACTGCTATTTTTATCAATTGCCCTTTTGGGACAAGCGCAGACTAGACGGGCATCCATTCCTTTACAGCATGGAGCTCATAGAGTAGGTAACCGCATGGATGCAGAAATGGAACGCTGGCGTCAGCATGGACTGGGACAATTCATCCATTGGGGAGTATATGCCATTCCCGGTGGCTTTTGGGAAGGTAAATGCTATCCCGGAGCTGCCGAATGGATACGCTCGTGGAAAGAAATGCCTAAAGATGCCTATGATAACTTGTACAAACAGTTTAACCCCACTTCTTTCGATGCAAAGGCATGGGCCAAACAGGCTAGGCAGATGGGGGCGAATTATATGATATTTACAACGAAGCATCATGATGGTTTCTGTCTGTGGCCTAGTAAATATACTGATTACACCATAGCCCATACTCCCTATAAAAAAGATGTAGTGAAACAAATAGTAGATGCCTATACCGCTGAGGGAATTGATGTGCATCTCTACTTTTCCATTATTGACTGGAACCATAAAGGTTATCGTTCAGCACCTCCTGAAACCCGGCAAGACAGTATTGCGTATGAAACTTTCAAGGAGTTTACCCGCAATCAATTGATAGAGTTGCTGACTGATTACCCTACTATCAAAGGATTATGGTTTGACGGCAGTTGGGATAAAGCCTGGATGAATGAAGCGGCGTGGGTGGATACTTTAGGTCTTGAATTAAGAAAGCTGCATCCGGGACTCATCATTGGCAGTCGTTTTCGTGCCGATGAATACGGAAAACGTCATTATGATTCTAACGGAGATTTGATTGATGATTATGACCAGACTTGGGAACGGGATTTACCCAATTCCATTGAAGACTTGAATGGTAGCGATTGGGATTGCGTGATGACTATTCCTGAAAATCAATGGGGATATCATTCGGAGTGGAGAGGATATGTAAAAACATCCTACGATTTGTTGGAGATGATGGTCAAAGCTGTTTCTTTGAATGGGAATTTTGTACTTAACTTCGGTCCGGATGGGAAAGGGAATATCCGTTCGGAAGAAACCCGGCTTGCCGGGGAAATCGGTGATTGGATGAAAATAAACAAAGAGGCCATTTATGGCACTCGCCATTCAAAAGTACAGAAACAAGATTGGGGATACTTTACACAGAAAGGCAATAAACTGTATATGTGCGTCTTCAACCGACCGATGAATAACCTTTTGAAGATAGAAATACCTAAAGGGGGCATAAAACCCGTAAAGGCTTATTTTCTGGAAAACCATCAGGAGGCAGAGATTCAGAATGCAGGTAAAAACAAGCGGAACAGTTCATTGTATAATGTAGCTGTCCCTGTCCTGTATAAAGCTGACCGTCCTTTTGTTATTATCCTCGAAATGGAAAAGAATGTGAAGGAGGAAGGTGAATACCAACAAGCTAAAATATAATTATTCTCATTTTATTTGTTCCAAAAGGTAGTTTAGTAAGGAGATTTGGCGGGATTTTTTTAATTTTGCACCTGCAACTAATTAATAGATAAGAAAATGCCATTAAATTTACCCGATAAACTACCTGCTATTGAATTGCTGAAAGAAGAAAATATCTTCGTCATAGACAATTCACGTGCCAGTACACAGGATATCCGTCCGCTGAAAATAGTGATATTGAACCTGATGCCGTTGAAGATAACGACAGAGACGGATTTGGTACGTTTGCTTTCCAACACTCCGCTACAGTTGGAAATATCATTTATGAAGCTGAAAAGCCATACATCAAAGAATACCCCGGTGGAACATATGAAGACATTTTATCGCGACTTCGACTTGATGCGTGACGAGAAATATGACGGCATGATTATCACCGGTGCCCCTGTGGAACAGATGCCTTATGAAGAGGTGAACTATTGGAAGGAAGTGACTACCATCTTTGACTGGGCGCGCACCCATGTCACCTCTACCTTGTATATATGCTGGGCGGCGCAGGCAGGACTTTATCATTTTTATGGTGTTCCCAAATATCCATTGGACAAGAAAATGTTCGGTATTTTCCGCCATCACATCAATGTACAGGGATTGCCCATCTACCGCGGCTTTGATGATGAATTTTTCGTGCCTCACAGCCGGCATACCGAAATACGCCGGGAAGATATTCTAAAAGTAAAGGATTTGACTTTGCTGGCAGAATCGGAGGAGTCGGGGGTTTATATGGCTATGGCGCGCAATGGACGTGAATTTTTTATTACCGGTCATTCCGAATACTCGCCATATACGCTTGATACCGAGTATAAACGCGATTTGGGCAAAGGTCTGCCTATTGAAATCCCTCGTAATTATTATAAGGATGACAACCCCGACAATGCACCGGTTGTTCGTTGGCGAGGACATGCCAACCTGTTGTTCTCCAATTGGTTGAACTATTATGTATATCAGGAAACTCCGTTCGATATAAATGAGATACGATGATTGAACAACGAAAAATCGAATTATTGGCCCCTGCCAAAAATCTGGAGTGCGGCATAGCGGCAATAGACCATGGTGCCGATGCTGTATATATCGGTGCTCCCCGATTCGGTGCACGTGCCGCTGCCGGTAATTCTTTGGAAGATATTGCTGAACTGGTGAGGTATGCACATATCTATCATGTCCGTATTTATGTGACGGTCAATACAATTCTGCGTGACGAGGAACTGAAGGAAACGGAAGAAATGATTTGGGACCTATACCGTGCCGGGGTGGATGCTCTGATAGTACAGGATATGGGGCTGTTGGAATTAAATCTGCCGCCTATTCCGCTTCATGCCAGTACACAGATGGATAACCGTACTCCACAAAAAGTGAAATTTCTGGCTGAGGCGGGTTTCCGTCAGGTGGTTTTGGCGCGTGAACTTTCTTTGGCGGAAATAGAGAGGATTCATCGGGAGTGTCCCGCAGTGCCTCTTGAAGTTTTCGTACATGGTGCGTTATGTGTCAGTTATAGCGGACAGTGCTATGTCAGTCAGGCTTGTTTCGGACGTAGTGCCAACCGGGGGGAGTGTGCGCAATTCTGCCGTCTTGCTTTTGATATGGTGGATGCGGATGGTAAACCGATTATCCGCAACAAGCACCTGTTGTCCCTGAAGGATTTGAATCAGAGTGATGAACTGGAACAGTTGCTGGATGCAGGGGCTTCTTCGTTGAAGATAGAAGGACGTTTGAAAGATGTATCTTATGTTAAGAATGTGACGGCTTATTATTGCCGTAAGCTGGATGCTGTCTTTAAACGTCGAAAAGAATATATTCCTGCTTCGTCGGGAAAAGTGAAATTGGAGTTCAAGCCGCAGTTGGACAAAAGCTTCAGTCGCGGAGCCACCCATTATTTTCTGTTTGAGAGGAATAAGGATCTATTTTCATTTGATACTCCCAAATCATTAGGTGAAGAAATGGGTACAGTCAAAGAACTTCGTGGAAATTATCTCACGGTAGCCGGAGTGAAACCATTCAATAATGGGGATGGAGTGTGTTACCTGGACGAAACAGGAAAGTTGCAAGGTTTCCGTATCAACAGGGTAGAGAATAATAAGTTGTTTCCTCAGGAAATGCCGCGTATCAAGCCTCGTACGGTGCTTTATCGTAACTTCGACCAGGAGTTTGACCGCTTGATGTCAAGAAAATCTGCTGAACGAAAAATAGCGGTTTCCCTGACTTTGGCAGAGAATAATTTCGGATTTACACTGACATTGACCGATGAGGATGATAACAGTGTGAGTGTGGTTTTGGAACGTAAGAAAGAACCGGCCCGTTCGCCGCAAGAGGAGAATTTGCGCACTCAGCTTGGGAAGCTGGGAAATACCCCTTTTGATGTGGCAGGAATAGATATTGAATGGTCTGATAACTGGTTCATTCCGGCTTCTATGTTGGCTGAACTTCGCCGGAGCGGAATCGAGAAGTTATTGGAGGCACGACGTATCAATTATCAGCAAGAACGATTCCGGTTGCCCGAAACACATCATGCTTTTCCTGTCGGCGAACTGACTTATCTGGGGAATGTCATGAATGCCGCTGCTGCTTCTTTTTATAAAAATCATGGGGTACAACAGATTGCGCCGGCTTACGAAAAGTCTCCCGCAGAAGGTGCTGCGCTGATGTTCTGTAAACATTGTCTGCGTTATAGCATGGGCTGGTGTCCTGTGCATCACAAGGTACGTTCTCCTTATAAGGAACCTTATTACCTGGTCAGTTCGGACGGCAAGCGTTTTCGCTTGGAATTTGATTGCAAGCAATGTCAGATGAAAGTATTCTATAGCGAACCATAATCGAATGTAGCTTCCTCCCCTCTTGAGAGGGGTAGGGGGTGTGTTAGAATACACTCATGAATGAATAGGAGGATGCCATTCACACACCCCTACCCCTCTCAAGAGGGGATGTAGTTACATTTGACTATGGTTTACGGAGATCGATAAACAAAGATAAATAGTATATATCCCAATGAATATCATTCACTATAATTCCAACCTGAAGAAGCTAGCCGCTGAACTTCGCACCCATAGCACTCAATCTGAAGTGTTGTTATGGGAAGAATTGAAAGGTAAGCATTTAGAAGGCTACCGGTTTATACGTCAGGAACCGATGGGGGAGTATATTGTGGATTTCTATTGCAAAGAAGTCGGATTGGTGATTGAACTGGATGGTTTGTCCCATCAATCGGAAGAAACAATGGATAAGGATGGAAAAAAAGAAGAATACTTGAAAAGTATTGGTTTAAGAGTGCTTCGGTTTGAAGATGAGGATGTGGTGAAAGATAGAGAAAATGTATTGAGGGTGATTGTTGATGCTCTTCCCACACCCTCTACCCCCTCTCAAGAGGGGATGAAGTTACTTTTGTTGGTACCTTTTCTGTTCCTATTTTCTATTTTAACGGCTTGTCATTATCCTGCGCCGGTTACTGCGGGTAAGGATATGCCACAAAAAACGAGGGACTCTGTCAATTATTTGATGGAGCGCCACTATACATTGAACAGTAATTTTGAAGTAACTTCCGATTCTTTGATGCTCCAACAGTTGCCGTTGATGGACGTATTGCCTGTGTTTAAAGGTGAAAAACTGGTTGTCGCAGAGTTTATGGTGCAGCCGGAAGATAGTGTGGATTCCGTCTGGGTAAAAGTGGCACGTGACCAGGAAACCATGGGATGGGTGCATGAAAAAGAATTATTGAAAAAGGTGGTTCCGGTAGATTCGGTTTCCCAGTTCATTCACTTCTTCAGTAATTCGCATACGGTGGCTTTCTTTATCATACTGGCACTCTTTAGTATAGGATATATCTACCGGGCCATCCGCCGGCAGAAGTTACAGCTTATTTGGTTGAATGATATTGATAGTATTTTTCCTACTATCCTGTTGTGGCTGGTAGCTACCGCAGCGACCTTGTATGCCGGTATCCAGTATTTTGTACCCGGCACTTGGGAGCAGTTTTATTACAATCCTTCACTGAATCCATTGAGTCTGCCTTTCATTCTTTCCCTATTTATGTTCAATGTCTGGGGAATCATCATCATAGGACTGGCAACTTTGGATGATTTGTTTCATCAGACGCGTACGGAGGCTGCCTTTTTTTATTTGTTGGGATTGATGTCCTGTTCTATTTTTATATACTTATTTTTTACATTTACTACTTATTACTATATTGGCTATCCATGTCTGCTGATATATACTGTATGGTCGTTCAACCGCATCAGACACACTGCCCGCTACAAGTTCAGTTGTGGTAATTGTGGAGCAAAGATGAAGGCTAAAGGTATTTGCACTCATTGCGGTGCCATCAATGAATAATTTTACTATTTACTTCTTTTAACAACTTGGTAAGCAGTTATTGTCCGATAATTGCATTTACTCTACGTACGTACACAAAAACTAAGATGCCTGTTTGGGGATTATTTGTACTATTCCGCAGGTCAAACTAATTAAACTAAAAAAGTGAGTAATGAAAAATGCAATTGAATTAAGAAAGTTGTTTTTTGCTTGTATGGTGGTAGGGTCTACTGTGGTTCTTTCATCTTGTAGTGATGATGATGATAATACGCCTGCGCCTCCCAGTGTAACAGATGTAAATGGTGAGTATAGTGGTAAAATGTTGGTGACTCCTATGGAAGCTCCGAAGATGAATAATACGGGTGAGACGCCTGTCGGTGCAGACATTGCCGCCTTGGTAAAGAGTGACACTGTTTATTTTGATAATTTCCCTATTACAGATTTAGTTGCCGGAATTGTAGGTGAAGAACAAGCTCCCGCTGTTGTGGAAAAGATTGGAAAGGTAAGTTACAAAGTAGGTTATAAAGGAGCATTGAATACTGCACAAGACAGTATTTATATGGAATTTGACCCCAAACCTTTGACTGTTTCTTTTGAAATGGGTGAGGGCGAAGAAGCTGAAACAACTACCGTAGAAGTTACTGTTTCTGCTGTAAAGAAAGGAAGCTATGAATTATCCAGCAAGAAATTGGTTTTCGACTTGAATGCTGACAAGGTAACTATGGGAGAAACCGAAATTCCAGTATTTACACCTTCTGAGTTTGCTTTCAAACTCAATAAAAAATAAATTTAATAAATATGGATAAAAAAGGGAACTCGTGATGAGTTCCCTTTTTTTATCTACTCTTTCATATCTTCGTTACCATAGCAAAATACTTGGTGGTCTGTTTTTAGACGCGGATGACAAAAGAATAAGCTGGTTTCCTTTTATCAAAGCTTTTAGAGGTGATAACGCACGTCCACTCCAATCTGCAACGGCTTGTTCTTCTGCTCGAAGCCACGGTTCATGCTTTCAAAGTAGAAAGTGGTATAATCCTTGTTGGTCAGGTTTCGTCCCCACAAATCAATCTGCAATGCTTGCGCCTGCAAAGAGATGCGTCCGTTCAGCGTGCTATAGAAATCTTGCGATACATTATTCTTTTCCGTCCAGTAAATCTTGCCGGCACCCGAATAGTTGAGGCTGAAAGTCAGACTCTGCGCCCAGTCGTTCTTGCCGAAGAAGAAGCTGTAATTGGCTCCCACATTCATGGTATGGCGGGGGACGAAGGGGACGTAGTTGCCGCTGTAATCAATCTGCTCGTCGGACGAACTGACACCACCGTCGTATTTCTTGAAAGTGGAATGCGTATAACCGTAGTTGGCATTCATGCTCAGGTTCCGGTTGATGGAAGCCATCAGGCTGACTTCCGCACCATAGCTTTCACTGTTTCCGGCATTGACCATCATTCGTCCCAGGCCGCTGTTTACGAACTTGGCAATCTGCTGGTCGCGCGTATCCATATAGAATGCTGCCAGGTCTGCTTTCAGTTTGCCATTGAACAGATCAAGGTGGGAACCTATTTCGTAGTTCCAACTGTATTCGGGTTTGAAGACGGTGCTGTTGATGTCTATTTCGGTTTTCTGATCCATCATTCCCAGCTTGTCCAACATTCCATTACTTGCTTCATTCAGTACGTCCAGCATTTGGTTCTTCATGTCTGCTTGGATCAGTTCGGAGAACATCTGCACATTGTATCCTCCCGAGCGGTAACCGCGGGCTACGCTGGCATAAATGTTATTCTTGGTTCCTTTGAACTTGTATTGCAAAGCAGCTTTGGGGAGGAGCTGCACATAGTCATTATCCAGTTTGCCATCAAAGTTGGGATGGATTTTCAGCCCTTGGAATCCCATCGGTCTTCCCATCATAGTCAAGTTGAAGTCAAATCCCATGTTGGTTTCAGACTGGTAGGTCATAGACATCTTTTCGTATTCCAGACGCAAGCCGGCTGTCAGCGACAGACCTTCTACCAGCAGATCGTTGAAAGTAGACTGGTGATAGATGGCGCCACTCAGCACAGGGGTGTCAAAGGTGCCGCTTACTCCGAAGGTTTTGTCAGTCACATCCATGCTCATGTCCGGCATACGGGGATTGTCCTCTTTTAGTTTGGCGAACATCTTGTTCGTATTGCCTTCTATCACGTCTGTCACACCGTCTTCCATAAAGTTCACCGGTCCGGTGGTGCGCAACCACTGGTAGAACCCGCTGGCTCCCACTACCCATTGCCAGCGTTTGTTTTTCTTGCTTTTCAAGGTGATTTCTTCGCTGATGGTGTTCAGGCGCTGTTTCTGTTCCAGGGTATAAATGTCTGCGGGTAGGAAATCCTGGTCAAGGAACATGCGGTCGTTCAGGTTCTGGAATCCGGTCACAGCGTTCAAAATGAATTTATCTGCCTGATATTGCAGGTTGAGGCCGGAGTTGAATACGCCGCGGCGGTAAGTACAGTCCTGATTATAAGAGATCTGACCGATGTAGTCCTTGTACTTTTCGTTTTCTTTTTCGTGTCCCTCGGTGGGGCCGGTGTAATAATAGGGGTATCCGCCTTCATCGCTATAATCATACCCTACTGTAAAGTCTAGTTTCAAGTTCTCTGAAGGCAGCCAGATGGCACGGACACGTCCGCCTCCTGCTTCCATATTGTCTATTTTCTTACCATTGAATGAGTTGCGGAAGAATCCGTCCGAACCCTCATAATATCCTCCTGCCGAGAAGGCGAAATGGTCGCTCCAGCGGTGGTAATGGGTCAGCGAAGCGCTGCGGTAATTGCTTTTGCTTCCGTAACTCAGCTTCACGTCCGTTCCCTGGTAGGAGAATGGCGAGCGGGTGTGCACCTTGATTAATCCACCCATGGTATTTCGTCCGTAGAGGGTTCCTTGCGGGCCGCGGAGGATGTCTATACGCTCGATATCATAAAAATTGAAGTCGAAAGCCGATTTGTCGATGTAGGGGATATTGTCTACATACAGACCCACAGCAGGGGTGTTGATGCGTGAGCCGATGCCGCGGATGTAGATGGCGGAGGTGATACGCGAACCATAGTCCGGCATGAAGAAGTTGGGAACTAAGGCGCTTATATTCTTTAAAGAATTTATTTGCTTGGCTTGCATCTCTTTCTGTGAAATCAGAGATACCGCAGTGGGTAGTTCTCTCAGTTTTCCGGTCTCTTTGGGTGATGCAATCACTACTACCTCTTCTATATCTATTACTTTGGTAGTGTCTTTGGGCAGTGTGTTGATATCTTCTGCAAAGGCTGTTGCAGCTATCAGGCAGGATGCCGCTAATAATAAGTTCTTTCTCATATTTATGGTCTTATTTTTGTCGTTGGGTTTTCACCACGGATTAACACGGATTTACACAGATTTACACAGATTATCAGTCCTGACAATCAATATCTTAAAATTCAATCTGTGTTAATCTGTGGTGAAACAGTAATTCGCTTGCAAAGTAACGACAAACGAAAGGATTGTACAATCCTAATAAATGAGGATTTTTTATATTCTGTCAGCTTCTATGTATCCGTTCATTACGGCATAGACCGTAAGTCCCGATACGGATTTGATGCCGAGCTTCTCTGTGATATTCTTGCGGTGAGAGATAACAGTGGTGAGACTGATATTCAGCTTCTCGGCTATTTCCTTGTTGATCAGTCCTTTGGTGACGAGAATCAGGACTTCTATTTCACGAATGGATAGTTCGTGTTCTGTTTTTTCTTTCTGGGCGGCTTTCTTTTGGGCGTGTGCCATTTTCATCCGCATTTGGTGGCCGTATTCGTGCAGTTGGAGAATGTCTTTCATCAGCGATTGTTCATCCTGGTAGATATCCAGTTTGGGTACGCCGGATAGTTGGGGCTGGTTGTCTCCTTTTGCCAGTACGATGGTTTTCGGTTTGCGGGGGAGAAAGAAGGCGGTGTGCTCAAAGTAGATTTGGGCGGAGATGAAATAGTGTGCATACATATCCGGCGTGTCGTCCGTCAGCTCGCCGAAAGAGTGGAAAACACGGATGGTAGCCATCGGAATGATTTCCTTCAAGATGGTTTGCAGGCCTAAACAAGTCAGGGTATTGGGTTCTATTATGGCTATTTCGGGGTGATGCATAGTTCTTTCTTTGTGTGCAAAGATACAATGTTTCGGGCAAAAAGGCTTCAGAAGGGATAAGAAATGTTTGTGCGGGCAACTAATTCTTTCACGGATTTGTTATTATCTCAATTATAACTTAAAACCTTAACAGTATGAAATTTGATATAGCAATCATTGGTGGAGGACCTGCCGGATACACCGCTGCCGAGCGTGCTGCCGCAGGGGGACTGAAAACAGTCATCTTTGAAAAGAAAGCCATAGGCGGCGTCTGTCTGAACGAAGGATGTATTCCAACAAAAACCCTTCTATATTCTGCCAAGTTACTGGATAATGCCAAAGGTGCGGCTAAGTATGGAATCTCCGTGCCCGACGGCGTAGGCTTCGATATGGCAAAGATGATTGACCGAAAGGATAAAGTCGTGAAGAAACTGACAGGCGGCGTGAAGATGACCGTGAAGTCATACGGTGCCGAACTGGTGGAGAAAGAAGCAGTCATTACGGGAGAAAAGAACGGACTCATCCAACTCTCGGCCGGTGGAGAGAATTACGAAGTGACCTATTTACTGGTCTGTACCGGTTCCGATACGGTGATTCCCCCCATCAAAGGATTGTCCGAAACCGATTATTGGACTTCCAAAGAGGCTTTGGAAAGTACAGCATTGCCGAAATCACTGGCCATCATCGGTGGGGGAGTGATCGGTATGGAATTTGCTTCCTTCTTCAACAGTATGGGAGTAAAAGTAAGCGTCATCGAGATGATGCCCGAAATATTGGGCGCGATGGACAAAGAGACCAGTGCCATGCTACGGGCTGATTATCAGAAGAAAGGAGTCGGCTTCTATCTGAATTCCAAAGTAATTGAAGTCAACTCCACCGGAGTTACCATAGAGAAAGGTGGAAAAACGTCAGTAATCGAAGCGGACAGGATATTGGTCAGCGTAGGAAGAAAGGCGAATATCAACCAGGTTGGCCTGGACAAACTGAATATCGAACTGCTGCGCAACGGCGTGAAGGTAGATGAACACCTGCTCACTTCCCATCCCAAAGTATATGCCTGTGGAGATATTACAGGTCACTCCATGCTGGCACACACTGCTATCCGCGAAAGCGAAGTAGCCATTAACCATATCCTGGGAGTGGAAGACCGGATGAATTATGACTGTGTGCCCGGTGTGGTCTATACCAATCCCGAACTCGCCGGAGTTGGGAAGACGGAAGAGGAACTGACCGTAGCAGGCATCCCTTATCATGTGCAGAAACTGCCGATGGCTTATTCGGGACGTTTTGTTGCCGAGAACGAAACGGGTAGTGGACTCTGCAAACTGATTATGGATGCGGATGATAAAATCATCGGCTGCCATCTGCTGGGCAATCCGGCTTCGGAAATCATCATCGTGGCAGGTATTGCCGTCCAGCATGGGGATACGGTGGAAGAGTTCCAGAAAACGGTCTTTCCGCATCCTACCGTGGGCGAGATTTATCACGAAACACTCTTCGCGTAATGTTTTGCATTGATAACCGCTGCACGGATGTTTATTTCAATCTGGCGGCAGAGGAGTATCTGTTGAAACGGAAGCGGGACGATTATTTCATGATATGGCAATCCGAACCTTCCGTGGTGCTGGGGAAGAACCAGTCTGTCCAGGCCGAGGTGGATGAAGGATACAGGGAACAGAAAGGGATTCACCTGGCACGCCGCTTTTCGGGCGGTGGCGCGGTGTATCACGACCGGGGGAATATCAACCTCACCTTCATAGAAACGACTGCCCGACCGGCATTTGAAGAGTATCTGCAACGCACGGTGGAGTTCCTGGAAAGTATCGGTATTGCTGCCTATACGGATGAACGGATGGGCATCTACGTGGATGGAAAAAAGATTTCGGGGAGTGCGCAGTGCATTCATAAAGACCGGGTGATGTATCATTGCACCCTGCTGTTCTCCACCGACCTCACTGTACTGAACCAGGTATTGCGGGGGAAATCTGAAGAAGCCGAACCGATACCGGGATTGCGGGCTGTCCGTGCCGTATCTTCAGTCCATAGCGAAGTGACGAATATCTGTCACTCCCTGGATGTTGCCATCGGCATCAAACGCTTCATCTATCTCCTTTTCCATTATTTCTTGACGGAGAATGACGGGAATGCCATCTATCATTTTTCCAAAGAGGATTGTGCCGCCATCGAATGGCTGAAGAGGGAGAAGTATGCCGATGAGGAATGGATCTGTCACCGGGCTGCCTTAAAAAAGATTTAAGTTAAAACTTTATGATTCAGTGGCTTGTTGTTCATATAAAAAGAATGAAATAATAAAATAACTTATATGTCAAGATTCGAAATAAAGATGCCTAAGTTAGGCGAAAGCATTACCGAAGGGACTATCATCTCCTGGTCGGTAAAAGTGGGCGACACCATCCAGGAGGACGATGTGTTGTTCGAGGTGAATACGGCGAAAGTCAGTGCGGAAATACCTTCTCCGGTAGCGGGAAAGGTGGTCGAGATATTGTTTAAGGAAGGGGATACGGTGCCGGTGGGTACGGTGGTCGCCCTTGTCGATTTGGATGGAGAAGAGGGGGCAGAAGAAACTGTTGAAGCTTCCCAGGCAGGGAATGTGGCTGGGAGCGTTGCTCCGGCATCGGCTTCCTCATCGGCGGCTTCCGTTTCAGTTCCGGCCCAGGAGGTGAAGGAAGTTCCTAAAGCGATGGCGGCTAAAACGGAGGAAGAGCGCTGGTATTCTCCGATTGTGCTTCAGTTGGCACAGGCTGCGCATATCTCGAAAGAGGAATTGGATACTATTCCGGGTACAGGGTATGAAGGACGTTTGAGCAAGAAGGATATCAAGGATTATATCGCCGGGAAGAGGAAAAGCGGAAGCACGCCGATGGTTTCCGATAGCGGTAGGGGCAGATTGAATCTGCCCGAAGAAACTCCGAAGGTAACTGCTGCGAATGCATCTGTTGATGCATCCGGGCGGATTCAATCCGCCCCTACGGTGGGTGGAAACGCTGGTGCATCCGGGCAGGCAAACCCTGCCCCTACAGTGGGTGGAAATGCTGGTGTGGTGCCTGCGGGTAGCGATGTGGAAGTGAAAGAGATGGATCGAGTCCGGAAGATGATTGCCGATCATATGGTAATGTCCAAACATACTTCGCCACATGTCACGAATGTGGTAGAGGTGGATGTAACCAAACTGGTAAAATGGCGTGATAAGAATAAAGAGGCTTTTTTCCGTCGCGAGGGAGTCAAATTGACTTATATGCCTGCCATAACCGAAGCCGTAACGAAGGCATTGGTTGCCTATCCGCAGGTAAATGTATCCGTAGACGGTTATCATATTCTATTTAAGAAGCACATTAATGTAGGTATTGCCGTTTCACTGAATGATGGAAATCTGATTGTTCCGGTGATACATGATGCCGACAGGTTGAATTTGAACGGACTTGCTGTTGCTATTGATACTATGGCAGCGAAGGCGCGTGATAACAAGCTGATGCCGGATGACATTTCGGGCGGTACATTTACGATTACCAATTTTGGAACTTTCAAATCCTTGTTTGGTACTCCGATTATTAACCAGCCGCAGGTGGCCATTCTGGGAGTGGGATATATTGAGAAGAAGCCGGCGGTAATTGAAACTCCTGAGGGTGATGTTATCGCTATCCGCCATAAAATGTACCTTTCTTTGTCTTATGACCATAGGGTAGTGGATGGAATGCTGGGAGGTCAATTCCTCTATGCGATAAAGGATTATCTGGAAAATTGGAAAGAATAACGATTCACCACAGTGAAATAAAAGAATAGCATTATGAAAAAATATGATATAAAGACCACTGATGCGGAAACTCTGAAAAAGTGGTACCATCTGATGGTGTTGGGACGTGCACTGGATGAAAAGGCTCCGTCCTACCTGCTGCAATCATTGGGCTGGTCCTATCATGCACCCTATGCAGGGCATGACGGAATCCAACTGGCTATAGGACAAGTTTTTACCAGAGGGGAGGACTTCCTTTTTCCGTATTACCGTGATATGCTGACCGTGCTTTCGGCCGGCATGAGTGTAGAGGAATTGATATTGAACGGTATTTCAAAAGCGACCGATCCGGGTAGCGGAGGCCGCCATATGTCCAATCACTTTGCCAAACCCGAATGGCATATAGAAAATGTGTCTTCCGCCACCGGAACACATGATCTTCATGCAGCCGGAGTAGCACGTGCTATGGTATATTATGGTCATAAAGGAGTGGCCATCACTTCACATGGAGAATCCGCTTCTTCGGAAGGATATGTTTATGAGGCGGTTAATGGTGCCAGTCGGGAAGGACTTCCTGTGATATTTGTATGGCAGGATAATGGATATGGTATCTCTGTCCCCAAGAAAGACCAGACAGCCGCCCGGAAGTATGCCGATAATTTTTCCGGCTTCAAGAATCTGAGGATTATTCATTGCAATGGAAAGGATGTTTTCGACTCCATGAATGCCATGAGCGAAGCTCGTGAATTTGCTATAGCCAATCGTACTCCTGTCATCGTACATGCCAATTGTGTCCGTATCGGTTCCCATTCTAATTCGGATAAACAAACGCTTTATCGGGATGAAAATGAACTTGCTTATGTAAAGGAAGCCGATCCTTTGATGAAATTCCGGCGGATGCTGTTGCGTTATAAGCGCCTCACGGAAGAAGAACTGCAACAGATTGAGGCAGCAGCAAAGAAAGAATTGTCGGCCGCTAACCGGAAAGCACTTGCCGCGCCTGATCCTGATCCGAAGAGTATTTTTGATTTTGTCTTGCCGGACCCTTATGTGCCGGAAAAATACAAAGAGGGTATTCACCAGGAAGAGAATGGTGAAAAAGCATTTATGGTAACTGCCATCAATGAAACTTTGAAAGAAGAATTTCGCCATAATCCGAATACCTTTATCTGGGGACAGGATGTAGCCAATAGGGAGAAAGGAGGAGTCTTTAATATTACCAAAGGGATGCAGCAGGAGTTTGGGGATGCCCGTGTATTCAGTGCTCCTATTGCCGAGGACTATATTGTAGGTACGGCCAATGGTATGTGTCGTTTTGATCCCAAAATACATGTTGTTATTGAAGGAGCCGAATTTGCCGATTATTTCTGGCCTGCTGTAGAACAATATGTAGAGTGTACGCATGAGTATTGGCGCAGCAATGGGAAATTTGTTCCCAATATTGTGTTGCGTCTGGCCTCAGGCGGTTATATTGGCGGTGGGCTTTATCATTCACAAAATATAGAAGGTGCGTTGACTACCTTGCCCGGTGCCCGGATTGTCTGCCCTTCTTTTGCCGATGATGCGGCAGGGCTGCTTCGTACAGCGATGCGTTCTCGTGGATTTACTTTATATCTTGAGCCGAAAGCCTTGTATAATTCAGTGGAGGCTTCTTCCGTAGTGCCCGAGGATTTTGAAGTTCCGTTTGGAAAGGCGCGTATCTGTCGTGAAGGTACGGATTTGAGTGTGATAACCTATGGAAATACCACTCATTTCTGTTTGAATGTAGCTCAACGTCTGTCTCAGGAAGGTTGGAGTGTAGAAGTGATTGATGTCCGTTCGCTTATCCCGTTGGATAAAGAAACTATTTATGCATCAGTGAAGAAAACAAGCAAGGCTTTGGTAGTCCATGAGGATAAAGTTTTCTCTGGTTTCGGGGCAGAAATTGCTGCCGGGATTGGGACGGAACTGTTTCGTTATCTGGATGCTCCTGTACAACGTGTAGGCTCTACCTTCACTCCTGTAGGTTTCCATCCGGTATTGGAAAAAGCCATTCTGCCTACCGAGGATAAAATTTATGAGGCAGCTAAAAAGCTGCTGGAATATTAATTGATTTCACCACAGGTTATTTTTTCATGCTGTCTGCGTTAATCTGTGGTGAACAAAAAAATAGATGAATTATGAAAACAATAGGATTATTTTATGCAATGAATGCAGCCAAGACTTCTCACATAGCTGAAAAAATTCGTGAAGATCTGGGAGGAGTAAAAGTGATAGAGGTCGTGCTGATAGAAAGAGCCTGGCAGAATGACTTCCAGGCATACGATAACATGATAGTGGGAGCTTCCACTTGGTTTGACGGAGAACTTCCTACTTATTGGGACGAATTGGTTCCCGAACTGGAGTCACTGGATTTAAAAGGAAAGAAAGTAGCTATATTCGGTTTAGGGGATCAGAAGAATTATCCCGATAATTTTGTAGATGGAATGGGGATTCTGGCAGATGCTTTTCAAAAGGCTGGGGCCGAATTGGTCGGTTTTACTTCGACAGACGGGTATACTTTCAATGAGTCAAAAGCGGTGCGTAATGGAAAATTCTGCGGCTTGGTAATTGACCAGGAGAACCAGGCCCAATTAACAAGTAAACGTATTGCTGATTGGTGCAAGCAGGTGAAAGAAGAGTTTGCTTCCAGCAAGAAAGAAGAATAAAATACACATCGCGTTACCATTTGCTGTAGGGGCACGGTTTGCCTGCCCGAATACCTATAGCGAACCGTTTTCGGGCGGGCAAATCCCGCCCCTACAGCGAAATGAGAGCGTTATTGGAAATGTTAACGCGATGTGTAGAAAGAGTAGCTCAAGAGGGGTGAAGTTACCGCAGACTATGAATCGCAGTTCTATTTTAACGCTAAGAAACTTGGCTTGACGGATATCATATTCAATCTGCCCCTACACCTAAATAAGCGGCTACTGCTTCAGCACATCTTTCTCCATCAATACCTGCTGAAACAATTCCACCGGCATAACCTGCTCCTTCTCCACAAGGGAATAATCCGCTGACAGTGACGTGTTGCAGTGTTTCATTGTCTCGCAAAATCCGTACCGGAGCCGATGTGCGTGTTTCTACACCGATCATCACTGCTTCATTGGTCAGGAAGCCATGACTGCTCTTCCCAAATTGTTGGAAACCTTTGCTTAAGCGGTCGGTGATGAATGTAGGCATCCAAAAATGCAGGGGAGAGGAAACTAACCCCGGACTATACGAACTGTCAGGCAAATCATAGCTCAGTTTCTTGCGGGTGAAATCCACCATTCGTTGTGAAGGTGCCGTTTGGCGCATGTTGCCTTGCTGCCAGCAGGAGGCTTCCAATGCTTCTTGAAAATACATCATGGCAAGAGGATGGATCTTATCATTCCGGGCATCTCGAAGAATCTGCTGCTGTAAGTTTGTAGTACCGGATTCTTCACTGTGTGTAGAATGACCAA
>CAVJPC010000100.1:0-2068 GCA_963651205.1 Bacteroidaceae bacterium
GATGAATACACACAGGGACAGTGGATAAAGAAAACAAGCTATAACGGCTATGCGCGTGCATACGCTTGTAGTTTCACTATCGACAATAAAGGCTATCTGTGTTGCGGCTTCCGTGGAGGCAACAAAGATTATCTGAATGACCTTTGGGAGTATAATATGGATACAGGCGTGTGGACACAATGCGAAACCATGCCCGTAGAAGGTCGCAAATACGGCGCTGCATTTGCTGTGAACGGCAAAGGTTACGTTACTACAGGTTCCAGGAAAGACGGAACATCCTCCGATTATATGGCAGATACATGGGAATATACTCCTGCTACGAATAGCTGGGCGCGGAAAGATGATTTCGGCGGCGGAGCGCGTGACGGTGCGTTGGCGTTCACCATCGGCGGATATGGATATGTAGGTACGGGATATAATGAAGATACCATTGGCAGCATGCTGGACTTCTACCGTTTCAACCCCAATGCCGCCGAAGGAAAGCAATGGGAAATAGTGCATGGCTTTGGCGGCGAGAAGCGACGTTACGGTACGGCCTTTGTCATCAACGATGTAGCCTACATCTGTTGCGGACAGAATCAGGGAGGCGGTAGCAACCCTGTGGACTTCTGGAAATTCGATGGTAGCACCTGGACGCAATTGAGGGATATTGCCAATACCGATTCTAATAATGATTATGACGATGATTATGCCATTGCCCGTTATAGTGCCGTGTCCTTCTCCATTAACGGATATGGCTATGTGGCTACCGGAACCCGTAGCGGTGTTACCGGTGATTACTGGAAGTACGATCCCGAGCAAGATTTGTGGTATGGCGATTCTGATGATGACTTTACGCCGCTTACTACTGTGCATAATTATCCTGCCGGTACCTCTTCGCGTGAAGGTGCCGTTTCATTCTCCAACGGTCAGCGGGGTTTTATCTTGACCGGAGCGTCGGGAAGCAGCAGTTTCTTCGATGATATCTACGAACTTCTGCCCGATGAGCAAGAAGATGTTGACTAATTTAAAGTGATTACAGTGAAGCATTCGTTTATAATGATAGGTGTGTCGTCCATGTTGGCGGCATGCCTTTTTTCCTGTTCGGGATGTTCGTCGGGCAGCGAAGAGTTGAAGTGCCGGGTGATGGAGGTAGAAGGCGGTTATGGTTATGTGGTGCTCTGCGGAAGCGACACGCTGATATCCCAACCCTATATGCCGGCAATAGCAGGGCGGATACCGTTCAGCACCAAAGAAGATGCCTTGAATACAGGTAAACTCGTTTGTAAGAAGTTGTTTGACGGGCAGCCGCCTACTCTTAGCAGGGAGGAAGTGGAGGGAAGTATCACTTCTTTCTCCTTTCCCAAATAGAAAGGAGAAAGAGGGAGCAGGCTTACTAATCTCCTTCGATAAGCTCAGTCACTTCGTGTTTGATAGGCGAGTAGCTATAGGGAAACTCTTTCGTGAATTTCCCTTTTACTATTTTCAAGGACTCGTTGCCGGGTCTCGACAAGGTGAGGGTATAGGTGGCTTGCAGGCGTTTGTAGTAAATGTCTGCAGAATATAGATTCCGCTTCCAGCTTACTAATTCCACTTCATAGGGCTCACCCATCTGCTGGTAGCTATACATGCCTGTTTGAGTATAATCGTACTGACTCTTCTCGAAAAATAGTTTCCCGTTTTCAATTCCTTCGGGCATATCTACAAGGCGTTTCCCGCTTTCGGGACTAAGCTGCTCTTCATTGAAATCAGGACTACTGAAGGAGTAGTTGATGTCTTCCATATAAAGCAGGTTGAAGCTCATCTTTGTTGTAACAGATACTCCCTCATTCCCTCTTTTATCTATATAAGTTATTCCCCAAGGCCTGCTTACAGCCTCTCTGATGCCATCGCCTTCCTCCAGGGTATATGCAATGGACTGAATCTGATAGAAACTCGTGCACAGCTTCTGCCGGACGGTGATAGATTCTGTATAGAACCCTTCGTTCATCTTGAGGTTGATGACGAAAACACGCTCTTCTTTCTCAAAGTTGTCATTCAGCGTCACGGTCAGCGCATCCTTTTTATCACGGACGATGCTTCCCCATCC
>CAVJPC010000101.1:0-31168 GCA_963651205.1 Bacteroidaceae bacterium
GTACGGCTTTTCTTTGAATTGGCAAACTATTTCTAGCTTTTTTTGGATTTATCGGATTGAAAGACATCGCCTTGCTTACAGACAAAACTCCTTGCAAGGTACACTTACGAACCTTACAAGGAATCCTGCCTAATGAAAACCAAAACAACCTTTTTCCTGCAAAGAAGAGCGAATCTTCTTCTTTCTTAGAATGTCAGGATAGGACGAAAGTGACGGGCATCATTTAGCTTCCAACCCGCAGTCTGACCATAATTTTGTCCTTCAGTTCTCAACCCAACACGGAAAATTTTTCCCGTTGACGCATCTACTGTACTAGACCAATAGAACTGTTCACCATCCAGGCCAAAATGATCTGCCTTCTGATTTTTGACTAAAACCTCCATCGATTTACCAACTGTCAGATATTCGTAGTCAATCACGACTTTATTCTCTACTGTAACATTCGCATACTCAGTTGCCAGTATCAAATATTGATTTACTGCTCCCCAATACCAGCCACTGGTATTCTCCGGAGCTTTTGTTGACGGATCATTTTCATAATTAATAATCTGTTCTGCCACCGGATAATCCGATAAAGTGATTTCTTCCCGTTTAAATACCTGAGTGTTTTTAAATCCTGATATATCTGTTTTTCCTTGCCCTAATACTGAACCCGGAAGCGTACCCAAATCCAATGTCACTTCCTGTGACGGATTCTCCGGATTATCAACTTTTACTTTAAACTTTTCCTGTATTTCTGTCGCTGCTACTACCCAGCCACGAATCTTACGAAGCTTTTGCGCACCAGTATTATCCACATAATTCGCTGGGTCATCCCCCGAAGCCTTTCCACCGTCACTGGCTACTGCAAATACAATACCGATGCACGGATTCGCTTCATCCTTTATATAAGTAGAAGAGTAACTGCCGTCAGCATAGAAGAAATCACCTACTTTAGCTCTGACTTCTGTCGCAACAACATCCTGATTACTTGCTCCCCAATCTTCAACCTCAATATCAAAACTGATTTCAAATTCATTTTCAGGATCAGGGGACTCGGCCATCATATTACCACTCACTTTGATATGCTGGTTACGCAATAAAGGAATAATCTGAGGAACGGTAACATTCTGAACACCCAGATCAGTTGTAAAACTCAAATTAATTTCTCCCAGCTTCCGACTTTCCTCATCAGCAAAGAAATAAGCAGTAAATAAAGTTCCGTCTGCTACAGCCTCCGGATCAAATTCAGACTCCACATAGTTTACATGAACTGTTTCGGTTGCCATTTTACCCGTACTTACATTGAACTTCATTGAAGCATCGCAAGACACAGACAAACCTTTCAAAAGATTAAATTCCTTCAGATTCTTTTCCAGAACACTGACTTTAGTGAACGGACGGATCAACTTTATCTCTTGCCGAAACGCTTCATTTCCTTTCTTCTGAACCTCTCCATGATAAAAGAACGCATCACATGCATCATTATTAATTAAATTACGCATGTCCTTTATTGCAATATTTCTAAGATCAGAAGTATCATAATACTTATCTGTATAGCGGAAAGCCGCATTACCATCAGCAGAATTGGCAGCTACAGTATTTGCGTCAATATAATCTACCCACATCAGATAGTCGTATGTACCAGCTTCCAATGTCAGCTCAAACGGAAGAACAGTTTTTCCTGTAGCCGGATCCACCGTCACTTCTTCACGATACACGAGATTAGCGTTCTCCCCTTTTGTCCAAAGTTCTAGAATACCGCGCAATTTATGTCCATCTACGGTTTTGACCCTATCCGTAGAAATATCATCTGGAAGAATTGCGGAGATACACATCTGGCTGATATCACCACCAGATGTATTTTCATCTTCACTGCATGATGTCACAAACAGTCCCATACAGCAAAAGAATATCAAACCTATCAATATTTTTTTCATATTATCATCATTTACTTAACAGTTCATTTTATAATTGTCAACATAGGACGAATAACTCCCTGGGCACCTTTAGCGTCGTGTTCTTTGGGTTTTATACTCGTACCGTCTTTATTGATCTGCACAAAACACGGACCGGTTCCTGTTGCAACCTGAGTGTTCAGACAACTTGTATACACATAGTAACCAGCACCGGTATTAGCAGTAAAAGCCTCTGCAATATTCATAGAAATTGCATTATTAAAAGCTATAGTCAACGCATCATTCTTATCCACAGCCGGATATCCGCTTATTGATTCAACTCCATAGCACCCTCCTGCCGCTGCATAAAGCTGAGCTATGGAAGGAATATACCATTCACTGGCATACTTAACAATCTGAGCATCCGTTTTCCATGCAGTCAGGACCTGAAGAAGCGGGTAACTCCAGTCAGTAGAATGTTCGGTAAACTGGGATGAATTCAAAAGTTCATCTGTTTTGGTATAACCGGTATAGTTTACTTTATCCGGACGTATCGCATCAAAAAAAGCAATGCCAGCGGCCACAGTTCCTGCACTATGTTTATACAGATACGGGCGTCCGCTTACACCGTGCACGTTATTCTCCATTCCCATTGAACCGGTATTGATATTTCTCAATGCCATTACATATCCCATAATCTTTTTGCCTGCAACGTCTTTACCATAATTGTTTATGTCATCTCCGGTTTGCGCACCGACTGCATATACAATCCCCACACATTTATCTTTATTAACGGCTGTCAGTTCAGAACCCCATGTACCATCTATAAAGAAGTAATCACCAACCAGCGGATCCCTGTCCGGTTCCGGTTCAGGATCAGGGTCTATTGTTCCTTCCATGATCAGATTACCACTGGCAGTCACTTTTTCATTACGCTTAAGTATGATGCTTCCTTCAGCTATTTCACAATCAATTTTACTTTTTGTCGTGAATGAAAGCAACACAGTACCTAATGCCCTTCCACTGGGAGAAGAAGTGGCAAAGATGTAATTTGTAAATAGAATCTGAGAATCATCCCCACTCTTAAAGTCTTTTTCATTCATAGCATTTATCGTTTCACTTGTCGGCTCACCAAGAGAGACATTGAAACCTTTAGGAACACTATAAATTACTTTTAGCTTTTTGAGCTCGCTGAATTTCTCCGTATTTTTCTCCTTCACAATCAATTTAGAAAACGGACGAGACAGTTTAAGCTGTTTAGAGAATCCGTTTTCTTCTTTTTTCAGATCCAACTGTGCATAAAACGCATCACAAAGGTCTGTATCAAAAAGGTTTCCGGCACTCTCGTCCATAATGGAAACGTGATGCAAATTACTTGTATTATAGTAGATTTCTTCAAAATGGCCGTAAGTAACTTCACCAGAAGTAACGGGAGCAGCAACAGCTCCCCTCTCAATAAAGTCAGCCCACATCAAGCAGCTATAATCTCCTGCTTTCAGATCAAATTCAAAGGGAGGAATTGTTCCTGCCTCCACCGCCACTTCCTCCCGATGCACTAATTCTGGAGATATTTCTTTTGTCCACACTTCAATAATACAGCGTAATTTATGAGTAGACGCTATATCAATCCGAGCACGTGTTGCAGTAGCATCTTCCGGAAATTCCGGCAAGATACATACCCGCTTACTTTCTTCCATGGAATTCATACCCTCTTCCCTACTACACGAAGTCAGCAGAGACATGAAGATGACGGTTATTATTAACAATAAGTTTTTCATACGTAATAATTCATTTTGTTTCAATTATTAATTTTCCAGTAATCTGCAATACTTATTTCACAGTTCTTGTAGTCTGTACTGTTTTATCAGTTGTTTCCTGCACTTTCATCACTCCGCGTACATTGTCATACAATACTGAGGAATCCTCCTGCTGACGTTGGTAAGAAATGCCATTTATAGCAGGAGTCTGGCTTCCATAACTGAATACCGTACCCGTTATTTTATTAGTAATCGAGATAGCGGCAGGTCTGTCAGCACCCAGTTCCGCTTCGATGCTCCAGTCTCCCATAATAAATTTATTATTAACCTGCCAAATATCTTCTATGCTGTTATCATCACTTACCTGGACAATAGTAAGAATCTTATTATTGTTACTTGGACCAAAGCTCGCCGTCAAATGCCACTGTTTTGCCACATCAGCCGGTTTATCAGGTTCTCCACCAAGAAACCACTGACTGGTAGTTGTTATATCAGGCGTCTGTTCACTAAAGATTTGTGCGACCGAAGTAAATCCTCCTTTATCGGTATAGTCAGTTCTTATTTTGTTCCCTGCTACATGGAATTCCACCGGACTATGTAACAGCCATTGCCAAGTCACCGCCTCATCTGCTCCTAAATCGTCATAAATTACAATCTTATTGGGGCGAAGCATAAAAATATGACGCTTGTAATTATTCAACGGCGTCGTACCAAAACCATATTGCGGCACCTGAGCTATACCGGCAGCCTCAAATGCACTTATCCACATCGGATATTCCGAGGTACCACAATAAGCATGAGAAGCATCTCCCATAAAATAAGCCAAATTATCACTATTCAATCCGCGATTTATATTTCCGTATGCTCTGGTGGTAAAAGGCTGGCCGATGCCGTTAATCAGCATCGTGTTATGTCCGCGGGTATGACGATATTGAAGTAAATTATGCCTGTCAGAGAAATTCTGGTAATACCCCGCATTCATATATACATATGCTCCTTTATACAATAGTTTAAAACTATTCTGATCGGCCAACGTATGGCTGCCCGAACCGAATGGGCTAGAACGGAAAGAAAGGGACATATTGCTGCTTCTCTGTGTCATATTAGAAAATGCGACACCTTCCCCAATATCTTGATACCAAATAAAGTTCTCCAGTTCATTGTCATCCAGTTCCGGTGCTCCGTAAGTAATATACTCCCTCGCTATACGATATAGACGCATTGCATAATCTCCGTATATTGTGTTTCCACACTCTTTTACGTACCAGGCTGCATAGGAGTCTCCTGTTTCACGAGCGGCAAAATCCGCAAAGGCTACCCGTTGCCTGCCAGGTGTAGCCTCAGGTCCGCCAATATCCCCGAAGCCTGTCGTTCCACTCTCCGGCAACCATGAGTATATCAGATATTGACCAACATTCTGATACCAGGGATGATTCAAGAAGTCCGTGCCTGTGAGATGGGAAAACAACATTGGCATATAATATAAGGAGTAGGTATTAGTATTAAAATACCCTGTACCATTAATCCATGCGCCATCCCGGTTGAAACCGGAAGCCGGGGCACGTGCTGTCCAGAGCTCATAAAAATATTCTAAAGCAGTCATAGCTTCCGGATATTTCTGACAAACGACCAAAGCTCCCTGAGTAAAAGCGCGCAACACGACCTGCCAAGTATGATTGTCGAATATGTGGTTCTCTTGCGATCCCCTGTAGGAGTTATAATAATGGTTCAACACCCGAAGTATGACATTCTCTATCGTTCTCTTTTCCGTCTCGTTCAGACTCTCCTGGCAAACATCATAGACTGTACTCAGCGTATTTACAACGGCAGCCGAATAAAAATTCTCCGCAAACAGTTGTTTATCTTCTACATTGTAAGTGGCCAACTTACGCCCATATTCCAATATCTTATCGTGATATTTTTTATCCTGAGTTAATAAATAAGCCGTGTACAAATAATCAAAAGCATATGTACTCAGCGTGCTGGCATCATCGTATGGATTAGAAGAAGTAAAAGTATAGTTCAGAGCAGTATTGCTGCGCGAAATTAAATCTTTATACTCCCGGTGTTCACTACTAATAGGGGCCACCTTTTTTATATCATTATCCAGAAAACAATGTATACGCGGATATACCGTCGGAAGATTCTGCCGGAATACTGAGAACTCCGGAGTTACGAATACCGGCTCTTTGCCCGTCACCGTAAACCGATTCACTTCACTCCATAGACCTGCCTTATCATTTTTATCCACCTTCCGAAAGCGCCAATACCAGTCACCGGCAGCCATTTCTTCATGAATATTATACATATTCCAGGCTAATCTGCCGGAGCGATAGGTTCCTTGCTCCGGAAAATCGGCATTTTGCGACAATTCGAATTCCAAAAATTCATCGGCAGTACGTGCAGCTTTCGGCACAATCAGAGGAGCCGGATTCAGATAAAGTTCATGTTCTTCACGCGGATATGGTTTATCCCGTTCATTGGGATGCACCCGTTCCAATGCTTCGTTACCTGTCAAATCTTCAAAAAAGATCTCGTTATCGTCATTGCATCCCGTCATCAATAAGCATAACGAGGCAAACAGTATTCTATATAAAAACTTTGTATTCATATCACTTCTATTTATACATTGCTATTTCCAACCCGGATTCTGTTCCAAATTCGGGTTCATATATACCTCATTTTGCGGGAAGGGGAACAGATACATTTTATCATTCCAATACAGATTATCCACTGATACTTTCTCGTACGTAAACGAGTCGCCACTCTTGGTAATCTTCACTCCATATACATTTCTGATTTCATCCTGCCCGGCTATCTTCCAACGGCGGATATCATAAAAACGATGTCCTTCAAAAGCCAGTTCAATACGACGTTCATTGCGTACCTTTTCCGTAAAAGCGTCTCCGGTTTCTTCCACATGTTTCATTTCCGCAGCGTCACGAACCATATTCAAAGCCGCACGTGCTGTGATGGGACATCCTTCTGCCGTGGCATCCGGTCCTTTCCATTCGTTCAATGCTTCGGCATAATTCAACAGGATTTCTGCGTAGCGGAACAAAATATAATGATGTTCCAGTTGATTTGGCCTCACAGGATCGAGGGAAACAGAAGGATTCATATATTTACGAAGATAATATCCGGTTCGGGTAGAGCCATCCAGTATTTTATTCCTGCCACCTTCATACGTTTCCACTTTTTGTTTCAGCCAGGTAGTTCCGTTAGTCAGTACATTGACATACAAACGCGGATCGCGAGTCGGGCTGCCATTGGCATCATAATACATATTAGCCACATGAGAGGTATTTGCCCAACTAAAAGCACTACCGTCTTTCATTTCATAAGCATCAACCAGATTTTGTGTCGGTGTATTGCCACCCATCGCCCCTTCATAGCCCATCGGCTGATTACGTGCTTCAAACGAACTTTCTTTTGTCGCATTTCTGCGTTCAAAAATCAATTGTCCGGAATTCAACACTTCGTTACCTCCTGCGTTGGAATACAAAGGATCTACACCAATCTTAGGCAAATTATACACATCCAGCCGGATTACTTCATAAGCAGCCTGCGCAGCTTTTTCCCATTTTGTAAGATCATTGTCCGGATTATGCAATTTACTAGCTGCATACAACAAGGCTCTCGACTTCAATGCCAATACCGCACCGCGCGTCACTCTGCCCGTTTCTCCCCAGAAGTCCTTTTGGTTGACAGGAAGTTCCGGAGCTATTTCCGTACACTCGCTGGCTATAAAACCAATTACTTCCTCAAAGGAAGATTTCTCTATCGAATTGATTTCGTCCTGTTCGTATGTACGTGTCACCAGAGGAATATCTCCGTATCGTTTCGCCAGTTCAAACAGATAAAAAGCGCGGAGGAAACGGACTTCATAGGGAAACTTAGAAGATTTGCCTATCATTTCGTCGTAGTTCTCGTTATATTCAAAGCGCTTCAACACTTCCGGATCAAAATTTTCAAGAAAAGAATTCGCACTACGAATGCCATTCCAGAAGTTCCAGCCATCATCAACCAGTTTCAGAGGTCCCCATGTACCGTTGCCAATATAATAGATACTATTATTCTCCCACGTATACACCGAATTATCGGTAGCAGATTCCATCATAGCATCATTCACTCTTCCAAAATCAACAGGCAAGAACGTGTAAACGTATGATACCAGCTGATTCATATTATCAAAATAAGTATAGGCTTCTTCCTTCGTTCTACCGCTCGTTTCATCATAATCCAGATAGTCGCATCCGTTTAACGAAAGCAGCACACAGGCAGCTATCATATATTTCTTTATGTTTCGCATGACTTTTCCGTTTAAAAGTTAATATTTACTCCCAAATACAAAGAGAACAGGTCGGGATATCCCAAGACGAGATTCTCACAGTTGAAGTATTTGATTTTATCTATCGAGAACACATTCTGTGCTTTTGCGTAAATCCGGCATTTGTCCATCTTCATCTTTTTCGACCACTTTTGTGGCAACGTATAATATACATTCAGATTACGCAGTTTTAAAAACGATCCGTCTTCAATCCATTGTGTACTAGTCTGATAATTATTTTCATTAGACAGAGTAGACAAACGAGGCACATTGGCTATGTCTTTGGTTTCCTCTGTCCAGCGTATTTTATCTTTCAGATACCAGGTAGCGATATTGGTATTACCATTACGCAACGGTTGGTGCACATTGGCTATATTCAGTTGTTTGGTTAGTCCGCTGATACCGTTAAATACCATATCCACTCCGAAGCCTTTGTATTCGAACCCTAAGTTCAAGCCAAATACCATTTCAGGAACAGTAGTCGATTTGCCGATAGCCACCCGGTCTTCACTGTCTATTTTATTATCGCCATTCTGGTCTTTATACTTCACATCTCCCGGACGTACTACGGAGAAAGCCTGTTCGGGGCTTTTAGCTATATCTTCGGCATCATTGAAATAGCCGATTGCTTCCAATCCAAACAACTGTCCGACTTTGTGTCCTTTGGTATACAAATAGTCATAAGGCTGATAAGCCTGTCCGTTTTCAAGTACTTTACTGTCATTCCATGCCCAGTTGGCATTCACATAATAGCTGAAATCCTTATGCTGTTTGTTCCATCCCAAGCTCAATTCGACTCCACGGCTTTCTACTTTACCTATATTTTCCTGGGCAGGGTCGATACCCAATATCCCTGATATCTTATTATTGGCAACCAGTATATTGGTACGACGATCATAGTAAAAATCCGCCGTTGCCGTAAAGTTTTTCCACAAGCGTACGTCTACACCTACATCGTACTTGTCAGCTGTTTCCAGTTCTAGCCGGCGCATCGGAAGCTTTTGTTCTTTCATTCCGCTGACAGCAGTCAAGCCTTCACCGAACGGATAACTGCCGGAACCGACCCAGAAGTAATTCCCTAATCCGTAAGATAAGCCATCCGTCGCAGAACGTCCCCATGACGCACGCAATTTCAATAAATTCAAGTTAGATGCATCTTTCAGAAACGCTTCATTTGCCAGGTTCCATCCTGCTGATACGGCCGGATAAAAACGGAACCGATCACCTTTCAGCAATACACTGGTACCATAATAATTTCCAACCACATCCAGCATATAACGATTATCATAATTGTAACCGGCAAAAGCCATTACATTCTGACGATAATAGGAGGCATTACGTTCCAAAGGCTCTTCCATCTCCTGACGGTATACAACGGAAGCGGACAACTGATGATCTTTAAAAGCACGGTCGTAGCCCAATTTTGCTTCTACATTGGCACGGATAAACTGAGCTGTCAGTTTGGAAGAGGAAACCTGCAATGTTGTATTTGTACCATAGGTTTCGCTTACAGGCAAACCTGCATTTCCCAAATAGCTAACCTCATACAGATACGATTTACTGCCTATATCCTGAAAAGTAGCGGAATTATCATAAGCCACGGCCACTTCCGCATTCAATCCTTTCAGCAGCATAGACAAATCCTGTGTAATGCGCATATCCACTTCCAGCAGACGGCGATTCTCTTGTACATATCCTACATCTGCAATTGCAGCTATCGGGTTCATTTTAAAGATAGTATTACTCCCCCAGTTATCATTGAGTGTCTTTATCGGGAACGCAGCAGACGGCACCTTGTAGAAATTCTGAAAAATAGTATTGATATCGGTATTCGGACGTTTATCTTCTCCGATAATACCATAAATACCAAATTTCAACTTTGTAGCAGAAGTTATATCCACATCCAGATTCATACGTAAGTCCAGTTCATAATTCCGGATTTGAGAATTATAACGCTCAGAGTAATGGGTATAATCTTCATTCAAAAGCCCAAATTCATTCTTATAATCCAGCAATGCCATGTAACGCACTCTTTTACCCCCACCGCGCATCATCAGATTCACCTGATTGTTTTCACTAAAATCGCGCATTCCTTCTTTCCCCCAGTTTACATTCGGATAATAAGTCGGGTTCATTCCGCTTCTGTATTGTTCCAGTTGTTTGGAAGTATACTGCAACGGCAATCCGTCATAGTGCAATGCTTCATTCTGCGCCATCGCATAGGTATAGGCATCCGCCATTTCCGGCTGGTTGACAGGGAAATTGAAACCATGACGGTAATTCACGTCTATATCAAAAGAATTGTAGATACCTCGTTTTGTATTAATCAAAATGACACCATTCGCCGCTCTGGCTCCCCATAAGGCAGTAGAGGCACCATCCTTTAAGACCTGTACCGACTCTATTTCTTCCAGTGTCATATTTGTTAATCCGCGGGCAAAGCCATCGACCAGCACCAATGGAGCACCGGTGCTCAGCCCTCCGCGTCCGCGAATATTCATACTGGCATTGTTGCGCCATCCGGTATTCTGCGAAAGATGTAATCCCGGAATCAATCCGAAGAACGCGTTATTAACCCTATTGGTAGAAGTTGCATTTTTGGCAAGCAGGTCGGCATAAATAGCAGTCGCGGACTGAGTCTGTGTTTCCTCCGTACGTTTTATAAATCCCAAATCCACCATCGCATCCTGTCTGGAGTCAAAAATAATATCCATTGACTCTCCATTTACTTTCACCCGTTTCAGTGCTACATCCGCATAGTTTAATTCGATATAGTCTCCCTTGTCCAAATCCAATGTAAACATACCGTTCTCGTCTGTAATGCTATTCTGTCTGGACTCTCCGACTTTAGACACCTTCACGCCGGAGACAGGTTTGCCGGAACTGTCCTTCACTACCCCGTTCACGGTCTGCTGTGCCATTACGCCCAATGAAAAAGTAAGGGCTAGTCCTATTGTATATAGAATTTTATTCATAATCGTATTCTTTATTCATTGTTTTTATTCCCAACCGGGATTCTGAATCAATCCGTATTTCTTATTGATTTCTGCTACCGGAAACGGCATCAGATACCAATGATCTTTCCATACATATTTGATATCATTGCGCGTACTAACCGTATATTCATAGTCATTACCCACTTTAGCAGTTTCAAGCATATCCATGGGACGGGCTGCCCATTCTGCTCCTTTTCTGTAGCGGACCATATCGAAATAACGGATTTCCTCCTGTCCGAATTCGCGGGCACGTTCATCCATTAAATAACTCCATAAAGCATCGCCGCCAGCCACTTTATCAGCCGTGACCGAAGGTAGACCGGCACGTGTATGTACCATATTCAGATAGTCATAGGCAGTATTTCCAAATTCGTCTGCTTGTGTGCTCTGTCCCAACTGGTTCATCACTTCTGCCATGCTCAGGTATATTTCTGGAATACGTATCAGCGGGCAGGAATAAGGCTTATTGTTCATTTCATTCAGTTTGTCGCGTATGAACTTTCTGAATCCGTATCCATATTGTGTTTTCTGCCCCACACTGCTTCCGGTTCCATATCCTTCACGACCACCTGTATATACTTCCGCTTTACGTCCCTGCCATTTATCACCATTTACTACCAAGGTTTCATACAGACGTGCGTCGCGGGTTGGGTTTCCGTTAGCATCAAAAAAAGGATGGGCACGGTGTTCCGGATTATTCCAGTCAAAGTCAGAACCGTCTTTTTTCCATTGGAACATATCCGCATAATTACCCCGCGGAGCACCATAACCACTCTCATACATACGGAACGGCTTAATTCCTCTATTATATGTCCCCCAACGGAAAGAAGCCATAATTACTTCCCGATTACCTTTTACAAAATAACCGGAAACGTAATCATCCTGTGGATTACCGGTATTTTCGATCCTGTAATAATCGCCATTCTGCTTATTCAGACACAAGAATTCCCTTCCCGCTTTCAATGCATCCTCCCAGCGGCTCTGCTGATAATCCCCGTACCAGGTCAGATGCTCCGTGGCAGCTTCACCTTGATAGTAGGGTTCGGTATGATTGAACAAGGGACTGGCTGCAAATAGCAACAAACGAAATTTCAATGCTTTGGCCACGGCTGCGGTCATATGTCCATATTCTTCGTCAGTAGTATACCAAGGCAAATCAGCGGCTGCCTCATCAAGCAAGTTCACCGTTCTGTCTACTGTTTCCTCCAAAGTCAATCGGGGAAACTCAAATATTTCATTCACTTTATCTGCTGAATAAGCATGACCGATCCAGGGCACTGCACCATAAAAACGAATCATCTGGACATAATGTGTAGCTATGACCACTTTCGCTTCCGCCTTACGGATTCGCTTTTCGTCATCTGTCATATCAGGTACTTTGTCTACATTCTCGATATAGATATAAGCTTTGCGGATTCCATACGTTGGGTCACCTGTAACTTCCTTATGCGAGAGTTGATAAGGGAAGTTGGTTGATCCGCTGGAAGCGGCAATTGAGCCGTGTGTCCAGGACAGTCCTTGCATATATCCTATATCAGAATACACATCCAATATCAGAGCTCCCGGGTTATATCCGTTCAGAGTCGGCATAAAATCCGGTAAACTCTTATAAAACTGATTTAATGCCTGGTCTGCATACTTCTTTTGCGAGAACACACTATCGATAGACATTTCGTCACTCGCAGGTTTCTCCAGAAAGCTGTCTCCAAATTTCAAGTCTTCACAGCCTGTCGCCATACCGACCATCAATCCTATCGCTATTACTTTTCCTATTGTTTTCATACGCTCGATTTATACGTTAAAAGGTTACATTCACTCCCAGACTGAAAATTTTCATAATCGGATAGGAGTTATCATCTCTGGTTAATTCTCCTTCCGGGTCAAATACTTTCAGTTTATCAAATGTCAGCAGATTATACCCGGTAAACTGGACTGCCAGTTTTGATGCGCCAATTGCTTTCAGAATCTTCGGGCTGGTGATGTTATAGCCTATGGTCAGATTCTTTAGCTTAATGTAAGACGCGTCCTTCAGCCAGACTCTGGACGTTCCTATGTTATTTCCATTTGAAATAGACAAACGTGGATATTCGGCAGTAGCCGCAGTCTCTTCCGTCCAACGCCCGTCCGCCATATATTGGTAAAGCACCTGCCCCTGGTAGAACGGACGCATATAAGCATTAGTCATGAACATATCACATTGAGCGACTCCGGTCCAGTTCATAGAAGCAAAAAAGCCCTTATATTCTCCACCGAAATTCAATCCGAACGTATAGGCAGGACGCTTAGGATTTCCTATTTTTGTCTGGTCATCATTGTTCACAATATTATCACCGTTCAAGTCGGCATATTTAATGTCACCCGGATAAACGGTAGCCTGGGGCTGGGGCAATTCTTTCTTCAGAGTGCCATCTGTATTAAAGTCATCTTTGGTGTAGAAGCCTAACGCAACATAGCCGAAACGGGCGCCTACTTCATGCCCGGTACGCCACATATACGGTTCATTGGGTTCTACTTCGTCCTGATAGATGATTTTATTCTTTGAATAAGAGACGTTCGCATTAATAAAATAAGAGAAGTCTTTCACACGGTCATTCCATTTCAGATCTACTTCATATCCATGATTGTTCACCTTACCCATATTCATTGCCGGCAACAATCCATTTCCCAATGCTATCAACGAAGGGATAGTGGAACGCTGGATCAATATATCCCGACGATTCTCCCGGAAATAATCCAGTGTAAGTTTCAAACGGTCATTCAGGAAATATGCATCAAGACCGTAATTCTGTTTCAGGGCAGTTTCCCAGGTCACGTTAGGATTTCCCAGACGAGTCTCCCGTGCGGCCTGCTGATAAGCCGTATTGGTTAGACCAAAAATGTAGCCGTTCTGATCATCATAAGATTTCTCCAGCCATCCTGTGTCGTTGACAGAATATGCATCCGGCAAGTAAAGGAAACGATTGTCGGACATATTATCATTTCCCACCAATCCTACGGATGCGCGGAGTTTCAGATAAGTAAGGTATTCATTCTTAGGCATAAAGTTTTCTTCTGTCAGGATATAACCGACCGAACCCGCCGGGAATGTACCGAATCGTTTATCCGGTGCAAAATTCTCGGAACCATTGTGACCGATATTGAACTCTGCCATATACTTTGATTTATAGTCATACGTCAAGCGACCTACAAAGCCTACATAAGCGGCAGGCACTTCCGAGAATATCTTAGGATAGTATTTCTTGCTCTGGTTATATAAAAACAGACCGCCCACATTATGGTTTCCAAATCTCCGGTTGTAACGGATACTTCCTTCAATGTACCAGTCACGAGCACGAGTGCGGTCACCATCTCCATAAGTCTTCATCATATCCTGACCGCTCACCCGATAGACCACTGTCTTATCAAATCCGGGATCATTCAGACTTAGTCCGGAATTGTCTACTTCCGATTTATAGAAAGGAGTATAAGTTTCTACATGCCCGTTTACTTGTTTAATATAAGAATAGTCCGTATTGTATGAACCCTTGATATCAGCAGAAAGGCCTTTGGTTATGAAATCCAGTTTCTGCACCAGGTTCAGGTCGAATGTCATGTTATTGGACAACTGGCGTTTATACCCCGAACCATAATATCTGTCAAGTACCTGATTTTCCATTGTAATACCCGGAAAACGTGTTGCCTGCACAATGACTTTCTTCCCGTCAATGATTCCCGGAGAAGAGAAAGGTTGCGACCAGCTGAACTGTTGCCATATCGACTGGGTCGGTTCACGTTTATTACCGACGATCCCTCCCATATTAAATTTCAATGTAGTAGTAGAAGTCAGTTTTACATCCAGGTTGGCACGATAGTTATAACGGGAATAAGCATAGTTATTGTTATAATCCAGTCCGTCCAGTTTCTTGAAAAGCCCATCCTGATATAAAAATCCTAACGAGATGAAATAAAGGACATTTTTTGTACCTCCGGAGATATTTACATTATGTTGAGTCTGAACGGCAGCCTTCTTTGTCAGATAGTCATACCAGTTCACATTCGGATACATAATAGGGTCATCGCCCAGGCGGAAACGTTCCAAATCGTAAGGACTGAAAGCCAACTTATCTTCAGGTATTCCGTCATTACGCTGTGCCTCTACATATAAAGAAGCGGCCGTATAACTGTCAGCCACATCCAATATACGGGTCGGCATCTGTACACCTACTGTAGAACTGACAGAAACTTTTGTCTTCCCTTCCTCTCCGCGACGGGTGGTTACCAGAATTACGCCGTTAGCTCCACGTACACCAAAAACAGCGGTAGCAGAAGCATCCTTCAAGACATTAATAGATTCAATTTCATTGGGGTCCATCTGGAAAAAAGGCCGTTCTACTCCATCCACTAGTATTAGAGGAGCAGCACCGCCTTCTGTCAACGACCCCACACCACGTACAAATATCTTCGCATCATCGGCTCCGGGCTGACCGCTTGCCTGCATGGATGATACACCCGGCAACTGCCCTGCCAGTGAGTTGGCGACACTACCACTCGGCGATTTCAGCAGAGCGCTTGTGCCTACACTGGAAATAGCACCGGTCAACGTAGCTTTCTTCTGTACTCCATAAGCTACTACGGTCACTTCTTCCAGACTTTGCACATCTTCCTGCAAATGTACATGAATCGTTTTCCTGCCGTTTACTTTGATTTCCTGTGGCTGATATCCTATATAGGAGATAGCCAGAATAGCATTCGCATCCGATACGGTAATTGTGTAACGGCCATCGATATCGGTAATCACTCCCAGCGAAGCGCCCTTCACTTGTACCGTAGCACCGATAATCGGTTCTCCATTTCCATCGGTAACGATCCCAACCACTTCGATACTCTTATCCTGTCGGATTCCGTCACTGGCCAATTCCTTACCCGGTACTGTTCTAATCATTTCTGTCCGGGCATTCACATCGGAAGCATAACACATTCCTCCTCCCCAGAAAGAAGATTGGATACATACAGCAAGTAATGCCGTCTTCCGCATGTTCCAGCTAAAAAGTCTGTTTTTCATATTTAATTCAATTTGATTAACGATAAAATTATCACTGCTGCAAATTTAGACAAGGTCTCTCATACCGACCTCTGAATTTATCCAACTCTCTACTTAGCATCCATTAATCGGATATAGATTTTATTCAAATCTCTTTTGTTTTTGTCCAAACAGCTATTATACAAGGGAATTTTAAGCATTTTCAAAGTCTTTATATAGAACCGGAGTCATCTTTCCTATTGTGTTTTTACTCCCGAAATCATCACTAAATTCATTTCCGAATAGGATTTGAATCAACCGCTGATTCGCATTAATAGCTAATAAAGCGAGAATAAAAATTAAGTCCGAAGATAATTCTTCTCCTTACCTCGTAAGGAATTTAGTTCAATGACACAAAAAGAGAAAGGGAGTAGTGTAGCAATAATTCATCGATAGACTTAGAAGATAAAGCACTTTTCAAAATCAGCACCAACATCTATACGAAAGACATTGACTAATTATGCAGTAACTTCCAATCATTTATTAATAAATTCTTTCATCGTTTATTATAAACGTCCTCCAAGTTTATTATAAACTCGAATTACGTTATTACTGCAATAAATATCAATTTTAAGCAACAAAAAGGGCTGCAATTCCCATAAAGAATCGCAGCCCTTAGCTTGTATCAGACTATCCAACGAGCATTACCCGGAGTGGGAATGCCTGTAATCTGTTGTTATATTATACTTATTATTGCTCATTTTTCGTCTATATTATCAATGTTATTGAATTTACTTTCGGTTTTCACTTACAAATATACAACATTAAAAGCGGTTTGTCAAGTCCTCCATGCTTCTTTCATACATCTGATTACAAATCGTACGAGATTTGAGCTAATTGTTAGTCACCCCAATGTAAATAGTATGGATTATCATTTTATTTGTTTCCGCACAAAAATGTTTTTTGTAACAAAAAGGGGACACCAGGTTAAAAGAATCCCTGGCATCCCCTGTAAAACAGCCAAACAACTGTAGATTCAATATTACAATGTATATTTACACCCTCCTTTAACAGTCAGACATTACTACATCTCCGGAGTTGCGCCTGTGGGCTGAGGTTCGCGATCCTGCATCTCACGAACAGTCCATTGCCCGTCCATCTCATCATAAAGCAAAGAAGAACCTTGTTCGCGCTGATAACTACGGCCTTCGATCTGTAGATTCTGATTGCCAAAGCTAAAGAGTGCCCCATTTTCAACATTGCGGATGAGGATGTCCGCCTGTTTAGCCGTATCAAGTTCCGCCGTAATCTCCCAGTCACCTACCCGGAAATCGTTACCATCGCGCATTAACTGCGGGACAGTTGTACCGTCCGGCTGAATACGAATAATCGTCAGAATACGATTGGCACTGCTCTTTTCAAAAGAGGCCGTCATGTGCCATTGATTCGGATAGGTTCTGCCTTTTCTGAATTTCTTTGGGTCGGGTGCTACAACAAACTCGTTGGTTTGAGTAATACTACAGGAAGAATGGCTGAACAACTGAGCTACCGAAGAAAACTTCTTTTCCGGATAAGTTGTCGTCAGCTTATTCTCTTTTTCATCCACCCGGAATTCTACCGGACTATGCAACAGCCATTCCCAACACACCGGTTTTTCAGCTTCCAGTTCATCGTAAACAACCACTATATCAGGATGCAGCAGAAACAAATGGCGACGATATTTCTTTAAAGGCGTTTCACCGAATCCGTTTTCTGCCGACTGTCCGATCTTTGCATTCCTGAAGTTTTCTATCCACATCGGATATTCGCTGATACCGCTATACGCATTGGAAGCGTCGCCCAAACAGTAAGAGATGTGTTGCCCACCCAACATACGCACCACTTTTCCATACCCTTTTGTGGAGAACGGTTGCCCGATACCATCTATCAGCAGTGTGTTATGCGCACGGGTGTGGCGATAGGACATCAGATTGTGAGCATCGCTGAAATGAAGATAATAACCGGTGGAGCGATAAACAGGGATACCCCGGAAGTGAAGATTAAAACTGTTCTGGTCTGACAACGTATGGCTGCCTGACCCGAACGGACTGGAACGGAAACTCAGAAAAAGATTTTCCTGATGTTGAGGCAAATTGCTATGTGCCACCATTTCACCCAAATCTTTAAACCAAACGGCTTTGGGAGCATCTGCGGGCAAAGGCTGATTGACTGCATAGGTTTTATTAGATTTTCCGATACGATAGAGGCGCATATCAAAGTCATCGGTCGCATTCTTGTTTTCATTGCAATACCAGATTGCATAAGGATCGCTTGTTTCACGGGCAATATAATCAGCCAAAGCCACCCGCTGGCGGGGAGGAGTCGCAGGAACCTCATTCCCGTCCCCGAATCCTGCACTCATGGAGCTGGGTGGCCAGGCATAAACCAGCGCCTTTCCCAAATTCTTATAAAACGGATGCTGCAAGAAATCAGTACCGGTCAAATAGGATAGCAGATCGGGGACATACCACAATGTTTTAACATTTGCATTGAAATAACCATGCCCGTTCTGCCATTCTCCATCGCGATTGAAACCGGAAGCCGGAGCACGGGCTGTCCAGAGTTCATAACAATATTCGAGCATTTCTTTGGCTGTTTCATTCGTATCGGCAAACATCAGACCGATCTGTAACATTTCACGATAAATCCTTTGCCAATAATGATTATTAAAAATATGCCCTTCTTCATATCCACTGCGCTGGATGGTGTGGTGATGCTTGGCAATCTGGAATACACAAGCTTCCACTTGTTTCCGTTCGCCGGCAGTCAGTTGGTTATAGCACGCATCATAAGTATGCGTCAACAGGAACAGTACATCGCCGCAATAGAAATCGTTTGTCAGCTTTTCATCGGGCTCAGATGCTAATAATGCACGTACATAGGCCAGCATTTTATCAGCGTATATTTGTTTCCCTGTCCCCCGATAAGCCGTATAAAGAAGATTTGCCATTTGTCCCATTTTATCAGCAACCTGATAAGGCTGTGGATTGGTTTCATAATTTGTATTTAATGCCGATTCCGCCCTACGCACTAATTCTTTATATTCCGGATGAGATTGAATGGTTTCAGGAGCTTTCTTCAGCCCTTCTTCCATAAAACAATACATACGCGGATATCCTTCCGGCATATTTTTCCATAACACTTCAAAAGGAGGGGTTACAAACTGCGGTGTTTCACTTGCCACTTCAAAGCTATACGTCTCACTCCAAGGCATTGTTTTTCCCTCTTTATCCACCGAACGAAAACGCCAATACCATATACCGGTAGCCAAAGGCTGATGAGGATTGAACATACACCAGGGCACAGGCCCGGATTGAATAGTCTTATTCTCCGGAAACTGCCGGTTTTGGGATAAGGCAAACTGCAAATGCCCGGCTTTCCGCATCTCAGCCGGAACAAGCAAAGGAGAAGGATTCAAATAAAGTGTATGTTCCCGTTGCGGATAAGGGGTGACACGCATATTTTCGTGTACACGAACCAACGGCGTTTTCTGCGCCATTAATGCCGAAGGAAAGATTGCCGTCACGAGCAGCATCCCAATTGCCCATTTGAAAAAAAGTAGTTGTTTCATGATACAGGTATTAATTAAGTAACAGGGCAAATGTAGCTCATAACCGGGTTTATGGATTTTGGTTCTTTCCATAATACTTTTGCTTTTATGCAAAAATAATATCGAAAGCCATTTAGATAAAATCAAAAGCCACTTACCCGTAATATACATACCTTTGCAGCATGATAATAAAGTTAGGGCAATTGTGATCCTGGCAGCAAGAACGACCTTAATCAACAGAAAAAAAGATAAGTAAGACGCTTTCCCCCTTAAAGGCACACTTACTTATCTTTTTCTCCTTATATATTATGCTTCTTGTTTACCTTGCCTTTTTACATAATCAGAAGGCAGGCAGCCTACATACTTCTTAAAACTGGTAGAAAAATAAGAAGGAGAACTGAATCCCACCATACCACTGACTTCGGATACAGAATAACGTCCTTCCAGCAGCAGTTTGCAGGCTTTGTTGAATCGGATGCGCCGAATAAAGTTAGCAGGCGGTTCACCCGACACGGAATTCATCTTCAGATATAATGACGAACGACTCATATAGAGCTTATCAGCCAGATCATCTGCCGTAAAGTCTTCATTGTCGATGCTTTCCTCTACTATCTTGATGGCTTTGGTCATAAACTCCTCGTCCAGGGTATTGGAAGTCATCTTGGCCGCATCAATATCAATCGTATTGGAGTAATAGTATCTCAATCGTTGTTTCGCTTTCAGAATATTCTTAATCTTTCCTTTCAGAAGGCTCATCGAGAAAGGTTTGAGAATATAATCGTCCGCACCGCCTTGTATACCCGCCGTCTGTGCCTCTACACTTCCCTTTGCCGATAAGAGAATGACCGGAATGTGACAGGTCTGCATATTCTTCTTTATTATCTCACATAGCTTGATACCATCTATACCCGGCATCATTACGTCCGAAAGTACTAAGTCTACTTTCTGTTCTTTCATGATTGCCAGCGCCTCTTCTCCATTACCGGCTGTCAATGTGATATATTTCGGCTTAAAGTTATTCTTTAAATAGTCAACCATTTCTTTATTGTCATCCACCAGAAGAAGTGTGAACTTCCCTTCCGTATCTGCTTCTTCCTGTTCTCCGTTTTCTTCCACCACTGTCGGGATTTCCTCTACAAAAGCCTCATCCAACGGAGATACGGATTCTTTCAACGACAGCGGAGTCTCTTCACCCTGCCGTTGTTCCTCTTGCGGAAATTGGTGGATATCTACCGGCAAAGCAATCGTAAACTCTGTAAATTTCCCCGCTTCGCTATTCACCGTAATCGTACCACGATGTTTATCTACCAAAGACTTAACCAGTGCCAGACCGATGCCGGAACCTTTTCGATTATCATCTACCTGATAGAACCGTTCAAAAATCCTGGATAGCTTCTCCGCAGGAATACCGATGCCGCTATCCCGCACTATAAATCCATAAGTCGTATCTTTTCTCCACAGTGTCAGCGAAATCTCTCCTCCATTGGGAGTAAACTTAAACGCATTGGACAACAAATTCATCAGCATCGTTTCCAGATACATCTTATCAACCGGAAGCATTTCATCTTTTATTTCCGAATGAAAATGAAGTGTTATATTCCGTTTCCGTGCATTCTCCTGAAATAAAGAATATACATTCATTGCCAATGTTTCTACGGGAGCCAATGCAACATTGATCGGCAAGGTTCCGGACTCTGCTCTGCGAAAGTCAAGCAACTGGTTCACAATGTGCAACAGCTTTTGCCCGTTTTTATAGACATAAGAAAGTTTTTGCTGAACGACAGGTTCGAATCCGTTCTTTTCTTCCAGAAGTTCTTCCAGCGGAGCCAGTATCAGACTCAAAGGAGTTCGCAACTCATGGGACATGTTAATATAGAAACGTACTTTTTCCTGTCCCAATTCTTCTATCTTGGTTCGTTCGATGTGTTCAATCTGCACTTGCATCTTCATCTTGGCGCGCGCTATAAAGAAATAGACAATGAAAACCAGAATTCCTACAATCAACAGCACAAAGATCGTTTTTGCCCACCAAGTCTGATACCACATAGGGAGAATATGGACAAAACACTCTGTAGGAGTTTCCGACCATTGTCCATTGTCATTACAGGCTTTTACCTTAAAGATATAATCGCCCGGAGGAAGATTGGAATAAATAGCTCCGCGAGACCTTACCTGTGTCGAATACATCCAGTCGTCATCAAAGCCTTCCAGTTTATAAGCGAACACATTACGCTTACCGGAAAGATAGTTAATCACAGAGAATGCAACTCTGAAAAGCTTAAACTCCGAAGGGAAAGAAACACCCAGCAACTTGCCATCGTCGGCTTGATAGAATTTGATACGTTCGTCCATCGTCTGCTGTGTGATCGGGCGGTTCTGCAATGCTACTCCCGCTATGATCGCATTAGGTGCAAAAGGACTGCCCAGAAAATTATACGGATTGAAATAAGCAACCCCGTTCAATGTTCCCAAAAAGAAAAGTCCGCCTTTTGTCTGGCAGGCTCCCGACCGCATAAACTGGCTGTGAGGCAAACCATCTTCGCTGGTATAATTGCAGAAATTCCTTTCTTTCGGACTGAAACAAGCAAGTCCTCTATTGGTAGTCAGCCACAACCGGCCTCGTTTGTCTTCCAGAATACCACAGATATAATCGTTCGGCAGGCCGTCTGCCATGGAATAATGTTCCCAGGATGAAGGAGATTCCTCTTTGTAACGGTATAAACCGGAAGAAGTGCCCACCCAAATATTACGATGGCTGTCTTCCTGTATGCACAAGGCTTGTATTAAACCAATCGAATATACCCGGGCGGAATCGACCATCACCTGTACTTCTCCACCGGCATACATATACAGGCTTTCTTCTGTTCCGATCCAGATGCGTTGCCTCGAATCACGAAACAGAGTGGTGACCAGTACTCCTTTCAACTGCGGGTATTTTATAGCCAACGGATGTAACGAGACTTCTTTCGTCCGTTTATCAAATCGATATAGTCCGTCCATCGAGCCTACCCAAAGCGTACCGTCTTCTCCGTCCATCAACGCATAACAACTATTCTTTATCGACACTACATCCGGAATATTATAATGTTCTATACGTCCGGTTTCCACATTCAAATGACTCAGCCCACCGTCATGAACTCCGACATAAATGGTCCCGTCACTTTCCGGATAAACGCATTTGATGTTATTGGAACGTAAAGAGCCGGCATTGCGCGCACTGGCGGAATAGACGGTAAAATGTCCTGTTGTTCTATTATAATAATTCAACCCGCCATCGTTGGTTCCTATCCAGAGATTGCCGGAATTCGGGTCTTCAACAATACAGCTTACGGTATTATCGCTTAACGAATTCCGGTAAATAGAGTGTTGCAGGATGTCAAATGCAGGGGCCAACGAATGGTAATAGTTAATCCCTCCGTGGTATGTACCTACCCACATACCTCCCTGATTGTCTTTTAATAAGGAACGTACTGAATTATGTCCCAATGAAGAAGGGTCTTCGTAAGAAAACCGATACTGTGTAATCTGCCGGGTTTCGGGTTCAAGTATCAGTAAGCCTTCTACTGTTCCTATCCATAAACGTCCCCGGTCGTCCTGCTGCAACATCCGGACGGCATCTGAAATGAATGCTTGCGGATGACTTCTACGATTGTAATGTTCTGTGATCTGAAACTTGTCGTCCACTCTATATACGCCGTTGGTGAGCGAAGCCAGCCAACAGCTCTTCGTCTGCTTGTCATAGACTATGCTTGAAATAACTTCGTATTTCAATTCCGGAAGCAACTGTGCCGCGTTACCATTACGCGGATAATAGAAATAAATGCCTGCAGAGGTTCCCAACAGCGCTCCATCTCCCATTTCGCGTACAGAATAAATGATCTTATCCTGTAACTGAGGCACCATTTTCATCTTGCCGGTAACTTTATCAAAGATCGCCAGTCCGCGACTTGTGCCCAACAGCAGTTGTTCCCGGTCTGTCAGTTCTTCTATCGCAAACACTTGAACAGACTGATTACCCGGCAAAGAGAAGTTCGTGAAATTATTACCTACAATATTATAGCGTGAAAGGCCGACCATCGTACCGGCCCACACCGTCCCTTTCCGGTCGGTATAAAGCGAATAGATATGATTATTACCCAAACTGGTGGTATCAGTCTGGGATTTATAGAATGAGACGAACCGGTCACCATCATACCAGTTCAGACCATCTGTCGTCCCTACCCATATTTTACTGTTATGATCTTGCGTCAAGGCAAGCACTGTATTCTGAGACAAGCCGTCATTCACAGACAAACGTTTGAAATGAATAGCGGTTTCACTTGCCAATAAGCTACATATCGGCGCAAATAGAAAGTAAATGGACAAACCAATAGTAAAAGATTTGAGTAGGTGTCGGTTTTTCATAAGCAATTACAGTTCAATAATACTTAATTTGAGGTAAAGATAAGTATTTCCAGTAGATTCTTGAAATACTCTTTGGTTAAAAATACGGGTATCCATCAAACTGCAATTACTATTGATCGCAGCAGTCATTCATTAATATCATTCAATTCACAACCTTCCGCACATCTTGATGGTCCTGAATTAATAACCTAAAGTTACCTTGATTTCCTTATACCTCTTCAATGCTTCCAGGTAATAATAATCAGCATAGTTCAATGGAGTATCGACCTCACTGTCATGAGGGAAACTGCCCACCGAATGCATCAGGATAAATCCGTGATTATCTCCTTCTTTCGCCAGATATTCTTCTGAAGAAAGCTGTTTCAGTATTTGTTCGGCGTAACGGAAATATTTCTTTCCCTGCTCCTTATCTCCATAACCACTCAATTCCAGCAAGGCAGAGGCTGTAACAGAAGCAGCCGATGCATCTCTCGGTTCATCAGGTATATTCGGTGCATCATAATCCCAATAAGGGATATAATCATCAGCCGACGGACGATGATCCATTATAAATTGTGCGATCTGATAGGCAGCAGCCAGATATTCCGGTTGCTTGGTAAAACGATAGCACATGGTATATCCATATACTCCCCAAGCCTGTCCACGTGCCCATGCCGAAGAATCAGCATACCCCTGGTAGGTCCCTTTCGATTCAACATCACCACTTTCCGGCAAGTAACTGACAACATGATAGGAGGTCATATCGTCACGGAAGTGATTTTTCAAAGTTTTGCTGGCATGAGATACGGCAATCTCACGGAATTTCGGATCAGCAGTCTGTTCCGATGCCCAGAACAGCATCTCAAGATTCATCATATTATCAATAATCACCGGATAGCTCCAGTCTCCAAAATCCCAGGAACGGATTAAACCGACTTTGGGATCGTAACGCTCGCTCAGACTTTCGGCGGAATGGATAAGAATTAAGCTGTCAGTCGGTTCCGGTTTGAGCCGGATACCTTGTCCGTAGCTACAGAACATCATAAATCCTAAATCATGATTACCTGTATAGTACTGCATATCCTCCAGTCGGTCAGTAAACAAGCGGGCCTTTTGCGCCAGTGTGTCGTTCCCTGTCAGTTCATACGCCAACCACATGGAACCGGGGTAGAATCCTGTTGTCCAGTCAGTCGGACATTCCAGTCTGTACTGCCCGTCTTTTACCGAACGCGGGAAACAAAGTGTATCCGGTTCATCTCTCAACTGTTCCGACATATAGAGCAACTGTCGCTCTGCTGTTTTTACAGCATTATCAAACCACTCCATATTGTTTTTAGGAGTACTGCAAGCGGTCAATAGTGCAATTCCTGCCACCGCAACATAGATTTTGTTTTTCATCCTTTTCAGACATTTATATTTTGTAATACCTATTTATTCGTAATCGGACCAGTCGGCTGTGCCTCCCTATCAGCCATTTCCTGTACTTGCCATCTGCCATTCACTTTATCATAAAGCAGAGATGTCCCTTTCTGATAAGAAGTGTATTTCTTGCCGTCCACCAAGGGAGTTTTACTTCCATAATGGAACATAGCTTGGCTGGAACTGTTTTTAATAGCCAGTCCGGCAGGCTTTTGGGCGTTTAGTTCCGCTTCAATCATCCAATCCCCACATTGAAAATGATTCCCATCCCGAATGACTTCACAGACTTTTTCTCCATCAGGTTGCACTTGGATTATGGTTAAAATCCGATTCTTACGACTAGGGCAGAAACTTGCTGTCAGATGCCATTGATTTTCCAGGGTTTCGCCACGAACGGCTTTCGTAATATCCGGATCGGCTGCAAACTTATCGGTTTGAGTTATGTCACAACTCTGCATACTGAAAAGCTGCGCTACCGAACTGAATTGCTTTTCATCATTTCGGGTTGTCAACTGCTGTTTTTCTTTATCAATAAAGAATGCTGTAGGACTGTGCAATAACCAATCCCAACGTACCGGTTTCCTGGCTTCCATCTCATCATAAATAACAACCTTGTCCGGATGTAATAAAAATATATGCCGGCGATACAGTGTCAGCGGGGTTTCTCCAAAACCATTTTCCCGTGATTCTTCCACACCCTGACTGGCTAAGTTCTTAATCCACATCGGATAGTCATTCAAGCCGCAATATGCATTCGAAGCATCTCCCAGACAATAAGAAATATGCTCGCCACCAAGCATACGTACAATATCACCATACGCTCTGATAGAGAAAGGCTGACCGATTCCATCTATCAGCAGAGTGTTATGAGCACGGGTATGACGATAGGATAACACATTATGAGGATCGGCAAAATTCATGTAATATCCTGTAGAACCATACACCGGCACACCACGAAAGTGCAGATTAAACGCATTCTGATTAGACTGTGTATGGCTACCGGACCCGAAAGGACTGGAACGAAAGCTCAAACACAGATTGTTTTGATAATCAGGCATATTAGTATTGGCAATCATCTCACCGCAATCACGAAACCAGACTGCCTTCGGTTCATCTGCCGGAAGAGTAGCCTTTACCTTTTTAGATTCAGTACGTACCATACGGTACAGACGCATTTCATCATCCATTTTATATCGCTGATCGATGGAAGTGTACCAGGCCGAATAGGAATCACCTAATTCTCTATTCAAAAAATCAGCAAAAGCGCTACGGATAACCAGCGGCTTGTCATTCATCTGCTCATGTCCATCACCCCATCCTACACTGACCGACCGGGGAGGCCAACTATAAACCATAGCTTTGCCAGCTTCCTGATACCAAGGGTGTTGCAGAAAGTCTGTTCCGGTCAGATAAGAGAACAAGCTGGGCATATAGTACAGAGTCACTGCATTCGCACTAAAGTAACAAGTTCCGTTAGCCCAGATACCATCACGGTTAAAGCCGGTAGCAGGAGCACGTGCCGTCCATAGTTCATAGATATATTCCATAAACTCTTTCGCTTCCGGATACTTATCGTAAAGAACTAATGAGGTCTGTAATAATCTGCGGACTGTAAACTGCCAAAGATGATTATTGAAAATATGATTCTCCATAGAGCCCAAAAAATGAGGGCGATAATAATGGCTGATAATTCTCATCATGACTTGTTCCATCTGCTGACGCTCATTGGGTGTAAAACGATCGTAGCAGGTTTCATAGGTACAGGCAAAAAGATAGGCCAGGTCTCCAGCATAGAAATCATTATTGAGTTGACGGTCCGTAGCTTCAGAAGGGAGTAGCCACCGAATTAATTGAACCATCTTATTAGCATAGACATCCCGCTGAGTCAGTGTATAAGCTGTATGCAACTTTTCACAAAGAGCAACCATGGCAGACACATGATTGTACGGCATTGTGTCCGTACTATAATTAGCAGCCAGGCCTTCGCGTCCAGAAGTGATCATTCGGTTATATTCCGGATGCGAATGAATCTTTTTGCGTGCTTCATCCAGTTCATTGTCGAGAAAGCAATATAAGCGGGGATACTTTTGCGGTATTCCTTTTAATAATACGTCGAAAGCAGGGGTTACGAAAACGGGCAGGTCGTCTGTCACTGTAAAACAATATGTTTCGCCCCAGGGAAAGTTCTCTCCGGTCTTGCTGACAGAACGAAAACGCCAATACCAGGTACCTGCTGACAATTTCTGATGCAAATTGAACATACACCAAGGGACAGGCTTAGACAGAAAGGTGTTATCGCTTGGGAAATTCTTCTGCTGTGAAAGTTCAAACTGTAAAAAGTCAGACTGTTTCATCTTTTCCGGAACCAATAAAGGAGCAGGATTGAGATATATCGACTGCCCGAACTGTGGATAAGGTGTTTCACGAACATTTTCATGAATAGTAGAAAGAGAATGCGTTTGTGCAACCGCCTTATTTGTGGAAAACAGCCCGAAACAGAACATCAGACTGCCACATAAGATTTTAGTGAGAAATACTTTAGCAATATTCATACTATTAAATTTTATCGGTATACTTTTACCGCTAGCAAAGTTAAGGGAGACTACCCTAACGGGCTTTGTATATCTGTTTTTTAATCCCCGAATCTATTTGAACAAATGTAGATTTCATCCAAAAGAATTTCGTTTTTGTCTACAAGATCTTTATTATCAGAAAACTATATTGTTTTATTGGTATCCAAAAGCTGTTTTAAAGTGTTCTCACTACCTTTGTCACATACCGCGAGAAACGACATTCTTATTTATCATAATGCCATGAAAAAAATCTTATTTCTATTATTTCTATTTGTTTGTGTCTTTAGAATAGAGGGGCAAGACAATATTTATAACGAACCAGCTAAAGTCTATAAATTATGGTATAATGCTCCGGCACCAAATACGGGTATCATTCTACCTCCCGGAGAATCAGACCGTCCATTGGATCTTGATTGGGAAAACTGGTCATTGCCCATCGGAAACAGTTATATGGGAGCCTGCATCTTTGGGCGTACTGATACGGAAAGATTACAAATCACTGACAAGACTCTTTATATAAAAGGACTATGGGGAGCAGAAACACAGACTTCATTTGCCGATTTATATATTGATTTCCATCATTCAATCAGAAGTAATTATCAAAGAGGTCTGATCTTGAACAATGCCGTAGCATACGTGAACTATGACTGCAACGGAGTTCATTACGAACGGGAATATTTCATGAGTTACCCGGACAAAGTTCTGGTTATAAGATTGAAAGCCGGTAAACCCGGAAAACTGTCCTTCACAATACGTCCTAAGATACCATATCTAACTCCATTCGGACCTTTGCAACGCACAGACTCTGTCACCAAAGGATATCTAAGCGGACACACTACTACCCGACATAGCTATAACGGGCGTACCGGAAAAGTGACCGCTCAAGATGACTTGATTACTTTGCGTGGAGAAACTGAATATCTGAAACTAATCTACGAAGGGCAGATCAAAGTAATTCCTTCCGGAGGAAGCATGCAAGCGACCAATAATAAGGAAGGAGATCATGGCACAATTTCTGTAGAGAACGCAGATTCAGCTCTCATTCTTTTCACTTTAGGAACTAACTATCAGTTAGAAAATCAAACTTTCGAAAAGAAACCGGCAGAAAAGCTAACCGGCAATCCGGACCCACATAAATCGGTAATGAAAACACTGACCAACGCCGCTTCCAAAAGCTACGAAGAGTTACTGGCAAAGCACCAGGCAGATTATAAAAATTTATTCAATCGGGCCAGCCTGAATCTGACGAAAAAAGAATCCGACCTTCCTACTGACCGGCTATTATCTGATTATAAAGAAGGAAAATACAGTGGTTATTTAGAAGAACTCTTTTTTCAATATGGACGATATCTGCTTATCAGCACTTCCCGAAAAGGTACTTTGCCCCCTACTTTACAGGGAGTATGGAATCAATATGAATTAGCCCCGTGGAACGGAAACTATACACACAATATCAACATACAAATGAACTATTGGCCTGCATTCAACACAAATCTTATAGACCTGTTCGAATGCTATGCCGATTATCACAAAGCCTATAAGAAAACGGCAGAAAAAATGGCCGACCGGTACATACATATATGGAAGCCTTCATTATATTCGCCGGAAGGTAATGGTTGGACAATGGGAACGGGTGCAACTGCTTATTCCGTATCCATGCCGGGAGGACATTCCGGACCTGGGATGAGTGCACTAACCTCCAAATTATTCTGGGAATACTATGCCTTTACATCTGACAAAAAGATATTGAAAGAAACAACTTACCCAACCTTATCCGGTGTAGCGACTTTCCTAAGTAAATCTGTATGCGACACGCTGGGATATCTCCTTGCTTACCCTTCTTCGTCACCGGAACAATATAGTAAAGCCACCAATAAACCGTATCCGACAGTAGGATGTGCTTTCGACCAACAAATGATGTACGAGAATCATCATGATGTACTCACAGCAGCCAAACTGCTGAAAGAAAAAAAATCAGCCGCTCTCTCCCTGTACAAACAGCAGATTCAGCGACTAGACCCGGTACAAATCGGTGCCTCCGGACAAATTAAAGAATATCGGGAGGAAACATTTTACGGGGATATTGTTCTGGAGCCTCATCACAGACATATTTCCCATTTAATGGGACTTTTCCCTGGTACATTGATTAACGAAAACACTCCGGCATGGCTTGACGCAGCTAAAGTTACATTAAATTCAAGGGGAGATACCAATACCGGATGGTCTATGGCTCATAAAATCAATCTTTGGGCACGCGCTAAAGAAGGAGAACGTGCCTACCAGCTGCTGCAATCTCTCCTCAAAACTGCTACATTAAACAATCTTTGGACAAACTGCATCGCAGTCCTTCGTTCACCTTATCAGATAGACGCCAATTTCGGAGGTACTGCCGGCATTGCAGAAATGCTGTTGCAAAGCCACGAAGGTTATATACACCTGCTTCCCGCTCTTCCTTCCAACTGGGAAACCGGAAGTTACCGAGGATTGACAGCACGTGGAAATTTTGAAATATCCGCCCGATGGAAAAAAGGACAAGCAGAAGAATTCCATGTCTTATCTAAAAAAGGAAATGAATGTATTTTGAAATATCCTCTTATAAGTCACGCAGTACTAACAGATATCCAAGGGAAGCGCATTAAGTTCAAGATATTGGATACAAACCGTATCTCTTTCAGGACGCATCCGGGAGAGAAATACACTATCAAACAAATTCCGGATCATTATTATCCAGCTTCCCCCACTGAAGCCACTGCTTTCTATCAAAGCGGCAATCAAATTTCAGTTCAATGGAAAGGAAGTCCGAAAGCTGTTTCTTATAGTCTTTATCGCACAGTAGGTAATCAGCCGGACTATCAACTCATTACATCTGAACTCAAAGATACTCAATATACTTATTTCACAGATAATCAGGAGATCAACAGATATATCACATTTAAAATAATTGCTGTCGGAGAAAATGGTGAAAAAAGCAAAGGCATCACAATCCATACCGGCAGATAAGATTTCCTTCTCTTATAAATACAGATGTTTTTCATTAGAAATAAAAAAACTGCATGTAAGATTCTTCTTATGAAGACTATACATGCAGTTTATATAGTGCCTATATCGTTTTTATCGCACAATATCTTCCGGGAACTTAGCCGGCATCTCCACCCGTTTCCAGGTCTCATAATACCAGGCGTTCAGTTCGTTTCCGTTCAGATCGTTCTTGATGAAGTATTTCAAATGCAGATAATCATTATCCT
>CAVJPC010000102.1:0-17039 GCA_963651205.1 Bacteroidaceae bacterium
TCTTTCCCTTGTGCCGGCTTACAGAAATGTTCTTTGGAAGGGTAGAAAGGGTAACTTACGGCACCGTCTCCATCCTGATTATCTATAGAGAACTGGCTCCAGATATTCCCCTGACACACATGGATACCTTCAGTTTTCGCCAGATATTCCTGGTTCTCTGCTGCCAGGAAACCGGCAACGATACTTTTAGGTCTGAATCCGTTACCCACCATTTCGCTCACTTTGGCTAATCCCTCGTGCAGGTCTTTATTTACCTGCTCCCGGGTATTATAGGCATTTGCAAAATAAGCCCCTGGGATAAAGGTTATGTCATCTCCGTATTTCTGGTGATATCCGACGACCAGTTCACGTATTTTCTTATAATTTTCGCTCTCATCGTGCAGGGCAAGCCAACTGAATGCCCAGGTGATGCGGGCTTCCGGATATTCAGAAGATATAGCTTCCCTGAATGCTATAACCCGTTCGGGAGTGTGCAGCGCACGCTCGTCCTCTCCTACGCTTTTCTCCCTGGCTACTTCAATCTGGTTGACCCTGATTATCGTATTGAATGTCAGGAAACGGTTTCCCATCAATTCTTCGGGTGTTTGTTTCGCGGGAACCTGCGCATGCAAGTTCCCATGAAATAAATCAACTGAGATAAATAAAAGGAAAGCAATCTGTATCCATATACTTTTCTTCATCTTTTGCTTTTTTTAGTGTAAAACATTATTCCCATCCCGGATTATTAGGCAATAAGTTCGGATTCAGATAAACTTCATCCAAAGGTAAAGAATAATAATAATTCTTGGGAACTTCAAATTTACGATTTTCTGCCGGCTCTACGATAAGAAAACCATCTGCATCTGTCAGGCCGGGATTTCCATCGTTCAGTACCTGCAAAGCTTCGTATTCCGTACCTTTATATTTTATACCTTTGATAGCTTGTCTTAATTCAATTTCTGCCGTTTTCCAACGTCTCAGGTCATCACGTCTGAATCCTTCGAAAGCCAGTTCGACTGTACGTTCCCGACGAATTTCCGTCAGCATATCCAATCCGTTTGTTTTTACAAAAGCATTTGTCAGCGGAGGCATTTCAACCCCTTTGCGTGAACGGATCACATTGATGGTCTTATCCAGTATTTCATCGCTAATGGAACCATCTTTCTCAAACGTGGCTTCTGCCAGAATCAACAACACTTCCGGATAACGGATAATATGATAATCGTAAGTTGAATTGTTTACACCTTCAAGCGTTTCGCCCATGAACTTCCACAATTTATAGCCCGTACGGGTTTCAGGGCGTGTAGTGAACCGGGCGACACATGAATCCGGCCCGATCTGTGCACTCAGATATTTAGTACCCGGCATCAGTATGGTCTGGCTCATGCGAGGGTCGCGGTCTTTAAACTCATCGGCAATCGTTTTATATCCCTGGAATCCGGAGTTGGGAGAAGTGATCGGCAAGCCGGTACTTTTACACAGGTACATCTCTGCCAGTTTTTTGGTCGGCGTACCTCTCCATCCCCAATACACGGAATTAGCAGTTGAGTGCATGCGAATATCCAGATAATAACGGCTTGAGAAAATATCTTCAGGTGCGTTATCACCCTTATCGATAAATAACTGACGGTAGCTGTCGTCGCCTGCACCTTCATATAATTTGTATTCGCCACTCTCGATTACCAGATTCGCCGCTTTGATAGCCTGATCCAGCAGTTGTTTATAGTCTGAACGGTGCCCATGATATTTAGCCCATGTCCCGGCAAATAAAGCGACCCGTGCTTTCAATGCTAAGGCAGTACCCTGTGTTACGCGTCCTATCTCATCCGAAGCCAGCTGGCTTTGTAATGGTAATGTCGGATACACCTCATCCAGTTCTGAAAGGATAAAATCCTCCACTTCCGGCCGGGGTTTTCTTGATCCGTATAAATTCGGGGAGTCGACACTTAAAACCTCGGTCAGAATAGGTATATCATTAAATTTCTTCATCAGGCGGAAGTGTGAATACGCCCTGAAAAAGCGGGCTTCAGAGATGAAACGTTCGATCTGTGCAAAATCGCCTTCATATGATTTACTCTTTTCGATAATCATATTGCTCTGGCGTAATTCCACATACGCGGAGTCCCATTCGGCATCATTATTCGGAGCGATCAATGTCCCGTTACTGATAGTGTTCTCATTGAGTTCATAACCGATATCACTGTCCGTATCTTTGGTACCAAACGTTTCCGTATAGGTGTATAGCTTATTCACCTCTTTGGTATAGTCTGCCGGAGTTTTCCAGAATAACTGGTCGGGCAGATTGTCTTTCGGTAATAAATCGATATCCTGGCAACCGGATATCGTCAGTATGGTTGCAATAAAAGCGCTGGTGGCTATTATATATTTCTTCATGATTATTCAGTTTTAAAATTTAAAATGCAATATTTACTCCTAAAGAAAAATTACGTGAGAACGGATAGCTTGTATAGCTGCCATCTTCTTCAGGGTCCCATCCTCCGGGTGAATTGTGTATTTCAAACAAATCTTCACCACTGAAGTAAACCCTGAGTTTTTCCAATCCTATCTTTGCTGTCACACTGGAAGGTATGGTATAACCGAGTTGCAGATTTTTCATACGTGCGTATCCCACGTTGTGTTTGGTATTGGACGACGCGTAATAATTGTAATCCCTCTTACCTTTCAGTGTAATAGCCGGATATTTGGCATCTGTCCGTTCCGGAGTCCATGTTTTACCATACCAGTATTCGGCAGACTGGAACCAGGGTTGTGAGAAAGGTTTATCCGCTTCATCTTTCAGGAACATCGTGCGGCGTCCAACCCCCTGGATAAAGACGCTAAGGTCGAAACCTTTATATTCGGCACTCAGATTCAGACCGAAGTTAAACCGGGGATTCTTATCGCCCAGGTAAACGACATCGCCTTCTCCTTTTTCGCCATTGCCCAATATGGTGAGTTTGCCGTCATTATCCAGATCTTTGTATTTCGCATCACCCACTGTCAGATCACCCGGTATACCTCCATTCGGGAAGCGGGCTTTATAATCTTCCAAATCCTGCTCATTCTGGATAATACCATCAAACTCATAGCCAAAGAATGAATTCAGCGGATAATCTGTCGGTGTTTCGTTCAGACCTAATTTGGTCAGGTTGCTACCCACTCTTTCCATCACTTTATTGCGCGCATCACTCAGGTTGAAGCGAGCCGAGTAGCTAAATTCGCCTATACGGTCTCTCCAACCGACAGCCACTTCCCACCCCTTGATGTTGAGATGACCGCTGTTTGTACTCGGAGCTTTGGCTCCCAGCATGGTAGGATAAGTCTTTGGGATCAGCATATTCTTATTATCCTTCCAGAAATAATCAAAAGATCCGTACAAACGATTCTCTAATATGCCGAAATCGAATCCGACATTGGTGGTAGAGATCGTTTCCCAGGTACGGGAAGTTGAGATAATATTTCCGGCAGACGCCAACTGGCCTTTCTGTCCATCTCCAAACGGATAGTAATCGCTACTCAATGTAATCAACTGGATATAGTCGTATAAACCAATGCCGGACTGGTTACCCATCTGTCCAAAAGAACCTCTGATCTTCAGATCGTCGAAAACTGCCAGTCTCTTGATGAAATCTTCCTCTCCCAGACGCCACGCGGCGTTTACACCCGGGAAATAACCCCACCGGTGATCCGGGTCAAAACGGGAACTGCCATCAGCACGAATGGTTCCTTCCACAATATATTTATTGGCAAAGGTATAGTTTACCCTTGAGAAGAAAGAGTTAATAGTCCACGCACTACCCACACTCCAGGCATTCTGATTCTCGGAACTACCTAATTGCAGCGACATGGATTCCTGCTGATCGAAGTTAATACGTTTTGCCGAGAAGCTGTCGTCGTTTGAAGATTCGTTGGCAGCTCCTACCATCACGTTCAGGTCATGCAATTCATTGAATGCTTTTTTATACTCGGCATATAATGTAAAGTTCTTATAGAGCTTTTTATTATATTGGCGTTCAGCACTGTTCGGTTGGCGGGCGATACGGTGGTTGACATCGTCCCAGTTACGGCTGTAAATCATTTTGTTGATAACACTCTTGTCATAATCCGTTTTACGGATCACAGCCTGTCCGGTAATCTCCAAACCATCTATTATCTTTAAACGCAACTGGTTGTTGATAGTGAAGTTGCCGGTAGTCTTATTTGACATACCGCCTTCTTCCAATACTTGTGCAGGATTATCGAACCCTTCAAAAGTATAGAAATTTCCGGCCGGATTGCGTAACGGGGCCCAGGAGCGGCTCTTATAAATAAGCTCCCAGATATTCTGTCCTTCGCTGATAGCGGAAGAATATCCTCTGTCGCTTGCTTCATACGACAGGTTAAGATCATACGTCAAATTCTTATGAAGTTCTATACTTGATTTTGCACGAACATAGTAGCGTTTCTCCAGGTCTTTGCCGAATTTAAGCAAACCATCTTCTCTCTGGTGCCCTAAAGAAATCAGGAATGTGTATTTCTCACCGCCACCGGAAAGGTTTACATTGTAATTCTGTATATTGCCGTTGCCGATAAGCATATCATTATAATCCTGGTTTTTATAGAATTTTGGATAGCCTGACCAACGTCCCCAATCGGCAGCCGGAAGCACCTGGTCACTATTTTGTCTGATCAGTTCCAACTCGTCGGCCGTATATTCAATGGGGAAAGAACCATCCGTAATTTCTAGCGCCATAGCTGCATGTTCATACAGATTGGCGGCTCTCTTCAACAATGCCGGTTTCTTTATGGAGTAATTGGCATTGAAACCGACGGATAACTTCTGATTCTTTTTCCCTTTCTTGGTAGTAATCAAGACAACACCATCGGCAGCACGTGCCCCGTAAATAGCAGCCGTACCATCTTTCAATACAGACACATTATCGATGTCGGCCGGATTGATGGTATTCAAATCGCCTTCTGCACCGTCTATCAATACCAGCGGAGAACCACCATTGATGGACGACACGTCACGAATACGGATGGTGGGGGCTTCGCCACCGGTACGGATCACTGTCAACCCTGCCATTTCACCTTGTAATGCGGTGGCTGCATTTGATACCGGACGAGCTTCAAAGGTCTTAGCGTCGGTGGTAGAAACGGCGCCTCCCAGGTTTGCCCTTTTCACCGTACCATAACCTACAACGACTACTTCATCCAATATCTGCGTATTTTCTTTCAGTTTAATTTGATATGTAGAGGAACTTCCTACAGTTATCTCTTTCATATAATAGCCGATATACGAAATCTGAAGCGTACTGCCGGCATTCGCCAGTAAACTGAAATTACCGTCGAAGTCGGTGACCGTTCCATTCGTGGTTCCTTTTACCACTACGTTGGCACCGATAATCGTTTCTCCCTTTTCGTCGGTTATCGTACCTGTTATTTTCTTTTCCTGCTGCGTTGCATTACTTTTATTGTTCAGCAGCACGACCTTTTTATTTTCCAGGCGATAATTATTCACTCCGAATACATCATCCAATACCTCTTTTATATTATTCTTATTAGCAATAAAAGATACTTTCCTGGACAGGTCTATCTCGGCATTATTATAGAAAAAGACAAACTCTGTTTGTTCTTCTATAGTCGCTATCACTTCTTCAAGCGTTACGTTTGTTAGACTCATACTCAATTTGGTAGACTGGGCATACGAGCTGGTGGCTGAAAGTTGAAGTAAGGAAATAGCTGTAAGTAGTATAATTAGCTTCATTTTCCTAAACAAATTAATGTTAACAAAGGGTGATTCTTTCCCCCAAGCAATTCTTTTTTTCATATATTTACATCATTGAAATTAAACTTGTACACGTTCGCTTCTAACCTAACGTGTATTTTAAGGTTCAAAACTTAAGTCGGGCAAGTGCTGGTAACATTTGTCCGATTTTTTTGTGATTTAATCATCGATCATAGGCATTCTGTTTTTATTGATTAATAACTCTGTTTATTTGCGGTCAATATATACCCGATCATCATCCATCCGGTATTTGATCGGTGCTATTAATACCAGTAATTTCAATATTTCATCTTTAGATTCTTTTCGTATGGTTAACGACAATCTCATGTCCAATGGAACGTTTTTAGCTATATGGATATCGATACCATACCACCGCTCCATTTTCCGGAAGATAACAGCCAGCGGTTCATTTACGAAGCTGAGTTTGTCATTGATCCATAAAGCGTATTCGCGGGCATCGACAGTCTTTATCTCTTTACTGCCCGTTTCCTTATTGATACGTATCATTTGATTAGGAGCTAATATAACCGACTCTTTGTCGCCTTTTGGGGTCACTTCTACTTTTCCGGATAGTAAAACGGCTTCCGCTACATTTTTATTGCTGTTACTTTGAACATCGAAAATGGTACCCAGCACCTTTACGTCCATTCCTTCCGTAGAGACATGAAAAGGCTTCTTTTCATCCTTCACTACCTCAAAGTAGGCTTCACCTACCAGAGATACTTGTCGTTTGGATGTGGCAAACTCAGAAGGGTAGGTTAGCATACTACCTCCATTCAGCCATACTTTTGTGCCGTCCGGTAGTGTCAGAGATCCTTTACTGTCCTTGCCCATCAAAGCCTGGTTCATTACAAGCGTTTGTGTTGTGGCAACCGAACCGTTCATTCCGATTGACTTACCGGCATAAAAAGCTCCTGTCCCGCATACGAATAATACAGCTATGGAAGCTGCCACTTTATATAGAAGGGAGAAACCTGTTATTGTCCGGAACAGGCGTTTCGGCTGCTTTTCTAAAGTAGATTCATAACTATCCACTTTCATCTGGAATGTGTTGAATGCTTTGTTTATTTCCTCCTCAGTCACACAAGTGGCAGTGGAAGCCTCCCAAATAGCACATGCTTCATGAAAAAAAGTTTTATTTTTCTCATCACTCCTTAGCCACTCGAGAAGTTCTTGTTTTTCTTCCTGAGTAGCCTGATTATTCAGATAGTTTATTATACGTTTTTTATCCATTCTTTTTCGTCCTTTCTCTTATATCACAATCCAGAATCAATTTACCCTACCTTATGTCGTGATTTATTTTTTAGGAATAAAAAGAAATTTGTATACCTTTGCTCCGATATTATAAAACAACCTCTTACCCCTGATTCTTTATAAGTTGGAAAATATTAAGTCTGCGTTAACCGGTGCAAACAGAGCTTTTTTTGACTCTTTGTTCCATACATACTATGGATCGATGCTTGCTTTTGCCCAAACATATGTACTGGATAAGCAGGCGGCAGAAGATATTGTACAGGATGTCTTTATGGAAGTCTGGATAAAAAAGGATGTGATAGACTTTTCATTGCCCATCAAACCTTATCTGTATAGATCGATTCATAATAAATCGATCAATTATCTGAAGAATTATGCTTTTACGGAGTCTTTGGAGACGATATCCATCGATTTGCTGATCCGGGAAGAGATGTTGAGTTATGAGGCTATGAATACCGTTTTAGTGAACGAAATAACCAGGGAGGTCAATAGCTGTCTGGAACATCTTCCTCCCCAGTGTAAAAAAGTTTTCCTCTTAAGTAGAATGGAGAATTTGAAAAACAAAGAAATAGCCGAGAGATTATCAATAAGCGAAAAGGCGGTAGAGAAACATATCAGTAAAGCTTTATGTCTCTTACGAAGTCATTTGAAAACTATAAAACTGATCAGTTTGCTTTCGCCAATCATTTATCGGTTTCTCAATTAGTAGCTATTGTACTTTATTTCGTTCCGATAATACATATATAACATGTGTACCGCCCCCTATCCTGGATAGAATGTCTTTCTCTATAAGTAATTTCAAATCGGCAGCAGCACGATAACGCGAACAGTCGTTCAGACTGGCATAATCAAGAGTTGTAATTCGTTTGTTTCGTGACAAAAAATCCAACATTCGTTTTTCGCGTTCTTCTAACGTTAATTTTTTAGGAGCTTTGACATGTTCAAGTTCCGTATATTTTAATTCTTCTTTTAGTTTTTCGGAGCAACGGAAATTTACGCTGTCCACTATAACCGTCATATTCTTTCCATCGCCCGATGGCCGCGTACGCAGTGATGGCGAAAAATGTCCCAGTTCTTCCAGTTCCACATGCTGTCCGCTTTTTAGAGAGAGGCTGATTGCGCAGACAAAAGAGTCGAGCACTGCTTTCACATCAGCAGAAGATATAGTCGATCGGGCACAAATCATTTTGCACATATAATCCATTTTCACTGTGCCGTTTGATACAGCCCGTGCGTGGGTGTGTTTTTCTCCCTTCCGGCCTTTCGGCTGGGGCGTCTGGTGGACTTTAAATTTGATTCCCATTTTTGTTTTCCACTAATGTGTTTATAAAAAGGATGTGATGTCTATCCATTTTCCTGCTGACGGAATTGCCTGTTGATAATTGTCGGCAAGCCTTTTGATAATTATAAACAAGCTTGCTGATAATTGTGAGCAGGCTTGCAGATAATTATCAATAGAAAAAAGGAATAGAAACAAATATACAACGCAATAGAAGGAATTGTCCCCGGGATAGGGATAATTATGATATATTTATTATTCTGATGTTTTGATCTGGAATATCATTTTGTTATTTTGACCGAATGTTTGACAGATGTGTTCTGTTGCTTGATAAAGCAGTTAAAAACAGCACTATAAAAGGTGAAAGCCAGGAGGTGAGTATTTTTTTTTATCTATCTATATGATATGTTAAAAAATATTAGTCGCAATACTAATTTAATTTACCCGCTATATTAATCCCATTTAGTCGCTATACTAATATCATTTTGATAATTGACTTTTTCTTATTCCTCATTTCAAAACTATAATGGATGTGTTGATCGTCTGGTTATGTTCAAAAAGTGTTTGCCAGCTATTTGTGTGTGGTTACAGCAATAAATTGATTATTTATTACCTTTGATCGAATTGTTTTATTACCTTAGTGGCTTTACAAACTATGCGCTGCATGAAATGAGAAACGCCGTTTACCTAATAATCTGTTTATTCTCTTTAGTGATGTGCACCGATCATCCAAAAGAGTTATTGCCGGAACTGTCTCGGGCGGAATCGTTGATGCAGCATTGTCCGGATAGTGCTCTGATGATTTTAGATTCGATGAAAACTTCTTCACTGTCTAATGAATTTCAATATGCGACATGGTGTTTGTTAATTACTCAAGCACGTGATAAAAACTTTGTGAAGCATACTTCCGACTCCTTAATTAATATTGCGTTGGATTATTTTGAAAAACAGGATGATCCGGTGAGAAAAGCAACGGCGTTATATTATGAAGGGCGGGTTAACCAGGATTTACTTAATGCAGAGGAAGCAACGAATTATTATTTACGGGCGAGAGATGTGGCGAAGAATACGACAGATTATAAGTTGTTGTATTTGATAAATACTCATTTGGGTACGTTGTATGCTTATCGTGGTCTGACCGATTTGGCTTTGGAGGCTTACGGGAATGCACATAATTATTCAATTCAATTAAAGGACAGTGCGCTTATCTCAAATTCTTATTCCTATTTAGGACGTATTTTTACTCTCGATGATGATTTATCAAAGGGGTTGGATTATTATAAAAAAGCGATTGAGATTGCGGAACAATCGGGAAGTTTAAAAGCTTTGACATTTGCTTATGGAGAAATCGCAACAGTGTATCAAGTTTTATCAATGCTTGATTCTTCTATGTACTATCTTAAAAAATCAAAGGAGATAGAGGAAATACATAACACTTCTGCTTTGTCACAAACTTATTTAGGAATCGGAGAAACCTATTATTATATGGTACAGTCCGATTCTGCTTATTTTTATTTGGAAAAAGCATTGAATACTTCTAATCCTTATACAAAACAAGAAGCAATACAAAACTTATATTATTTATGTAGGGACTTAGAAAAATATGAAGATGCAATTAAGTATAATGAGCAATATTGGGTTTATAAAGATTCTATAGATAACATAAATCGCAGCGTAGAGATTGCAGAAATTCAAGCAAAGTATAATCAAGAGAAATTGCTGAATAGAAATAATCAATTGGAATTGGAGAAGAGTAGAAAAGAAACTTATATATGGAGTATTTTAGCAATTTCATTATTTATAATTGCTGTCATAATATTTTTTTATCGTCAGAAGATAATAGAGAAAATGAATGCTATAAAGACGATAAACGATAAATTGAATTCACATATAGCAACTATTCAAAACAATAAGGATATAATCAGTCAAAATCAGAATCAGATAGAATCGCTATCTTTGCAATTAGAGGAGAAATCCGGTTTACAGGCAGATTTGAATGATAAGATGTCAAAGATTGAAGAACTTCGTCAACATAGTCTTTCATTACAGGCTCAGAATGAGCAGTTGGAAATAAATATAGAAAAATATAAAGTAAACCTGCATGAATATGGAAAGAAGTTGGAGGCTTATAGTCAGACTGTTTGTGAAAATACGATTTTGCACGATCGTGAAAGATATCTTTGTGATCAATTGATTAAGCAAATAGCAATACTCAATAAGTTGAAATTCGATCCGAAATATATCGATGAATCTCAATGGCCTAAAGTCTTTGATTCAATGAATATGATTTATCCGAATCTGATTGACCGTTTAAAGAAAGACTTTTCATTATCGGATAATGATCTCTGGATTTGTTGCCTGATAAAATTACAATTGAATAATTCTGATATAGCTACATTGACTGCCATTTCTTCCTCTTCTGTAACCAAGCGTAAACAACGTTTGAAAGAACGGATCAACCAACATCTAGCTACTCCACTAGGGGGGGAAGCCTCTATTGAAGCCTATCTTTGGAAGTACTGAGAAATTGGTTGTCCACAATTTTCCTTTACTGTTTTTTGTATAATGTTTATTTTTAGACTGTTACTTGATTTTTCCTGTCCACGTTGCTGTCCATTCGTTTTCTGCCTATTTATTGTAAAACCATATACTTTTACAGAGTAGAAATTAACAAAAATATTATTATGACAAAGAGTCGAAGAATCCTTTCGTGGATAGTGTGTGTGTGTTTCGTGTTTAGTGGTCTACTATTACAAAGCGTATCAGCAAAAGCAGGAAACAGCGTATCGTTTTATGGCAGATGGAAAGAAGATGCGCGTTCTATTTCTTCTTCAATTCCAATCTCTGCATTTATTAATGATGGTGTTTTATCCATTCATAGTAGTACTCAACGTTCCGATATAACAATATGTATATCAAAAGACGGAAAAGCGATTTATGAAGGAACTGTTCCTGCATCAGACACTGACTGCATTATGATCGATTTGAGCGGCTTTGACTCAAGCCCCTGTTCAATCGAATTGACTAATCAGTGGAGAGATCATTTGAGTGGTTCTTTTTCAAATCAATAATACTAATATTAAAAATCAGCAAATGAAAATCTACTATTATTTAGAGTCTGTTTAAAAATAGTTAAAACATTAGTCGTAAATTATTATTGAAGAAAATTTAAACAGGCTCTTAGTAGTCCATTAAAAACATATTTCTGCAAAAAATAATCAAAGTAGGATATAAACAAAATAAACTATATCAAAATGAAGAAACATTCGATTATTTCCCCAAAAATGCACAAATTCTATATTTATGCAATCCTTGCAATTCTACAATTGCATACAAACTATGTATTTGGACAGCAATCAGGGTATACAGAATTAAGAAAAAGCCTTAATTTTATGTTTGAGCATATTGATAAGAAGTCTGTACCAACAGGACTTTTAAGAGATTATGCTGTTGAAGAAGAAGATTTCGATTTATATACAGGCAGAAAAATATTAACTGACAAAAATAAAGTTACAGTTGTACGGTATGCTAGTTTACTGAGTTCTATCCAATCTGCTGCGCTTACGTTTGACCCTATTAAAGGATTTGAACAAACACTTAAACAATGGGGTAAGGCGAGAAACAAAGAGACTATTCGTCTTAGTGTAATGTCTTTTAAATATGCAGAGATTAAAGCTGATGCTTTAACTTCCGGACTTATTAAATATATTAATGGACAAGTTCAAAATGTTGCTTCAGCTAATACTCCTTATCAAATTAGACAAGTATTTGCTGCATCCTGTTTAGACTACGCTGCAACCAGCCAGGAAGTTACATTCATACTACCTAAAGAGTATATTCTTACAAATACTAATTGTACAAATTACCAATTAAATTATGGGAATGGCTTTATACCTTTAGTCCCAAATGAACCGATAAAGGCAAGGCTTAAAGAAGGTGAAAACAATATAATTATAAAAGCTAAGTCTGAAAGTGGAGAGGAACTGACTTCTCATACCTTCATAATAGTTGAATCTTCAGAAAAAATTACAACTAGAGCTTTGAATAATAAAGCAAATCTAACTTATCAAATCACTGGAAAATCATATAATGGAGTCCAAACATCCGCCAAAATATCTGTGAAATACGGATGGGGGCATAGCTCCATAAAAAAACCATTCATTTTTGTTGAAGGTTTTGATCCAGTAATTTTAAATCCTAGAAATAATGGGGCATGGAGTATTGATAGCTTATACGAACACTATTCCACCTATATTGATAGACTTCTTCAAGATGGATATGACCTTGTTTATGTAGATTGGAACAAATCAGAAGAATATATCCAAGCGAATGCAAATGTATTAATCGAGATTATAAATGATATTAATTCGAAAAAAGCAACTGCTAGTAGTTCTGAACCTAACGTTATAATGGCACATAGTATGGGAGGCCTTATTGCCAGATATGCTTTGAAAAAGATGGAAAAAGATAATAAAAAACATCAAGTGAATACTTTTATCAGTTATGATTCTCCACATCTTGGTGCACACATTCCTTTAGGCTTACTGTACGGGTTTCACGGAATAATGAAATTTATAAAAGATCATAACTTGCTCAAATCTATTACAGAGTCACTAGGAAATGTTCCTATTACAGAATATATTAAATATGGAGAATCCATGGCGTACTCTACCGCAGCCCAACAGATGTTGGTGTATTATGTTGACCCAGCGGGTAATTTTAATAATAGCCAGCACATCGCTTGGCAAAATGAACTAAATACACTGGGCTTCCCTAAAGGAGACAGTGGTACTTCTTTTAATATGTGGGCTATATCCAATGGAAATTATAGCACTACCCATATTCCTTCGGGAGCATATATATCCACTAAGTTTAATGCAGAATCTGATATTTTGCATCTTATACCTTTTCTTTCATCGGTTGCTCTCGGACTTACATTAAATGATGTTGTTGTTGCGTTATTGAATGTTCTACCAGGAAGAACGTCTATAGATGGACATTTTGATCTTTACCCAGCAAAAGCTGTAAATCAAAAAGTAACTAGCATAGGTATGCAATATAAGAAAAAATTTTTATGGCTAATTCCTATTACGAAGAATTTATTTTCTTATGACCGTAATTTTTCAGGAGTATATCTATTCGATACATACCCAAGTTCTCCCTACAACCACAATATGGGGGTTATGTCTATGGGAGGTGGTATACCTATTGTTGGGAACTTTAGTACTGATGTTTATGCCTATCCAAGTATTCCATTTATACCGACTTCAAGTGCTTTGGCGTATGGTGATGGGTTAAGTAGTAGTAGCTCTTTTACTTCTGCTCCACCTGTTGGTGCGACTCCTTTCGGTGAAAACTACCTCCTTCAACAAGCTACTAATCATGCAAATATAACAGGCCGAGCTTTTGAGTGGATATACTCAAGGTTAGGAACTTCAATTGTTGGACCAAATGTTGGAAATAACGGGACACAATATTCTTTGTCGAAAGCCACAGGCAATATCACGTGGAGTACTAGTAACTCGAATGTAGCGACTATTAATCAACAAGGGGTATTAACTGTAAAAGGAAAAGGTATTATCTCTGTTGTAGCAACTTATAAAAATATAAAATATAGCAAACTCATTTTGGTTGGAATACCACGATTTGTACTTTCGGCATCACATGAACCGGGGGGCTATAAATTGAATGCAACCTGTATTGATCCTGAATATTCTAATCGTTTATCAGAGTTAAATGATGCAATAACTTATAGATGGGGAGTCAAATTTACCAATAAAGATATACAATGGGTAGAATCTAAGAGTTATGATATTCTATTACAACTAGAGGAAGGGAGTCAAGATGTAACGGTCTTTCTTGAAGTAGCAGATAAAACCGGAAATACAACAACTACTCAATCCGTAAAAGTAACATCACGAGATATCTATGCTGCGTCAGATCGGAAATTATATATTACAGCTGATGGTAGTTTGTATAATGAGAAATTCCATATCTATTATTATGACATGAGTAGAATCTATGTAAATTATGCACCTGGATTGCCTGATACATATAAACAGCCAAAGTGGATGATTGTTTCAGCTAAAGTAATCAGCCCATTTGCTGCCGTACGGAATATTCCGTTTTCCGAGTCCGGTCCTGCAATAATGGACGTTATACCACAACGAGAGTTTGATTATATTAAAAACGGATCAGAGAATAATCAAACCTACACTTATATGCTTATCCTTTATAATGGAGAAGGGCTTGCAGTTCAGTATTTTCCAATTGTTTTTACATATAGAGATAGAATATGATGTATAATTTTTTAATACCCAAAAGACTCATGGTTAAAGTCCTTTTATCAATCATGGCAATCGGGATCTTCAGTTCATGTAGCAAAACAGAACAATATGCCTCTGCTACCATCAATGGAATTGAATATGCTGAAATCAGGAATTCTGAAGCGCTTTTTGAATCTCCACCATCTTCGATCATGATATTTCAAGATTCCAAGGTTGCTTTGTACCGTACTTCTCTAAAGCCTTTAACAGGAGATCATCCTAGCTTTAGAATTGATTTTTGGTTGTCATTAAAGGATAATTCTGAACTTGAAATTAACAAAGTATACAAAATTTTGGGCAAAAAAGTATCCAGAGAGTATGAATGGCGATCTACAATCACTCAATTGAAAGAAGATCTTTCTAATGATTACGACGGAATTGTATATTGTCATAAAGAAGGAGTGGATGAATCTTTTTTGTTAGAAGGTACATTCGAACTGAAAAAATATGAGGGTAACACTGGATATTACTACGGTTCCTATATGCTCATTAATTCTTCTGAAGAAAATGAAATATTAAACATAAAAGGTGATTTTAAATTTTTTGAATTTAAAAGCCAGCTAGATAATTAATATAATTCCATATATATATGAAACAATTATTTGTAACACTCGCTTTCCTTTGTATAATTTCATCGTCATGTACTGATGATTATAAGGAAAAAATTGATTCTAATATTGGTGATAATCCTACCACAGTAGATCCTGATCTAGAAGCTTTACATTCGTTTCAAACGGATAAAAACATTATGATTTCCTCTATGATAATACAAGACTTAAATAGTGGAAAATTTATCTTGGATTTATCCCTTAATGATGCTGAGTCATTGGGAATTTCCAAAGAAGCTTATGAAGAAGCACAAAATCTAGTAGGCAAAATGAATGAGTCTGATATTTCAGTTATTAATTAAAATCAAAAGTTATGAAAACACTTAAGATCTTTACTTTAAGTAGCCTTTTAACAGGTATGTTCCTTTTTAACGGATGCACCAATGATGATCTTCTTCCATTGGATGGTAATTTGGATTCTATTGCCTTAGAAGACAAAAGTGCATTAGATTTTGTTGCTATGCTTACTCCGGAGCAAGAAGAGAATTTTAACAATTGTGGAGATATATTTCTCCCTGAGCAACAAAAAAATGCATGGAATGCAATTATTGACAAGGATATTCCTGCCTCATGGGGATTATTTGATTCACCATTTAAACAATCTAAAGATGTTCAAACCCGTGCTGTTGGTATATGGGGGTCATACCCTGCACAATATTGGACCATGATTCGTCTAAAAAATGGACCACTATCCCCGTTTATTTTAGGTGCTATGACAATGGCCGTGAAAGAAATGGAAGCTAACACAAATGTTCGTTTTTACAATTCAAGCAAAGACGATGAGAATATTACAATCGGTGGCACTACCATAAAGTTACCAAATGTAAAAGTCAATATGCAAACAAGCACTTCACAAATTGAAGGGACTGGTAATTTTGGATTAATTGGTGGCGAACAGATTGTATGGGTACCACAGGATCTGAATAATTCTGATAAATATACTCAAAAAGAGGTTGCGGCTTTCCTAATGCACGCTTTCTGCAATGCAGCAGGAATGTTCAATGAGCAACAACGCAAGGATAGAGATGATTATGTTCAAATATACGACAGCAATATTAAACCTACTTGTAAAGTATGTTTTACTAAACAAAGCTCCAACTACACTATGCAGGGAAATTTTGATATGCTGTCCATAACCCTGGCTTCCTCTAAAGCATATAGTATAAATCCAACTAGTATTAATACAATCACAAAAAAAGGAGGTGGATTGATTGCTAAAAATTTAGAATTATCTTATTCTGATAAATATTTCTTAAATGACTTTTATCTTCCTTATATAGGCAGAACAGATAATTGGATCGAACTGGATACTGTAGTGTACTATAGGGGAAGTCGGCTTTCGGAATCAGAACGCGTACAACTCCAAGATCGGTTAAATGCAGATAGAGGTTTATATGGGACACCACCAGCAAACGGACGTATAGAACGTAAACCATGGAGTTAATATGAAAGTCTTTATTTTCAGAAGCTGTTTGAACCATTTAAAGAATAATTCAACTTGCCATCTATAGTCAGAAAAAGAACAATTCCCAGTCAAAAGCTGATAGGGGATTGTTCTATGTTACGTATAATTTGAATATAGTAGCTCTATTTATGTATAATTATCCAAAAAACCGGCGTAATCTTACAACAAGCTCATCGAATGTCATATTGAATGTTTTCTGTGGGATATGAACATCATAACTATCCCACTGCACTAATTCCCCTTATCGTATTTGAATGCGTTTTTAATGCGTTCAAGTAGTTCTGTTTCTAGCTTTTCTATCCAGTTACACACTTTAATACGAGTTTCCATCTCGTTTAATTCGATTATGCTCATTTGCTTT
>CAVJPC010000103.1:0-2478 GCA_963651205.1 Bacteroidaceae bacterium
ACAATTAGCGGACTAACTTCAACCGAAGTTGATGTAATATTGGGAATCGTAGATACTGCTAACAGGCGATGTTTCCGAGAACAAGAAGATAGCGGAGAATGGTATAGCAACGATGATTTTGTACTATCACTTACCGATGAACAACGACAAGCGTTGTCAAAAATCGGAGAAGAAATACAGCAAATTTATAACAGTTAATTATCAATATCATGGCACAGGAAAAAATAGACGATTGGATGCAAGATGCCAAAGACCTTGCAAAAGCGGAACGGGAACTCAAAATAGAACATTGGGTATATATAACCTTTGAAGTAAGGGACGAGGACAGAAACCGTGAAATACTACATATAATCGACATCCCTCGTGCCATGTTAGACCGTTGGCGGTGGGTTATTGAGTGGCGCAGGGCAAAATTGGTATGTAAATACCCCCGTAAGAAAATTTGGGTATATCACTGTGCATACGACAAGCGGACGGGATTGCAAACAGGTTTTGACTTCCTTTTAGGCAAAGTAGCTTCGGCAAAAGCGCAGATAACTAAGGTAGAAAGGGCAATCGCCAAATATATCGACTATATGACACACAATGACCTGTTTTTCAATCTTGAAACGGATGAAAAGTTACTCAAAGCCAAAGCCAAATTGGAACAGAAAAAGAAAAATTATAATGAAGCGTATGCCATTTTACAGGCAGAAGTCATCAAGCATAAACAGAACAGCACCATGTATAAATTATTTATTGGATTCAAAAAGTTGGGCGAGTTCAGCTCTATAATGGAAGCCAAGAAATACGCAGATAATAGCGGACTATCAGGTACTTTTAACCTGATTGGAGACAAGTATCAAGATAATTGGTATGTTTCCTCAATGCAAGTACAAACCTCTAAATAACAAAGAATATGACAACAATAAAAGACATAGACGGAAACATAATTGAAGTAACAGATTTGAACGCCGCCATTGACGAATGTAAGCGTTGTAAAGACAGTCCGTATAAAATGGAAAGCGGACACACCGTAGGCGAAAATTATGCCTATATGTTGGAACAACTGCTCCCGCTTCAACAACAAAGCCTTCGTTCACGTTGGTTGGAAGGTACAGAAATGCGCTACAATCAGGGCAAGCGTTTTACAAAAATGGATATTGCCTATGAAATCGGTCGGCACGAACCGTATCACCCTGCCTCTCTCTATTGGGATAGCCTGCGTCGAGAGGAACTTGTAGCGTTCTTCAATGAAATGTTCAATACAGATATTCGTTGAATCTTCCTCTTTATACACGAAAAAATCCCGACGGTAACACCGTCGGGATAGCTATTATATCAACAAATATTTTTTAGATTATCCTAATACAGTGAGTATTAAAATCTTTTAGTTAAATTCACGCCGTAATAAAAGTTATACAAGATGTCAGAATCAATTAAAACCAATATACCAGATCAATGGGTTGCTTATTTCAGCCACATCGAAGATCATCCCGCTAACATCCTGATGAACCTCGCACTGGCAGACTTAGCCCCAATAGATAACCTCAAAGAGTTGGTGCTATTTACCATTCAGACTCTCTCCGCCGACGAAAACGGATTATTCACGGCAGAAGAAGAATCTAAGGTACTGCACAGCATCCAAGAAGAAATCATCGAAGCCATCGAAAAGAAAAACGGTATTACCGCCGGAATCGTTATGTCGAACGGGTTTATGAATATGTTTCTCTATGTGAAACGTAGCGAAAGGATCGAAGAACTCTTTAGAACTGTTATGAGCGTACATCCTGAACACTCATACAATGTCAATGTACTGATAGATAAGGAGTGGAATACTTATTTCAACTTGTTGTACCCATCCAAGTATGAACTGCAAACCATAGAAAACCAGTCGGTCTTATTTCAACTGGATCAGGACGGCGACGACTTCAGCAAAGAAAGGGAAGTGGATCACTTTATCTATTTCCCGACCGAAGAAGGGCGGGAGCAGTTTATTCGGAAAGTCGAAACGCTCGGATATAAGGTGGCGCTAAAAGAAACCGTAGATCATGGGAATTCCTATCATTTCGCATTGCAAATCTCCCGGCTAAACAATGTCATGCCCTCAGAGATTAACGAATATACATGGGAGTTAGTAACTTTGGGTAATGACTACGGTGCCAAATACGACGGCTGGGGATGCTGTCCACAAAACAGCAGATAAGATATAGCAGATATAAAATAAACAGACGGGCGGTTTCCGCCCGTTACTATTCTTATGAGATTTCCAAATATTTTTCTTGCTTTTATGTACGAACAAGAAAAATATTTGGTTTTTACTAGAATGTTACCCTTTAATCATGGTAAGCAACATCTTAAACTGCTTACTTGCATACAAAGCATGAGGAATACCCGCAGGCATAATTACAGATTGACCAGTAACCAGTATTAAAGGTTTGCCGTTTATGGTAATTTCAGCTTCTCCGTCTAAGATTTCCACCATAGCATTAAAGGGGG
>CAVJPC010000104.1:0-5738 GCA_963651205.1 Bacteroidaceae bacterium
ATGAAGATGAACTGGAGCAGAAAGATGCTCAATCGGCATTAGACTTATTATTGCCTGTCTGGGTTCCACTTAAAGAAATCCAGTTTGCCTTTTTCCTGATTGACCTTTACATAGGCATTGAAAGGCTCGCCCTTTCCGTCTTTCATCATACCCTGAACATAGACGGCTTTTCCTTCCCGGAGAGAACTTTGTTGTTTATCGTCCAAATCAACGCCTAAAAGTTTTTTAGGAATACGGACTTGGTTCTGCTGTTCTCCGTTCTGGCTTTGTTCCTGTCTATTGTTCTGCTGATACTTATTGCGGTCTAATCCGTCATAATTGAAATCGTAACCGCCTTTGGCTGCATTAAACTGAACATAAGCATCGAATTTTTTAGGATTATCGGTACCTATTGTCTTTTTGGAGGTCATACCCTCTACGAGTACCTTTTTTCCTTCTTTTAATGCCTGTTGTTGTTCAGGAGATAACTCAACACCTTTCAGGTTTTGAGATACTGTGAGCTTATCAAGGGGTACGGCTTCCAAACGGTTAGTCTGCTTGTCGATAGAAATAAGCGACGGTACTTTTTCGCCCGGTCTTGGCTCCAGTTCTACCACCCTACCACTGTTACCCGTTGCTAACAGGTTTTCTTTTACGTCATTGGGGAGCATAATGCCTTGAAACGGTTTTTCCAAATCAACCTGCTGTTGGTATGGATGCGGGGTAAATTTCAGGCTGCCATCCGGCTGTTCCTCCAGTGAAAGACGGGCTTTCATGGGATATTCTACTCCCTCTATTTTGGGGTTGATATCTACAAGGTGCGGAGATTTATACCCGTAACTCATGGCTTTGAGTTCGCCCTCCAGATTTTCGGGCTTGATACCGTATTTCTGATATTCACTTTCAGGGATACGGCTTGTGTCGAATTGCTTAAATTCGGTCTTCTGTTCGGTTGCTGGTGTTGCTTCCATTTTTTCTTCTTTTTTTTCGGTTTGAACTTGCTTTTCACTCTCTTTGGTGGATTGTTCCTGCTGATTCATATAATCTTTCGGATTGATACGATACTTCTCCAAATCTTCATCACTTAGTTTTAATACTTTATCAAGCATATCGACGGTAACCGCATAGAATCCTGTATGCGACGGGTTTTTAGCTTGATTAAAGAAGTTTTTGAAAAAGTTTTCAAGGGGATCGGCGTGTTTGTCAATTTTGATAAAATCGGTTTGCTTCGCCTTCATGGGATCTATGGCATCAATCTTTCCTTTTTTGTCGATGCCTTTCACGACTTTGAGTTTGTTGCCTTCTCCTTCATCTCGCATCAGGAGAACTTTGTCTTTCGGATTTAATTTTTCATCCATAATAAAAACTGTTTTTGTTCTGCATCACTATTAATGCAGAATAAAAGTAGCGATAATCAAGAGGTTAGCTGTTGATTTTTCGGCAGGTGGTCGCTTGTGGCTTCGATTTGGCAGTGAGTGGCGTTATAGGAAAAACAAAGAGCCGGAAATCCGGCTCTCTTACATTATATATATGTATATTTATTCTTGTTGCTGTAATAAATGAGCCAATGAAGGATCATCCTTAATGCGTTGTAGTTCTTCTGCAACAATTTGTTTGGTTTCCTCTTTGATACGGTTATAGTTGAGCTGTATCTGCTCTTTCATCTTATCTACTCCGTTTTCGTCTTTAAAGTCGGTAATAATAGGAATAGATTGATAAGCCTTAGTTTCGGCAGCTACCTTTGCATTATCTACAACTATTTCACAATGGAAAATTTTCTGCTCGATACGTTCATCAAAGTTGTCGGCAATCGCTCCGACAAACATCCCTTGTGTCAAGTTACTGATTTTGGACGGTGGTATCAAGCTATCCATCTGGGTACTTATAGAGGTCGATTTATCATTGCGGTTAATAGTCATAGACTGGCGTTTCTGTAAGACTTTACCAAATCTATCGGATAATGTTTTTGCAGTTTCTCCCACAACCTGACCGCTAAAAACATTTCCTACGGTGTTCATCACAACTTTTGCTTCCTTATCCCCGTAGTCCCTTATTAACTGCGAAAAATCCTGAAAGCCCAAAAGCACAGCAACCTTATTACTACGGGCTGTTGCGATCAAATTGTCAAGACCTTTGAAATAAATTGTCGGTAATTCGTCGATTACGACTGAACTCTTTAATTGCCCTTTTTTGTTTATCAATTTAACTATTCTGGAATTGTAAAGTCCCAAAGCTGCGCCGTATATATTTTGCCTATCGGGGTTATTGCCTACGACTAATACCTTCGGATCATCAGGGTTGTTTATATCAAGCGTGAACTCATCACCGCTCATTACCCAGTATAATTGCGGGCTAATCATTCTTGAAAGCGGTATTTTAGCACTTGCTATCTGTCCCTGCAACTGTTCCATTGCGCCCCCAAGCCACGCGTCCATAAAGGGACTTAGGTAGTTTTCCAGTTCGGGATAACTTGTCAAAATAGGGAAAATATCTTCATACCTTTTATTCAGGAACTCTATCGCATGAGGGAATGTGCAATATTTTCCGTCTTTATAAATTCGGAGATACCATATAATAGCAGCAAACAGAATTATCGGAGATTCCACAAAGAAGTCGCCTTGTTTTTGCACCCATGTTTTATTAAGGTTAAGCATAATTGTATAACTCGATTCGTAAGCATCGCTAATATCTTCCATGAAAGAAGGGTTAATTGGATTACATCGGTGTGAACGGCTCGGATCGTCGAAGTTTATCACGTAAAACGTGGGGACTTTTTTGTAGCCTAATTGATTGTTCAGTAAATGATTATAAGCGATTGTAGAAAGGTCAGGAAACTTAAAATCATACACGTACATTGAAAATCCTTTTTCAATTTGTTGCTTAATATATTGATTAACAACAGCGTATGACTTCCCACTGCCCGGAGTTCCTAACACGATACTTGCACGAAAAGGATTTACAACGTTTATCCAACCCCGCCATTCTTTTTTCTTATACCAGAATTTCGTAGGCAGGTTCACGGAATATTCACTCTGTAATAGCCGTGTTTCCTGCATAAAACTCTCGTTCTCTGTGTTGAATACGTCGTCGAACATATTGTTTTTGAGTAAACGGCTCATCCATAATCCACCGACCAAAAGGAACAGATAACCTGCTGCCATTGTCAGGATGTAAAAACCTGTTGTTGCCGATGCAGGTAATGGCAATTCGAGTATCCACCAATTCATAAAGAACAGGATAAAACCTATTGTCAGAAAAACATAGATTTTCGGCCAAGTGATTTTTTCCTCTTTAACTCCCTTAGTTCCCAGACATGAAAGGGCAAGGAAAACAACGGCAAATAATTTGGTATAAAGAATACTGCCGAATAGTCCGGCAGTCCGGTCAAAGTTCAGTAGTATCTTATCAACTACCGAAATATTGATTCCCCATTCACGCAAAGCGTAATAGCAAAACCAATAAATGTTTATCACTACAAAAATAATACTGATTGCCCTCATGAACTCCATCACTTTGGCAAGTCCTCTTAAATCATCTTCTTGTTGCATAATCTTTAAAAATTAAAAGTTTGAGAAGCGAAATTAGAGAGGTTGTTCTTGTAAATGATTGATTTTCTGCCATGTGGTAGCTTGTGGCTTCGATTTGGCAGCGAGTGGCGTTATAAAAAAACCGTAGATTTTTTTTCTACGGTTTTTATTTACATCTGCCTGCCATACCTGCGCTTCTTTTTTTTCTTACGACGGGGTAATGGCATTTCTTCTTTAGGATGGTTCTCCGGCTCCGGATTAAGAATTGAGAAAAGCCCACCGGTTACACTATCCGAAGTGTAACTGTTATCATGGTGCGTGCCTGGCTGAATATTATTGTAAACATCAGAAAGGCGTGTGTCTTTGACTGGCTCTTGTGCTTGTTCCTGTTTTCCACCGTACAGGTCGTTGAAAACATTAGCGGAATACTCTTTACCCAACCGGGAACCGTTCAGGATGGTGCGGGTAGTATGGTCTATGAATGTAGCGCCATATATCCGTCCTTCATCATTCCGCCTGAACAGAACATCAATACCCTGCTGCCTTAGCTTCGCTCGGAACTCGCTCTCACTTTGGCTGCCCTGCTTGGCTTCCGATACCGCTTTTAATGTATGTGTCTTCAGGTTTTTAGTTTTGATGCGTTCGGCAGATTTCTCCATACGCTTTTCCAGTCCATCGTAACCGACTGACTTCCCGAATATGGAAGACTTTAGCGGATTGCCGACTTTGTTGCCCTCACTATCCAAAGCGGAATAAAGCAATCCCCGATAAGGCTTTCCTTTTGCCTCGCCTTTCAGTTCCTCAACATTTATATTATATAAGGAAAGGACGGCTTTATATTCTCCCATGCTCTGAAAGTGATACATAGAAGCCAACGGTTTGATAACAGATGCAATCTGCTTTTTAAGGTTTCCCTTTGAAAAATCGACAGGGGTTAGTTCCCATTGTTCACCCTGCTTTTGTCCTTCTGCCGGATGCAAGTTATATTCCCGTTCCAAATCTTCTGTTATAGCCTTACTTCGTTCATGTTCTTTTCCATCATAAACCTTTTTTCCGTCGCTTTTTACCCGAAGCGATACAATGTGCATATGCTCCCGCTCAATGTCCTCATGCTTGAATATCAGATAAGGTTGATCGCCATATCCCAATCGTTTCATGTATTCCCTTCCGATATCTACCAGTTGGTCATCTGTCAAAATATCATCCTCATGTGGATTCAGGGATACATGGAAAACGTGTTGTTCGGTACGGAAGTGCGACGGGATAAACTGCATAAAGTCCTCAATACAATCAATAACGTTGAAGTGTCCATCGGCAGGTTCAAACACAAGATTCGCACCTAATATCTTTCCCAGACCTTTATCAACCTTTTCCTGATTGTACGCCAATGCACCGTACAGGTTGCTACCGATGTTTATTTTTGCAACCATTGTTCCTTAAATTCTTCCGATAATTCCAGAATTTTCTTCCCCGTTTCTGCCAGTTCTACCGTTGCCTTTTCCAATTTATAGAGCAAAGCAAGTGCTTTCTTTTCTGAAAAATTGGTATGCAATTCCTTTACAACCTGATTGTAATTCGTCCCAACGGAACGGAATTGTGCGTAAAAAGATGTGAGTTTAGTAACGTATTCCATAGCGGAACGGTCGATTTTTACCACTCGAAACTCGTCTCCGAAAACACGGGCAGCGATAAAACGAGCCTTCGATTGTAGTCCTGATTGCTCAAACATGGTGAGGAACCGGGCGTGTTCTACTGCGGTGAAATTTACCGAATAACGGTAATTCGCCGGATCATTCTTGGGGTTTCTACCCCCTTTTCCCCTTTTGGGGAGATTCTTTGCATTTTCATTCATACGTCGGATTTTTTAGTGGTATAATCCGTCGTTAGGCACCCTTGCCGCCTTAACAATCATCGCCCGAATGATTCATTATAAGCAACCGACTTCGGAGGTTGCGCCCCCCGGAGGGGCAAGCGTTTTTTGCAGCAGAACTTGTTTCGTGCAGCAAAAAACACAGCTTGCTATTTGCCATGACGCAAATAAAATCTGTCCTGAACAGGGACAGATATGAATGCGAGTAAACGAGCGAAAATGGCGGTCGGATATCTCCCGACATTTCATGCAGCAAAGTTATAGGCTAAAGTAACGTGCTGTATTCCAAGCAGCGAAGCCACTCGCTGCCAAATCGACGCCACTCACTGCCACCTCGTGAAAAAGTGATGATTCTGCTAATA
>CAVJPC010000105.1:0-2192 GCA_963651205.1 Bacteroidaceae bacterium
TGTTTTGGTAACAGGCACTCCTGTTTTTCCGTCAAAAAATAATTTCGTAAAAGCTCCGCCGGGGCCTTTCGCAACCCGTGCATCCCGACATGCCGGACTGGTCGCATAATTATAATGTAGAGGTGACGCAACCGATCTACCGGGGCGGCAAGATACATTATACGATCAAACGCTCGTCGCTGGAAAAGCAGATTGCCGCTTTAAACTCGACCAACGACAAAGCCGAAATAAAGCTGTTGCTGCTCGGCCAATATATGGATTTGTTCAGCCTGTACAAGCAAAAAGAGGTATTCGCCCGTAACGTGGAGGAGTCGGCGCGACGGCTGGAAGATATCCGCCGTTTGAAGAAAGAGGGGATCGTTACCCGCAACGACGAGCTGCGCAGTGAGTTGCAACTGACTAACGACCAACTGGCTTACCGGGAAGCGAACGATAATATCGCCATCGTCTCCCAACAGTTGGATGTCGTCCTCGGACTGGATGAAACCTTGCTGCTCCAACCCGATACGGGGTTGCTCTACACGGCGGTATCGCTCGAAAGCAGTGACGAATATGTGCGGCAGGCTTACGAGAATTATCCTGAATTGCAGATTGCCCGCTACAATACGCGGCTGGCGGAAAACGATATCCGCCTGTCGAAGGCAGATTATCTCCCCTCGCTTTCGCTCCGTGCCGCCAATACGCTGGCACGCCCGTTGAGCACGACGATGGAAGATATGTTTTCCAACAACTGGAACATCGCGCTCAGTCTCTCTTACAACTTGTCTTCGCTCTACCAAAATAAGCATAAGGTGCACGAAGCGCGGCAATATGTAAATATCCGGAAGAACCGGGAAGAACAGGTCAGGCAGGATATCCGTGTCAACGTGAAAAGTGCCTGGATCAAGCACCATGAGGCGCTCGACCGGGTAGAGGCTTTGCTCCTCTCCGTCCGGCAAGCCGAAGAGAATTACCGGATCGTGCGGAACCGTTATCTCAACCAGCTTTCCATCCTGACCGATTTGCTGGATGCCAGCAGCATCCGGTTGGAAGCCGAGTTGCAACTGACGAATGCACGGACGGAAGTCATTTACAGTTATTACCAATTGATGCGTTCGTGCGGGAATTTATAATCAGATAAAAACAAACCGATATGTCCGGACTAGATAAGAAAAGAAAACAACTCAGACGACTGAAGATACGTAACATTACCCTCAACACGGTATGCATCCTACTGGCCTTTAGCGGGATATCCTGGACAGTCAATTATTTCTGGAAATACGTGAACTACGAGATAACTAACGATGCGGTTGTCGACCAGTACATCACCCCGGTCAACATCCGTGTATCCGGTTATATCAACGAAGTCCGTTTTACCGAGCACCAGCATGTAAAAGCGGGCGACACCTTGCTGATACTCGACGACCGCGAATACCGTATCAAGCTGAAAGATGCGGAAGCCGCTCTGCTCGATGCCCGCGCCTCGAAAGACATCCTGAGCTCCGGTATACGGACTTCGGAGGTCAACGTCAGCGTGCAGGAGGCCAATATCGCCGAAACGAAAGCCCGCCTGTGGCAACTGGAACAGGATTACCGCCGCTATGCCAACCTGCTGGCCGAGGAGTCGGTATCGCAACAGCAATACGAACAGGTAAAGGCCAATTACGAAGCCATGCAAGCCCGCTACGATGCTTTGCTGCGCCAGAAAAGTGCCGCGCAGTCGCAATATTCGGAGACAAGCAAGAAAAGCGGCAGCGTGGAAGCCATGATCTTGCGCAAAGAAGCCGACCTCGAAATGGCGCAGCTCAACCTCTCCTACACGGTCGTCACCGCCCCATTCGACGGATATATGGGCCGCCGTACGCTGGAAACCGGGCAACTGGTGCAGGCCGGCCAGACGTTGAGCAACCTGGTACGTGGCGACGACAAATGGATAACGGCCAACTACAAGGAGACGCAGATCAGTAACATTTATATCGGCCAGGAGGTGCGTATCAAGGTGGATGCTATCGACAACCGTGTCTTCCACGGTAAAGTGACGGCTATATCCGAAGCGACCGGCTCTAAATATTCCCTGGTGCCGACCGACAACTCCGCCGGCAACTTCATCAAGGTACAGCAGCGCATCCCCGTCAGGATCGACCTCACAGATGCCTCCCCCGACGACATGAACAGGCTCCGCGCCGGGATGATGGTGGAGACGGAAGCATTGA